>NZ_JAUBPP010000004.1:0-323620 GCF_036700765.1 Microcoleus sp. S1D4
GGCGCGCTGCTGTGCGCTATCCACGGTGCAACTGTAGAAAACACCTTGTTTGAAGATGGCGAAGGTGCAAACACCTTCCGCGCCTTCAACCCAACTCAGTCAGAAGAAACCTACTCGATGGTGACAGCTAACCGCTTCTGGAGCCAAATCTTCGGAATTGCCTTCTCCAACAAGCGTTGGTTGCACTTCTTCATGCTGTTCGTACCTGTCACAGGCTTGTGGATGAGCTCCATTGGCATCGTTGGTTTAGCATTAAACCTGCGCGCCTATGACTTCGTTTCTCAAGAATTGCGCGCGGCTGAAGATCCTGAGTTTGAAACGTTCTACACTAAGAACATTCTGCTTAATGAAGGTATTCGTGCTTGGATGGCTCCGATCGACCAACCTCACGAAAACTTCATGTTCCCAGAAGAAGTTCTTCCTCGCGGTAACGCACTTTAAAAAAATCAGGATTTGGATTTCAGATTAATTTAAGTTTTTTAAATTCTAATTGGAAATCCAAATACCTGTGCCTCGGGCGATCGCGGGTTCACCGCGATCGCCCGAGGCACAAAAAACCCAAAATCCCAAAACTAACATCGTTGGAGGTTCTACCGCGTGGTAACGCTCTCTAATTCCTATGTAAGCGGTCGCGACCAAGAATCCTCTGGGTTCGCTTGGTGGTCTGGCAACGCTCGTTTAATCAATCTCTCCGGCAAACTCTTGGGCGCACACGTCGCTCACGCTGGTTTGATCGTGTTCTGGGCCGGAGCAATGACTTTGTTTGAAGTCGCTCACTTTATCCCAGAAAAGCCCATGTACGAACAGGGGTTAATTTTGATGCCCCACGTCGCTACTTTGGGTTGGGGCGTCGGCCCCGGCGGTGAAGTCATTGATATCTTCCCGTTCTTCGTAGTCGGCGTTCTTCACTTGATTTCATCTGCTGTTCTCGGTTTGGGCGGCATTTATCACGCCGTTCGCGGCCCGGAAGTTCTCGAAGAATATTCTTCATTCTTCGGCTACGACTGGAAAGACAAAAACCAGATGACCAACATCATCGGTTATCACCTGATTTTATTGGGTGGCGGCTGCTTGCTGCTGGTTGCTAAAGCCATGTTCTTCGGCGGTGTCTACGACACTTGGGCTCCGGGCGGCGGCGACGTGCGTATTATCACGAACCCCACTCTGAATCCTGCCGTGATTTTTGGCTATTTGACTCGTTCTCCTTTTGGTGGCGAAGGCTGGATTGTCAGCGTCAACAACATGGAAGACATCATCGGCGGTCACATCTGGCTCGGCTTGATTTGTATCGGTGGAGGTGTTTGGCACATTTTGACCAAGCCTTTCGGCTGGGCTCGCCGTGCCTTAATCTGGTCTGGTGAAGCTTACCTGTCTTACAGCTTGGGCGCTTTGTCCCTGATGGGTTTCATCGCCGCCTGCTTTGTCTGGTTCAACAACACTGCTTACCCTAGCGAATTTTACGGCCCGACGGGCCCGGAAGCTTCTCAAGCACAAGCTTTGACCTTCCTGATCCGCGACCAACGCTTGGGTGCTAACGTCGGCTCTGCACAAGGCCCTACCGGTCTGGGTAAGTACCTGATGCGCTCTCCTACTGGCGAAATCATTTTCGGCGGTGAAACGATGCGTTTCTGGGATTTCCAAGGCCCTTGGTTGGAACCCCTGCGCGGTACTAACGGTTTGGACTTGAACAAAATCAAAAACGATATTCAGCCTTGGCAAGCTCGCCGCGCTGCTGAATACATGACTCACGCTCCTTTGGGTTCTTTGAACTCTGTGGGTGGCGTGGCAACTGAAGTTAACTCGTTTAACTTCACGTCTCCTCGTTCTTGGTTGTCCTGTTTCCACTTTGTGATGGGTTTCTTCTTCTTGGTCGGCCACTTGTGGCACGCGGGTCGCGCTCGCGCTGCTGTTGCTGGTTTTGAGAGAGGTATCGATCGCGAAAATGAAGCTGTGATGTCTATGCCTAACTTGGACTAATCGATCGAGCTTACGCTGATTTGATGGTCTAGTCAAAAAAAAGCTCCTGCGGTTAAGCAGGAGCTTTTTTTTGAGTAAATATAGCAGAAGGAAATTCGGCAACGAGCAATGTACGGGATGTAACGGATGGATGGATGGAACCAGAAAGAACCAATAGACTGCATGGCTTTGGGCCATCAAGAACGTCCTAACTGTCAGGACGCTACATCGCATAAAAATTGGCGTTACGGTCGATCGACCGTTTTATCAATAATTCTGCAAGTCTTGACACTTGACATTTTTCATGCTTTCGGGTAAAGAGCTTGCAAGGCCGGGTCTACAAAGTTTATATTTAATTAAGGTACAAAAGTTTTAATCGCACAAAATTGAAAAAAGTCATCAGAAGTTGCTGTTTGAAGGCAGCTCGCTAGCGGTACAAAACAAATCGACGATTGTTCTCAGGATATTCATATTTTTGATTAAATAACTGTGCTTGACAATTTTTTAAACACGCACAAAACTTTTGAGCCGCTTACTCTTATTGCTGGGAAAGCAAAAAATTAATAATGGACTCATTAAAAATCGAAAATGTCCAGGTAAGTTACGATCGAGCAAATTTACTCGATCGCATTGCCAACCGCATTCGCCACTCTCTAGAACTGCCAGAAATTCTCGGTGCCACAGCAGCAGAAGTTCAATCCTTCTTGGGAACAGACAGAGTTAAAATCTACAAATTTCATAGCGACGGCAGCGGTGAAGTGATTGCCGAATCAATCAATGACAACCGCTTGCCATCGCTATTGGGGCTGCATTTTCCCGCAGACGATATTCCCTCTCACGCCCGCCAACTGTTCGCGCAACTACAAGTGCGATCGATCGCCGATATCGATTCCGGGCTGCTCGGCCAAAGTCCCCGCCGCGACGCGGTTTCCGGTCAACTGCTGCCCGACGGAGTGCGCTTTCGGGCGATCGACCCCTGCCACGCCGAATACTTGAGCGCACTCGGCGTCAAAGCTTCCTTGGCAGTACCAATTTTTCACGGCGCAGAATTCTGGGGGTTGTTGGTATCTCACCACTCCGAATCCCGGAGTATCGCAGAAGAGGAACTGCAAGGCGTTCAGATGGTGGCAGATCAGCTCGGCGTAGCCATAGCCCAATCAACCCTCCTCGCCCTCGCCCAAGCCAAAGCTCAGCGGGAAGCTGCCGTCAACCGCGTCACCGCAGCCCTGCACTCACACCCCGCGATGGAACTGCAAGCAGCTTTGGCAGAATGTGTAGCTGCACTAGCCGGAGCCGGCGGCAGGCTGTGCATTTTCGACAGCAAAATCACCAGTTTAGAGCCCGACTCGAACAATTCCACTCCCACACTCAAAGTCTACACTTGTGGCTCCGGGCCGAGGATGCAAATTTCGGCAAAATACCAGCAGGTAGAGCAATACAGCGTCTGGCACGAATATTTTAAATCCGGCGAGCAACAAGTTTGGGCAATTCCCGACTTGTACAAAATTAGCACTTTGAGAAGCCTGCAACCTGCATTTCGATCGACCAAAATTCGTAGCATTTTAATCGTACCGCTCAGAACCAGCCAGCAAATATTCGGTTACTTGAGCATTTTTCGAGAACAATTTGACACCGAAACTCTCTGGGCCGGACAGTTGGATGCCGACGGGCGGCTCGCCCAATCTCGGATATCTTTTGAAATATGGAAAGAGTCAAAAACCGCCCAAGTTCGCAAATGGAATGCTGAAGAACTTGAATTAGTAAAAACTTTTGGCAGAAGTTTTTCTCAGGCGATTAACCACTCACAGCTTCACCAACAAATAGATGAACTTAATGTTAATTTAGAAAATCAAGTTCAAGAGCGCACGGATCAACTGCACCAGTTGACCCAACAGCAGCGAGTGCTGTTTGAAGTTGTGGCAAAAATGCGGGAATCCCTAGACTTGAACAGGATTTTTAACACGATGTCCCAGGAAGTGCGGCGGGCTTTAAATGCCGATCGCGTTGGGGTTTACCGCTTCGATCCTGCATCGGAATTTAAGGATGGCGAATTTGTTGCCGAAGATGTTTTGCCAGATTTTCTGTCAGCAATGGCAGTCAAAGTACACGATCATTGCTTTGGAGAAAGATACGCCCTGCTCTACTCTCGGGGGCGAGTTCACGCACTACCCGACATCACACAGGTCGGACTCCCAGATTGTTTTCGGCAAATATTAGCTCAATTTCAGGTGAAAGCTACTTTAGTTGCACCAGTAATGAAAGGCAACGACCTTTGGGGGTTGCTGTGCGTACACCAGTGTTCGGCTCCCCGCAACTGGGAATCTTCGGAAATTCAGTTTGTCACCCAAATTTCCGCTCAGCTCAGCATCGCCCTAGAACAAGCAGATTTGCTCGCTCAAACTCAGCAGCAAGCAGTTGATTTGCAGCGGGCAGCCGAGCAGGAGCGGATACTATTTGAGGTGGTTACTAAGATTCGACAATCCCTCGATTTAGATAAAATTTTTTGCACGACAACGACAGAACTGCGGCGGATTTTAACTGCAGATAGAGTTGGAATTTATCGCTTCGACCCTGATTTAAATTTCAATGAAGGCGAATTTATTGCCGAAGCTGTTTTGCCAGCTTTTGATTCAGCAATCAATGTGAAAGTTTACGATCGTTTCTTTAGCGAAAAGTATGCAGAAAAATACAGTCAGGGACAAATTCAAGTGCTGCCAGACATCGAAACTGCGGGACTCTCAGACTGCCACACTGCTCTTTTAGCTCAATTTCAAATTAAGGCGCAAATAATTATGCCAATGATGAATGGCAGCGCACTTTGGGGTTTGCTGTGCGTGCACCAATGCGACAGCCCGCGCAATTGGAATACTTCGGAAATCCAATTTGTGACGCAAGTTGGAGCTCAGTTGAGCGTTGCATTAGAACAAGCAGATTTGCTCGCTCAAACGCGGCAGCAAACGATCGACCTCCAGAGGACATCTGAGCAACAGCGGATACTGTTTGAAGTTGTGACAAAGATTCGAGAATCTCTCGATATGAACCTGATTTTTCAGACGGCAACCCAAGAACTTTGTCAGTTTATGCAAGTCGATAGAATGGCTGTCTATCACTTTAATCCTGATTGGGGCGGCGAATATGTTGCTGAGTTTGTCAAGGATGGCTGGAAAAAATTGGTAGGGGAAGATATCAATACAGTTTGGGAAGATACTTATTTGCAGCAACACCGAGGCGGCAGGTATCGCAATAATCAAACTCTAGCCGTTGACGATATCTATCAAGCTTGTCACTCGGAATGTGTCGTCGGTATTTTAGAGCAATTTCAGGTGAAGGCTTATGCGATCGCCCCAATTTTTTTGGGACAGGAACTTTGGGGCTTGCTGGCAGCTTATCAACATTCTGGGCCGCGCTACTGGGAAAGTTCAGAAGTTAAATTTTTAGCTCAAGTTGGCAATCAGTTAGGTGTAGCTATCCAACAAGCCGATTTGCTGGATCAAACGAGACTACAATCCGCACAAATTGCTCAAAATTTAAAGGATTTACAGCAAACTCAAGCTCAATTGATTCAGACTGAAAAAATGTCGGGTTTGGGGCAACTGGTGGCAGGCATTGCTCACGAAATTAACAATCCCGTTAATTTTATTTACGGAAATCTCAATCACGCCAGTGATTATACTGAAAATTTGCTGACTTTGCTGGAACTTTACCAGCAGCAATATCCAGATTCTAGTTCTGAAATTGCTGAATTGACCGAAGAAATTGACTTGGAATTTCTGCTGGAAGATTTGCCTAAATTGCTATTGTCGATGAAGGTGGGAGCAGATCGCATCCGTCAAATTGTTCTGTCTTTGAGAAATTTCTCTCGGCTGGACGAAAGTCAAATGAAGGCGGTTGATATTCACGAAGGCATTGACAGCACGCTGTTAATTTTGCAGCACAGGTTGAAGTCTAATCCCGACAGTGCACATATTGTGCTAGTTAAAGAGTACGGCATTTTGCCTCTGGTTGAGTGTTATGCGGGACAGTTAAATCAGGTGTTTATGAATGTCATCGGAAATGCGATCGATGCTTTGGAGTCGGAAAAGTTGCTTTCTGGTAAATCTGTGACTCCTCAAATTAAAATCTCTAGTGCTGTGGGTCAACTTAATGGCAATGTTCCTAGTGCGGTGATTCTGATTTCTGACAACGGCCCGGGAATTTCGGAATCTATGATACAACGCATATTTGACCCTTTTTTCACCACTAAGTCGGTGGGAAAAGGTACTGGATTGGGACTGTCAATTAGTTACCAAATTGTGGTAGAGAAACACGGCGGTGTTTTTAAGTGTAGTTCTCAATTGGGCAAAGGTACTGAGTTTGTAATCGAGATTCCGATTAGTCAATAGTCAATAGTCAATAGTCAATAGTCATTAGTTGTTAGTCATTAGTTGTTAGTCATTAGTTGTTAGTTGTTATTGGTTAGTTGTTATTGGTTAGTTGTTATTGGTTAGTTGTTATTGGTTAGTTGTTATTGGTAATTAGAACGAACAACTAATAATTAACAAATAACCACTGACCACTAAAAACAGTCAACAGTCAACAGTCAACAGTCAACAGTCAGCAGTCAACAGTCAACAGTCAACAGTCATTAGTCATCAGTCATCAGTCATTAGTCATTAGTCATCAGTCATTAGTGTTGTCCTCCCCGAGTTATTGTAGGGTGCGTCAGGGGGCTGAATGTTTTCGTCGCCTACTCAAGGATTCGGGCCCCCTGACGCACCCTACGGTTAGCTAACAGTCCCCTGGCCGCATTATGCAATACGAGGTTGAAGATGTGGGGGATGCGGAAGCATTTGAGGAAGAGTGTGCGGCGTTACCAGATTTTTCAGCAATGTTTGAATCACTTTGAAGAGTTGGTGATATAATAAAAAACCTTCAGCTTAAAGCCGAAGGTTGTCATCAGGGTGCATCTACTTGTTCTATATTCATTGGGGATTGAGTTGGATCAGGAAGAAGTGAGGGTATTGTGGCAAAGATTGCTTAACGAGTAATATCAATAGGTTTAGCGATCGCTGTTTTCTACAGCATTACTTCACCGATAGACTTGCGACGCTTGGTGTAGATGGGCTTGTGCGACTGCCCGTGTCTCTCCCTATGATTTGATGCTATCGCAAAGAAGCACGTAGACTTTCAAGTTCATCATCTTGTAAACACCTAAGAAAAGAGCGATACCTGCGCGCATTTGGATGTGGAAGAAAAGCAAAAAATCTTTCATAGTCCCCGATTTTAATGGACTCGGATATCGAAGCTGTTGAGGAAATATTGAATTGACTTTGGATCGCTTGGCGCGCCGGAGCTCCTAGAACCACAATGACTTTTGCTCTTGATAGTTCTAAAGTCCTCAATAAATAGGCTTTTACGCATTGATCCTGAGCTTGTTCTACGCCAATTTCAGAATGAGATTTGCAATGTACTATTTCGGTGAGAGCATAATCAATTCCTGGATTAACATCCCGTTGCAATAATTCAATCGCACGTTTACGGACTGCTGCCCAAAACTTAACAGCACGACTATATGTCCCATCCTTCATCAAGGATTGTTTACCATTGATAATCCAATCCTTTTGCCCTCCTCCAAAACGATAATTAAAGTAATTGTTTATATCGTTATCTGACCAACACCAAGTGGGGTAGACTTCATCAGAACCAATTGATGGATTTGAACTCAAAAAAAGAATAGGCGCTTCCTCGATCTGCCCACTCCAAGGTTCAGGTAATTGAAACTTGTCTAAATCGAGCGATTTTTGAGAATTAACTATGTCACGGCAGGGATTTTCTGTAGAAGGATATTCGAGACATTTCCGTGCATGAGGGCAGTGAGTAATTTCATATAACAAACTTTTCTCAGACATTATTAAGGAGGTCTCAACTGAGACAGTCTTTCTTATAGTTTAACAGGGAATCTGGCTGTCTAACGGTTGAGACGAGCCGCAGCAGAAACTTCTGATTCTCAAAGATAACCTCTCGGTGGCTCCATCGATTTGTTGTCTTGCTTAACAAGCACATACCGCTCACTCCCCAATCATCGTCTTTGTGGCGGCTATTTCTTTTGGGCAGTTATTGTAGGGTGCGTCAGGGGGCTGAATATTTTCGTCGCCTACTCAAGGATTCGGGCCCCCTGACTACGATTAGCTTTGTTGATGTAGAGTCTCGGTTTTAACCGCCGAGTCAAGCCCAGTTCGATCGCCCGCGCCTGAACATGGTAAATTCAGTCATACAGGCTGTTTTCAAAATAGCAAACTGAGCGCTTGCAATCGATCGACCCATACGCCATGCCAGATTCCGAATTCTCAGACGATTTAAAATGGACGCCCCAAGCCAAGGCTAAGCTGAAAAATATTCCCTATTTTGTCCGGGGACAAGCCCGCGTCCGCATCGAGCAATTGGCCCGCACCGCCGAAACCGATGTAGTCACAGTTGACTTAGTTGAGCAAGCTCGCATCGAGTTTGGGCAATAAGGGATCGAAATGTACCCTAAAGCTTTAGACTATATATTGCGTTGTAAGGACAAGGATTTAAAAAAGTAGTGCGTAAAATTGTTATAGCTGGCAACTGGAAAATGTACAAAACTAGGGCAGAATCCCTAGAGTTTCTTCAAGGATTCATGTCCTGCTTGACGGAAACCCCAGAGGAACGGGAAGTCGTGCTTTGCGTTCCTTTTACAGATTTGAGCGCCCTCTCGAAAAACCTTCACGGTAGCCGCATCAGACTCGGTGCTCAGAATGTTCACTGGGAAGAGTCGGGAGCTTTTACTGGCGAAATTTCCGGGCTAATGTTGGCAGAAATTGGGGTTCGCTACGTCATCGTCGGCCACAGCGAGCGCCGTCAATATTTTGGGGAAACTGACAAAACGGTGAATTTGCGGCTGAAAGCTGCTCAGAAATACGGCTTAATTCCAATTCTCTGCGTGGGAGAGACGAAGCAGCAGCGGGATTTAGGGGAAACAGAAGCTCATATTTTCTCTCAGTTGGCTGAGGATTTGGTTGGTGTTGACCAAAATAACTTAGTAATAGCTTACGAACCGATTTGGGCGATCGGCACTGGCGATACTTGCGAAACCAAGGAAGCTAACCGAGTTATTGGTTTGATTCGCTCTAAATTGACTAATCCTGACGTGCCGATTCAGTACGGCGGCTCTGTTAAAGGTGAGAATATTGATGAAGTTATGGCGATGCCTGAGATTGACGGAGTTTTGGTAGGCGGTGCGAGTTTGGAAGCTGCGAGCTTTGCTCGAATTGTCAATTATAAATAATTAGTATGTGCTAATTGGTAATTGCTAATTGGTGGTTGTACGAGGCGTTTTGATGTTGAGA
Source organism: Microcoleus sp. S1D4 (assembly GCF_036700765.1). Classification (NCBI taxonomy): domain Bacteria; kingdom Bacillati; phylum Cyanobacteriota; class Cyanophyceae; order Oscillatoriales; family Microcoleaceae; genus Microcoleus; species Microcoleus sp. S1D4. The sequence goes on from NZ_JAUBPP010000004.1 coordinate 9,306, forward strand.
AATGACAATCTTTGCGAGTTACCCCAAAATCTTCCAGTACCCAGTTGATGATGGGGCAACTAACCACCTTTTGGGCTACCAGCTTCTTTCAATTCCCTTGATGTCAACGGCTGGACTTATTTGAGGACGATCAATAATACGACGTTCGAGCGATCGCCTATAATTGTCATGTGCCTTTGAGTATTTCTCCGATCGAGAGAATTGTTCCATGAATGCGATCGTGCAAGCCAAACCCGCTTTAGAGGAGTTCCTCAAACTTCCTGAAACTGAACCAGCCTCAGAATTTATTGACGGAGAAATCCTTCAAAAACCCATGCCTCAAGGCGAACATAGCATACTTCGAGGCGCACTCTGCGAGACTATCGATCGAGTAGCGCAAACTCGCAAAATTGCTAAGGCTTTTCCCGAATTGCGCTGCACTTTTGGCGGTATGGCGATCGTACCAGATATAGCAGTATTCCGATGGGAAAGAATTCCTTTTTTGCCTTCGGGTAGAATTGCCAACATCTTTGAAATTAATCCAGATTGGTCGATCGAAATTTTATCCCCAAACCAAAGCCAAACAAAAGTTCTTGGTAAATTGCTGCACTCTTCGCGACAGGGTACTGAGTTGGGTTGGTTGCTAGCTCCAGAGGAAGAAAGTATTTTAGCTGTATTTCCCGGACAAAAAGTAGAATTGTACCGAGGTACAGATCGGTTGCCAATTATTAATGGAATTGAGTTAGAATTGACCGTTGATAATGTTTTTAGCTGGTTGAGTTTTGGTTGAAGAATCTTGGACATATCAGACTTTATAAAAACCTCATTTTAAAAAATGGTTCGTAGTGCGGAATGCGAGTCCGCTTTCAGGCTGCGGAATGCGAGTCCGCACTACCAAACGTTTTTGTTATGCTAATCTACCGGACAGGATATCCAACCTAAAATCTCGAATCTAACATCTCACTCGCCATGACACCTAACTCAGCCCAAATTATTATTAGAAATAAAGCTTTCGAGTGGGGAAAACGCACTTATTTAATGGGTGTTTTGAATATTACCCCTGACAGTTTTAGCGATGGTGGCGATTTCTATACCATAGAATCTGCTTTAGCGCAAGCTGAAAATATGGTAAAATCTGGCGTAGATATTATTGATATTGGCGGTCAATCTACGCGGCCCGGTGCAGCAGAAATATCCTCTTCAGAGGAACTCGATCGCGTGATACCTCTCGTACAAATACTGCGACAAAAAACCGATGTTTTTGGGTCAGTTCCGATTTCGGTAGATACTACCAGAGCGCTGGTTGCTCGGGCTGCTGTTGAGGCCGGAGCTGATATTGTCAACGATATTTCGGGAGCAACTTTTGACTCCCAAATGCTGTCAACCGTTGCTCAGTTGAAAGTGCCGATAATTTTGATGCACATTCGGGGAACTCCCCAGACGATGCAAAAACTAACTGACTATCGGGATTTAATTGGGGAAATTGGGGGATTTTTAGAGAGCCGAATTGCGGCAGCAGTTGCTGCGGGAATTGACAAATCTCAGATAATTATCGATCCCGGTATTGGGTTTGCTAAGACTTACAGTCAAAGCTTGGAAATTCTGCAACAGTTGCCAAAATTTAGTTTTTTGGACTGTCCCATTTTAGTGGGAGTATCTCGCAAAAGCTTCATCGGTCAGATTTTGCAGCAGCCGGAAGCTAAACAAAGAATTTGGGGGACAGCGGCGGCTTGTACAGGTGCGATCGCAAATTTGGCAGATATCTTGCGAGTTCACGATGTCAGAGAAATGCACGATGTTTGTCTGGTGGCCGACGCTATCTTCAGAAATCAATCTTGAGCGGTTGATTGGTCGATTAGTTTGAGTTCTCCCCCGTTAGCGTGCGGCTCGATATCCGGCATAGAACCCATCAATTCGTTGAGAGCTTCTGTCATGTTTCTCGGATCCATAAACAAAATTTTGGCGTTGTCGCTTTCGCCTAATTTTTGTTGAGCGTCTAAGTATTTTTCGGTTACTAAGTAATTCAAAACTTGCTTGCTATTGGGATGGGAGTCTAAAGCTTCAACTAAAAGTCTCATATACTCTTTAGTGCCGATCGCCTTATTGACCATTGCTTGCCATTCGCTCTTGGTAGCCCGCTCCAATTCCATAGCTTCTTGCACCCTTTTTGGAGGTGTAATGCTTTGAATTTCTACGCGAATTACTTTAACGCCCCAAGTTTCGGTAGCTTCGTCCAACTTCTTGAGTAACTTTTTATTCATGTCATCTCGGGAACCCAAGATGTCTTGCATGGGTAATCGACCAATTTCGGCGCGAAACGTCGTTAAAACTAAGTTGGCGATCGCATTTTCAATTTGATCGATTCCATAATAAGCTTTCTGCAAATTTACAACCCGCCAATACACAACGGCATCGACTTCAAGGGCCACATTATCTCCCGTGATTGCTGACTGAGGTTTAATATCTAAAACTCGTTCGCGGGTTGTGTCCACGCAGACTACTTTTTCGACCAAAGGACTGATAAAGTGGAATCCGGGCTGGAGGGTTCGCTTGTATTGACCCAAACGTTCGACTAAAGCTTGATCCCCGCCGCTGATTATTTTGACGCTTGAGTTAAGAGTGTAGCCGAGGATGAGCGTAACGAGCATGGTGAGAATAGACGGCCCCATTTCTACTTTCCTGCTAAGGTTGACTGAGAATCGATCGGAAATATAATCTAATTTAACTCAAAATCAGCCGCACAGTGCTAAAATATCACGACTGTTAATAAGTTCTAACAGTTACTCGTATTGCCTCCGACTTAATGTGCCGGACTTAACGTACCCGATTTGACCGCAGGATATCAAAAACACATTTCCACCAAAATGAAAAACGATCGAGAGTTTCGCTTGTTCAAACCTTTAAAGTGGATCGCCCCAAGCATTTTGGCGGGTGCAGGAATCTGCCACATTGCAGTAGCCCAACCGGTACAAGCTGAACCAATCGCCCTGCAACTCTCGCAAAACTTGCAGTCGCAGAACTCGCAGCCACCGCGCCGGGGGCCTGCCGTGCGCGAAGTTATATCCTACGAAATGAAGGGAGACGAACTCAGGATTTGCAAGCAGGAAGGCAATTCCGAGAAAAAGTGCCAAGTTGTAGGTAAAGGCTACACGGTGGGTTTGAGAACTGCCAACGACCTCTACGGTCAAGGAAATCTGGTCAATGCCGAAGTTTTGTACCGACAAATAATCGCTCGCTATCCGAAACAAGCTGATACTTATTATAAGCTGGGAAATCTGCTTTCCGGGCAAGGTAAAATGAGCGATGCGATCGTCCAATTCCAAAAAGCAGTTGAAGTCAACCCGCAGCACGCCAAAGCTTACAACGATTTAGGCGTGGCGATGGCAAGTCAAGGGCAGTTGCCAGAGGCAATTTTGCAGTGGAGACAAGCAGTTAAAATTAACGATCGATATCCCGATGCTTTAAACAATTTAGGAGTCGGTTTGTACCAGCAAGGAGACAAGGAAAAGCAAGCCGAAGCAGTAGCCAGTCTCAAAAAAGCTAAGGAGTTATTTATCAAGCAGGGCAGAACTCAAGCGGCTACTAAAGTCGATCGAATTTTGGAAGAAATGAATTCGCAGTCGAGCGGTTCCTAAAACCGTACCTTGTCCGATCTACCTGGAATTAACCCGGTTCGACAGTTCTGAATGTAAGTTTTGTGACTCTGAAAACTTGGATTCAAAACTGTCGAACCAATCTTAATTATGCTCGTCGGCTGATTGAATGTGCGATCGATCTTGAGGTTTCTCCGACTTAAGTAACTACACAAAATTAATTACATAAAAACTCCTTGCTAGGTAAGGCTTTCACGTGAAATATTGTGTAATTAATTTTGCAGGACTACTTATTCAGCCCGCCCTAACTACTAACGACTAACGACTAACTACTAACTACTAACTAATGACTAATGACTAATGACTACTGACTAATGACTTCTTAAAGCATTTCCCTCAAAACTTGTAAAATTACATCTCCGTCCACCCGATCGCTCACAGCAGCCTCGCCCAAACGCACCGGCAGCACAAACCGCACCTTACCATCCTGCACCTTCTTATCCAGTTGCAAAGTATTCAAAATCTCCTCAACATCCACACCAGCAGGCAACTTGGCAGGTAAACCCGCTTTTTCAATCAAAGCAGACTGGCGGCGATCGCACTCAGCGTCCCACATACCCAACTCCACAGCCAACCGGCTAGACGCAGCCATACCAATTGCCACACCTTCCCCGTGATTGATGACCTTGTAATTCGTCAAACTTTCCACAGCATGACCGATCGTGTGACCGTAATTCAAAATCGCCCGCAAACCAGATTCCTTCTCGTCCTTGCTTACCACATCAGCCTTAGCTTGACAAGACCTGCTCAAAATTTCCGCCAACAAATCCGCCTTCACATAGCGCATTTGATCCAAACGCTTGCAATTCTCCAACTTCGCGAAAAGTTCCGCATCCCAAATCACCCCGTACTTAATCACTTCCGCCATCGCCGAACGAAACTCCCGCGCCGGCAGAGTTTTGAGCACATCCGGGTCAATCAAAACCAAACGCGGCTGGTGAAAAGCCCCGATTAAATTCTTCCCCAAAGGATGATTTACCCCCGTTTTCCCGCCAATAGAAGCATCAACCATCGCCAGCAGCGAAGTCGGAACCTGCACGACATTAATTCCCCGCAGCCAAGTCGCCGCCGCAAAACCCGTCATATCGCCCACAACCCCGCCGCCCAAAGCGACCATTGTCGAGGAACGTTCTAAGCGGTTTTCCAAAGCCGCACCGTAAATTTTCTGTACCGAATTTAAAGTTTTGTACTGTTCTCCCGGTGGTAAGATGCAGCTACTAACTTCCAGACCTGCAGATTCGAGGGCCGCTGTTGCTCTTTCCCCGTAGTGCCGAAAAATCGACTGATTCGAGACCAGCAGCACTTTTTTACCCAAATTTATCTCGCCCATCCGACTGCCGAGTTCGTCTAAACCGCCCGATCGCACGCAAACATTGTAAGATTGCGGCCCCAAGTCAACTTTTATCACTGAGTGCATATTTATTGATTTTAGATATTAGATTATAGATTATAGTTCTTAGTGTATGTCTTCTTATTGATTGTTTGGGAGAAATTGCAATGAGTCTTACCGGAGCAATAGCTTATTTTGGGATTTTCGGCGGCATGGTCGGCTTGGCCACAGTGCTCATGTTTGGTCTGCGCGCTGTCAAACTCATCTAATTTACTAACTTCGATGTAAAAACCAGAACATTAAATTTCTGGTAAAATGTGCGATCGGACGAAGTATTCGTGCAAAAAATCTTGAACTTTTCCTCTAGATTTAGCCCGCCAATACTTCAGTCGATCGCGCAATTCGACAAGAGGTTTAAGATATAACCTTTCTCAAAAAGATTATAGATGCTTCGGCTTCGCTGTACAACTTTTAAATTTTTCGGCTTCGCGAACAAAGTCAAAGAATCTATAACTCGTACTCAGCGAAACCTAAACATCTATAATTTCAACTCCTCACCTTTTTGAAAAAAGCTATATTACGGCATACCAACCCTCACATTTTGATTGGAATCAAAATTGTAAACTCCGTTAATTTTCCGGGAATTGAGTAACAATTTAGCTGGCCGTGATGTTTTTCGCAAATAATGTGATAGCTAATAGATAGTCCCATTCCTGTACCTTTACCGATTTCCTTGGTAGTGAAAAATGGATTGAATATTTGCCCTTGAATCGATTTTGGTATGCCACATCCATTATCGGCGATCGCAATTTGAATAAATTCATCGACTACAGATGTCCGAATAGTAATCTTACCTACCTTTGTTTCAAGTTGATTAGTATTTTCTCCATCGCTTCTTTCATCAATTGCATCAATAGCGTTAGCGATAATATTCATAAATGCTTGGTTCAATTGTCCCGCACAGCACTCAATTTTTGGCAGCGCTTCATACTTTTTGACGATTGAAATTTGCGGGCGGGTAGAAGTAGCATTCAAGCGATGACTTAAAATTAGCAGACTGCTATCAATTCCTTCGTGAATATCGACTTTTTTAAACTCAGCTTGATCTAAACGAGAAAAGTTACGTAACGACAATACAATATTTTTGATTCGGGTAGTGCCGACATTCATAGACTGTAATATTTTGGTAATATCTTTTTTCACAAAATCAAAATCCACCACCTCTAGTTCAGTTTTAATTTCAGTAGGAGGGTGTGGTAAGTATTTATGATAAAGCTGTATCAGATGCAGTATTACTTGAGTATATTCCTCGATATGTCTAAGGTTGCCGTGAATAAAACCAATGGGATTGTTAATTTCGTGGGCTATACCTGCCACTATTTGTCCGAGACTGGACATTTTCTCGCTGTGAATCAGCTTTGCTTGAGTTTTTTTTAGCTCAATTAAGGTAGTCTCTGTTGCGATTTGAGCGCGACGGTAAACCTCTTGAGTAACTCGTGTTGCTAATAATTGCTGGAACGTGTAATGATAGATATTAACATTAAGCAGAACAAATAGTGAACCCAGGCAAAATACTAAGCCAATCAAAATAGGAAGGAATTGCCACTGTTGATTAATAAGTAAGAATAAAGCTAGACAATATCCCAGTAGAAAAAACACCATCAAAAACCGCAGTATCTTCCAAGCTAGGTAGCCACTGTGTTCTTTTAGTAAATCTAAGATTTTTTGAGTTTTGATGATTGACAAGAGCATAAATCCTGCTCCCAACGCAATCAATAACAATGAAATTAAAAATAAAAAATCTACGTTCATCAATTTAAATCTTCCTTACACAAAAGCCTATGCTAGTTCTTTTTAAAGAAAAAAATATTGGTTTATTTGGTAATTGATAATCGATGTGTGTCGCCATTACAATTCACTTTTTTTGATGATTGCTATAAATGCAATTGATATTTATCTGCCACAGAGCTGTTAATGAGAGCGGAGCTATGTTAATGAGAAAACATCTGCGAAGCTTGGTTAAATTAGCAAAATTAGCGAACCGAATAGTTCTATGTGTAACATTGGCAATCAAAGCATCGCAAGCAGACTGGAAAAAAAAATGAGTGGATCTCGATATTGTATATGACTTACGCATCAATACCTAAAAAACCGGATTTTTGTCGTTGAAGTAGCCTTTAACGAGAGTAGGGAGCATCTCATTTCTATCGCAAAGCATTTTTTTTTGAGTGCTATCTCGCACAGCACAGCGATCCAAGACTCGATCGCAACACAGCACTACAAATGTAAAACTACAGATGATCCCCAAAAGTATTTCGGAAAAAACATACAGGTGATGACAGCCGTGGGTAAGTTTTATTATATTTTAGACTCGATTTGTACTCAATCGCTTTCAAATAATTCTTAAATTATCTGCGTCCATCTGTGTCTGTACGCGGGAAACCTGCCGTTCAATTTTAGATCTAAACTTATACAACTCAAGTCTTGTGTTTCATTGATTTACTGATTGATTAAGATTTCCTGAAAAAACAGAAAATCCATAGACTTAAATTTGTCAATAAGTGGGAGAGCAAAATTATCAATTGATTGCTCTCGCTTTAATCTCAAATAACTTATATTTCCCTCAATCTAAAATATTCAACTTCTACATTCACGCCTTTTAGTGAGCGACTTGTGAGCCTGCGAAGTCGAAGGAAGCCGAAGCAAGCTGAAGTTTTTAAAATCGTTAATCTATCGCTCTCGCTTTAATCTAAAATAACTTCTACTACCCCAATCCAAAATCTAAAACTTGTACGATAGCGACTTGTGTTGAACCTAGCCGCAGCAAGCCGAAGTATCTAAAATTTAAAATCGCTAATCGATCGCTCTCGCTTTAATCTAAAATAACTTCTACTCCCCCCAATCCAAAATCTAAAATCCCAAATCTAAAATAGATATGTCTCATTCCACCGATATAGTCACCCTCGCCCGCTGGATGGCGGCCGACTTCAGCAATCAAGCCCAAGCCTTTGAAAATCCGCCTTTTTTCGCGCACATCCGCGTCTGTATGAGACCATTACCCGTGGAGATATTGGACGGAGTAAGTCTTTATCTAGAACAAGCCTACGACATCGAGATCAACTCTCCGTACCGAGTGCGAGTGTTAAAATTAGTCCCGGCGGACGATCGCATTGACATCGAAAATTATGCGATCGAAAATGAAGCACAATTCTACGGCGCATCCCGCGAACCCCAACGGCTGCAAGAAATCAAAACAGCACAACTCAAACTGCTCCCTGGCTGCACCTTTCTGACCCACTGGACGGGCAGCAGCTTCAAGGGCGTTGTCGAACCCGGAAAAGGGTGCGCTGTGGTCAGAAACGGCAAAAACACCTATCTAGACAGCGAATTCGAAATCGACCAAGACAAGTTTATCAGTCACGATCGCGGGCGCGACCCAGAAACCGACGCCCACGTCTGGGGAGCTCTGGCGGGCCCCTTTGAATTCACCAGGCGCGCCAGTTTCGCCGACGAAATTCAGGTTTAATGCCGAAAAACAGAGTATGTTTTGGCCGATCGCGCTCGATTAAAGGTTCACAATGCACCATTACCTGGTACATTAACCCAGTATTGGCAAGCAAGATTCACCGTTGATTTGTCAGGAACCTCAGCTATCAGGCGTGAGGCTTGGAAGAGAAATCTCAAAAGCCGTCTTGACCAGCCTAAGTCTTAACTGACTGAGTTTTTTGAGTCACGACACTCCTTGAATGCGTAGCTAGTTTTCCGCTCTGTCATTTGCAGTTAAACAGTTTCCAGGTAACAGAAACAGTGCTGCAAGTCTAAAAAGCACGCCAAACCTTGGCGAAGCTAACTTTACCCCAGAAATGGGAGTTTGAGGCAACCATACCTCATCGGAGGGGCAACCATACCCTTCCACCCCGCGAGGGGATTTAAATTGATGTAAAGCCGTCCTAGAAGGACGGGGTTTCTACCCATTATTTTAATGAAAGTCCTGGTTATTGGTGGCGATGGCTATTGCGGTTGGGCAACCGCACTCTACCTTTCTCAAAAAGGTCACGAAGTTGGCATCCTCGACAGCTTCGTGCGGCGGCACTGGGATCTGGAACTGTGCAGCGACACCCTCACTCCTATCGCGCCGATTCAGCAACGACTCCAGCGATGGCAAGATTTAACGGGTAAGTCGATCGACTTGTTCGTCGGTGACATCACCAACTACGATTTTCTCAGCAAAAGCATGAGAAAATTTGCACCAGAGGCGATCGTCCATTTTGGCGAACAGCGTTCGGCACCTTTCTCGATGATCGATCGCGAACACGCAGTCCTCACCCAAGTCAATAACGTCGTCGGGACACTCAACCTGCTGTACGCCATCCGCGAAGACTTCCCCGACTGTCACCTAGTGAAACTCGGGACAATGGGCGAATACGGCACCCCGAATATTGACATTGAAGAAGGCTACATTACGATCGAGCACAACGGCCGCAAAGATACACTACCCTATCCCAAACAACCGGGCAGTTTCTACCACCTGTCAAAAGTCCACGACTCCCACAACATCCATTTTGCTTGCAAAATCTGGGGTTTAAGAGCCACCGACTTAAATCAGGGCGTAGTCTACGGCGTGCTCACAGAAGAAACCGGCATGGACGAACTGTTAATCAACCGTTTGGACTACGACGGAGTATTCGGTACGGCATTGAACAGATTTTGCATCCAAGCTGCGATCGGTCATCCCCTGACAGTTTACGGCACCGGCGGACAAACCCGCACCTTCCTAGACATTCGGGATACAGTGCGCTGCGTGGAATTAGCAATCGCCAACCCCGCCGCCGCCGGAGAATTCCGCGTTTTCAATCAATTCACCGAACAATTCAGCGTCGGCGACTTAGCCTTGTTGGTGCAAAAAGCAGGCACGGCAATGGGATTAAAAGTAGAAATCAACAACATCGAAAATCCCAGAGTCGAGAAAGAAGAACATTATTTCAATGCCAAAAACACCAGTTTGCTAGAGCTCGGCTTGCAACCGCACTACCTCTCAGATTCGCTGCTCGATTCTCTGTTGAATTTTGCTACAAAATATCAGCACCGCGTCGATAAAAACCAGATTTTGCCGAAGGTTTCTTGGCACAGGTAAGTTTGGGTTTCTAGTTGGGGGAGAGAGTTGTTTTAACGAACCGCGAAGGCGCAAAGGGCGCTAAGGAAGAGAAAAGAAGGGAAGAGAAGGGTTTACAAGTTATGAATGGATTTCCCTCTATCTTTGGCTCTGTTGCTCTGTGTCCTCTGTGTCCTCTGCGGTTAATTTAAAAATAATTATATCTCGTAATTACTGGTGATGAAGCTGCTAACAGAATCCTATTTAAATCAAGCGAGTAAATTGCCGAAAACAGGTCGTCACATTCTGGCGCAATTTGACGATAATACTGTTGTAGTTTACCAAGCTTACCGTCCGGCGATCGGTCTTTTTGCTGCAAAACACGGTTATTTTGGCGGTGAATTCAGTCTGAACCGCATGAGTTGGATTAAGCCGAACTTTTTATGGATGATGTATCGATCGGGATGGGGAACAAAACCCGGACAAGAAGTAATTCTGGCTGTTTGGCTGAAGCGATCGGCTTTTGATGAAATTTTAGCATCTGCCGTTGGTTCTAAGTTCGTTTCAGCATTGTACGGAAGCGAAAAAGAAGGGCAACAAGCTGTTAAAAGTTCTACTGTACGGCTGCAATGGGATCCGGATCATCATCCAAGTGGAGCAAAACTAGAACGGCGGGCAATTCAACTGGGTTTGCGCGGCAGTGTTTTAGCTAATTACGCGCGAGATTGGATTGTGAATATTCAGGATATTTCCGAATTCGTGCAGCAACAGCATCACTACAATACAAAAGCCGATCGCTCGGAATTACTTACTCCCCGCGAGACAGTGTATCCTGTTACTGACCCCGATGTTTGCCAAAGGCTAGGATTATCGGTTCTCTAATTGACTTATTTTTATGAAAATTGCTCTGTTCACTGAAACATTTTGGCCGAAAATAGACGGCATTGTCACGCGCCTGATTCACACTGTAGATCATTTGCAGCGATCGGGCGAACAAGTTCTGATTTTTTCTCCAGATTACGGGATTACAGAATACAAAGGCGCTAGGGTTTACGGTGTGGAGGGTTTGCCTTTGCCGATGTACCCGGAGTTGAAAATGGCACTTCCTTCTCCGGCTGTCGGTCGCGAATTAGAGCAGTTTAAACCGGATATTATTCATGTTGTCAATCCCGCTATTTTGGGGTTGGGCGGCATATATTACGGCAAAAAGTTTAATATTCCGATTTTGGCTTCTTACCACACGCATTTACCTAAATATTTACACCACTACGGTTTTGGAATGCTCGAACCTTTGCTGTGGGAATTGCTTAAAGGTGCTCACAATCAAGCTGAATTAAATCTGTGCACTTCTACAGCAATGGTGGAGGAACTCAGAAATCACGGGATCGATCGGGTAGACTTGTGGCAGCGGGGCGTTGATACTGAAATGTTTGTCCCCGAATTGGCAAGTCCAGAAATGCGATCGCGCTTGTCTGAAAATAACCCAGACAGCCCCTTACTACTCTACGTCGGCCGCCTCGGTGCCGAAAAAGAAATCGAGTCGATTAAACCAGTCCTCGCCGCGATTCCCGGTGCCCGCCTCGCCCTCGTGGGAGACGGGCCGCACCGACAAACCCTCGAACAATATTTTGCTGACACCCCCACTAATTTTGTCGGCTACCTCAAGGGGCAAGAACTAGCTTCTGCTTACGCATCTGCCGATGCCTTCATTTTTCCCTCCCGCACCGAAACCCTAGGCTTGGTGCTCCTAGAAGCTATGGCTGCAGGAACGCCCGTAGTGGCGGCGCGCAGCGGCGGAATTCCCGATATCGTCACCGATGGGGTTAACGGCTATTTATTTGACCCGGATGATGAAGCAGGAGCTCTGGCTGCTACAAAGCGCCTGTTTGCGAATCCCGAAGAACGGGAAACTCTGCGCCAAAACGCTCGCTCTGAAGCTGAACGCTGGGGTTGGGGCGCTGCCACCGCACAACTGCGGCGCTACTATCAATCGGTGGTATTTGCCCAGTCGATGCCTTCTGCTGCGTGAATTTTGCAGTCAATGCTGGTGATGCTAAAAACCTGGTTTCTCGATCGAGCAGGTTCGCGCGTGCGTATGCAAGTCCGCACTACGAACCTGATTTATTGCGATTAATCCACCGGACGCTATCGGACTCCTCTGTTAGAAGCTGTTGTGCTTTTTGCTACCGACTGACGATCGCCCGCCCGATCGCCCGTTGGTAGCGAAAACCCGCTTTCTCCAAGATCGATCGAATCGAAATTTTTGGCGGCTTTAATTGCTGTAGCTATCCTGTTGTTGCGTTTACCATTAAACTATGAGTAGCATTTGGAATGCTTCGCCCGTGACAAAATACCGCCATTCAGCAGACCGGATACGGTAGCCGAAGGCGCTAAAGCAGTCAGATTGCGTAGCAGCCCCCTTACATAGCGTCAAATCTACATTGCCCGCGCTCGATCGCACCAGCCTGCAAGTTAATTTTGAAGCTGGCAGTGTTCCTCACTCAAGTTCAGCTTTAATTCACGAACCCAAATTGGTATCGATGTTGTAAAAAAAACGATCGATCGAGCATATCTAAAAAGCCAACTGAAGTTGCGGCCAAAAAATAAACTCGCGATCCCTCAAAGCTACAACCAAGTGCAGGCTTTTGGAGCAAACAACTTAAAAGTTGGCACCGCCGCAGAATCTAGCACCGATCGACCAGCAGGTCTGTCTACCCCTCTGAGCAAGCACTTAATCATGACATTCTCCAATGCTGGTAGCGTTCTGGCTACACTGACTCAAGTCAATTTTATGGGGGCATTAACCTCCCGTGTTAAGAGCCTGCCAGTTCCTGAATTAGTGTGCTTGCTGGACTTTATCACGGCAGAATTTCAGCAATTCATCCGGGCGATGGACCTGATCAACAATGACGCGCTAGAAACTCTCTTAGAGCAACTGTTAGATGCCTTCACTGTCAAAATTGGTCAAATTCTGCAAGCAGACCGGACAACAATTTTTTTGGTTGACTCCAGCAAAAATCAACTTTGGCACAAAACAGCCCACGCGCTCACGGGCGAAGATGTAGAAGTTCGCTTGCCTATGGATGCAGGTATTTTAGGCTACGTAGCAACTACCGGAAAATCGATAAATGTCACAGAAGCTCGATCGCACGAGCATTTTAATTCCGAAGTAGACGAACCGCCGGGGTATCAAATCGAGACCATCCTCTGTATGCCGATTTTTAGCAGCAAGAGCCAAAACGAACCCGTAGCGGTGGTCAGACTGCTGAATAAAGCTGGCAATGCCCCCTTTGACGAAGAAGACGAAGTGCAGTTTCAGGCTTTTGCAGATTCGATCGGGATTATTCTCGAAAGCTGTCAATCTTTCTACGTTGTCGCCCGCAATCAGCGAGGAGTGGCCGCGCTTTTGAGAGCCACCACAACTTTAGGTCAAAGTCTTGACTTGGAAACAACTTTGCGCGCAGTCATGGATCAAGCTCGCGACTTGATGCAGGCCGATCGCAGCACGCTATTTTTATTAAATCGGGAAACCAACGAACTCTGGACAAAAGTCGCCAAAGCCGACGGTAAAACCATCGTCGAAATTCGCATTCCGGCCAATAAAGGAATTGCCGGTTACGTGGCTTCGACCGGTCAACCCCTAAACATTACAGATGCTTACGACGATCCCCGCTTTGACCCATCTACAGACCAGCAAACCGGATACCGCACTCGGACTGTCTTGTGTATGCCTGTGCATAACGCTAAAGGTGAGCTGATCGGGGTAACTCAGCTAATTAATAAAAATCAAGGCACTTTCACCGCTTCCGATGAAGAGTTTTTGCGAGCGTTTAATTCCCAAGCCGGAATGGCGCTGCAAAATTCTCAACTGTTTCAGAACGTGATGGTGGAAAAGCAGTATCAAAAAGATATGCTGCAAAGTCTGTCAGATGCAGTGATTTCTACCGATTTGCAGGGGCGGATCGTCACAATTAACGAAGCAGCGCTAGAATTGTTGGGCTGTCCCCCAAATCAAGCCAAAGGCAAACACCATCCCCAGATTTGGGAAGAAAAACTGATCGATCGTTATGTTTGGGAAGTTTTGCCGATCGATAATTTGCAATTTAGACTCGAAGATAGTCTCAACCATGCAGCCCGACATTACGTTCCCGAACAAAGTTTAACCGTGGGACTGTTGGTGGAAAAAACATTTTGTTCTGCAGCATCCGCAGAAGAAACAGCAGAAGACAGCTATATTTTGGCCGTGCCCGATCGCACAGATCCGAATTTATATTACGCTTGGGGCGAAAACACGGCCTGGACCGAAGAAGTAGCTCTAGCAGAATTAGCTAACTCCCAATCTCTATTTTCGCTGCCGAATTCTGCCCGGAATCACCCTTATTGTCCCTTACCCATCAAGAAATCTCAAATTAAACTAATTGAACGCAGTTTGAATTTGACAGTTAACCCGCTGATCAATCCAGAAGGCGGCGTGCGCGGCGGTTTAGTGGTACTCGAAGACATCAGCCGCGAAAAGCGGATGAAAAATACGATGTACCGCTATCTGACTCCCGGAGTTGTAGATAAAGTGATGGCCCTGGGCGAAGGAGCCCTGATGGTGGGCGAACGCAAAGACGTTACTATTTTATTTTCCGACATTCGCGGCTACACAACGCTGACTGAAAATTTGGGAGCGTCGGATGTGGTATCCCTGCTAAACGAATATTTTGAGACGATGGTGGAGGCAGTTTTCCACTACGAAGGTACTTTAGACAAGTTTATCGGCGATGCTTTAATGGCCGTGTTCGGCGCGCCGCTGCCGCTGAATCCTCCCGAAAGTCACGGTTGGATGGCGGTTCAGTCGGCTTTAGATATGCGGAGGCGTTTGAAAGAGTTTAATGATTCTCGCCCCACGGAAGTTCCGTTTCGTTTCGGAATAGGGATTAGTTCGGGAGAAGTCGTTTCCGGCAATATTGGTTCGGAAAAACGGATGGATTACACGGTAATCGGCGATGCAGTAAACTTGAGTTCGCGCTTGGAACAGCTTACAAAAGAGTACGGCTGCGATATTATTTTGAGTGAATTTACCTACAATTTGTGCCGCGAAGGAATTTGGGTGCGAGAGTTGGATAAGGTGCGAGTTAAGGGCAAAAATCAGCCTGTGGGAATTTACGAGCTGCTGCAAAATAGTACCGATCCCCTTGACTGCGAAACCGAAAGGTTTTTGGAACTTTACAGTAACGGTCGGTATGCTTATATTGCTAGAAATTTTCAGAAAGCTATTAGTTATTTTGAAGCGGCTTTAGCGATGCGACCGGGCGATCGACCTGTGGAAGTTCATCTACAGCGATCCCTCAGTTATTTGGAAGTAGCCCCGCCCGACGATTGGGACGGCGTTCATACTATGACAACAAAATAGTCTACTGTATCATATCCGAGTGTTAAAATCTAAAAAGATTAGAATAATTTTTGATATCTTCCTTATGACAGAGTTGATAAGTATAAAAATATGAAAAAATGGATATCATGCCACATTAAAAAAGTTAGTATTTATTTCAAGGCCAACCATTAAATGAACTATTTATCTGTTCCCAATGCCACAAAAGCCGATCGCATTCTGGTGGTAGATGACGCACCAGATAATGTTTTATTGGTGCAGACAATCCTTGAAGAAGAAGGTTACGAAATTAGCACGGCTGATAACGGCTTTTCTGCCTTGAGCCAAATTGACAAGTCCGCCCCGGATTTGGTATTGCTAGATGTAATGATGCCGGGAATGGACGGTTACGAAGTCACCAAGCGCATTCGACAAAACAAGGAATTGCCCTTTATCCCAATTTTACTGATTACGGCTCACGACAGCGCCAGCGTAGTCCAAGGATTGGATATGGGAGCAGACGATTTTATCCGCAAACCGGTGGAAATGGACGAACTGCTAGCTCGGGTGCGATCGCTCCTGCGGCTAAAACACAGCGTAGACGAACGAAATTCGATCGCCCTCCAGCGCGAAGATTTTGTCTCCAGACTCGCCCACGACTTGCGGACGCCCCTCGTAGCTGCCGATCGAATGCTAACTTTAATGCAGCAGGGAGCTTTGGGAGAAATCTCCCCTCAGATGAGCGACGCTTTCGGGACAATGGTTCGCAGCAACAAAAACCTGATCGCGCTGGTAAATATGCTGCTGGAAGTCTACCGTTACGAAGCAGGCCGCAAATCCCTCAGTTTCGCTCCCGTGGACTTGCGCCAGTTGATTACCGAAGTAGCTGAAGAACTCGCTCCCCTAGCCGATGTCAAAAATTTGTCGGTTAATTTAGACTTGAGCGAAAGTGCAGAAAGTGCTCCGATTGCGAAGTATCCGGGCGATCGTTTGGAGCTGCACCGCTTGCTGACAAACTTAATCGGAAATGCAATCAAATTTACCGACAGCGGCTCCATAGATGTCAGCTTAAAAGCGGCAAATTCCCCCGCTTATACGAGCTTCAAAAATCAACCGCTGGCCTGGGTAATTATTCAAATCCAAGATACCGGCCCTGGCATTTCTGCAGCAGAACAAACCAAGTTATTTGAAAGGTTTAGCTCTGGAACTCACAAGACATCGGGCACGGGTTTGGGACTGCATCTCTGCCGCCAAATAGTCGAAGCTCACCGTGGCACAATTCATGTAGAATCAGAGTTGGGTAAAGGTAGCTTGTTTACTATTCGTTTGCCTTGTTAGAGCGGTATAAATAACTCTAACTTTTTGGATGGAAAATGCCGACATTACTACATATCAACTGTAATTGTAGGTTGCAAATTGCGTACCTAATCGAATTATGGTTAATTTACCCGATGTCATATAATTACTTGGCAACCGAATTTATGGCAATATGTCTAACTGTCCAGTGTGCGGTGCCCAATACACAGAAGCAAAAGCCGAGTTTTGCTCGATTTGCGGCTGGGATTTGACTCCCTACCCGCAACGCCCTAAGCCTTCCAAAACTTATTTAAAACAAGAACAAGTTAGATTGCAGTGGGCAAAAAAAATGTGGGAATCGGCCCGCAATCAACAAAATTGGTCAGCCAGATTTGACGAGTTGCAACAGGAATTACAGCAAGGCGCGATCGCCCGCACCTACATTCAATCTCAGTTAGAATGGGTTCTGTACCGCCTCGAACAACTAAACCCCGAATTCATAGCCGACACTTTACTCCGACTCGAAGAAAAAATTGGCGCGATACCTGACCAAACTCCGGCTATCTCTGAAGTGGGGATGGATTACCGACAACTCAAAAAGCTGTTAGAAACCGGAAAATGGCGCAAAGCCGACGAACACACTTGGGAAATTTTGCTGCAAATTGCTGTCAGGGAAGATGAAGGCTGGCTGAGTGCAGCCGATATTGATGCCTTTCCTCTTACAGACCTTCGCACGATCGACCAACTTTGGCAACAATACAGCAGCGGGCGGTTCGGATTGACCGTACAGCAGCAGATTTGGGAAAGTGTTGGGGGGAAATATACAGAATTGTGCGATCGAGTCGGCTGGCGAGTCAAGGAAAATTGGAAATATTACAGCGAGCTCTCGTGGGGAGAAAATGCCCCCGCCGGACATCTCCCCGTCACCGCATGGAGACAGCGCGCTTGTTACGGCGCGGGCACACTCACCGCAGCCGAAAACTTGGCCCGCATTGTCGGGAGAATGGCTGCGGGCGATCGATAATTATCAAAAATTAAAAAACTCAACTAGACAGCAGGAGTCGGGCCCTCTAACTGTACTCCGTTGAGTGCCGGGAGGAATGCGCGTGAGGCCTGACTGCCGAGCAAATCTTTGATTTCCGCTATTGCAATATGAGTTTTCACGAGATACGATAACACCAGAGTTTGTGAAGAAAATGTCCCAAGTAATCACCGCCAAGCTAAAACTAAACCTGACTACCGACCAAAAAGCTTTGGTGACTCAGACTACTTTAGCCTACCGAGATGCCTTGAATTACACTTCACAAGTCGCTTTTGACGCAGGTAAAACCAGCAATGGTGCTAAGCTGCAAAAAGCCGTCTACAACGAATTGCGGGTGAGATTTGGACTTGGAGCCCAAATGGCTTGCAACGTACCCAGACAAGTTTCTGGAACCTACAAAACTCTGTGGACTAAGGTAAAACAATCTAACGATGCTATTGCTTCATGCTACACCAAGAGACGATATAAAGGGTTAGACAAAGCCCCTAAATACATCTCTCGAACTTGCACCCTAAATTATCAGCGCGACTACTCTTTTAAAACCGAAAGGCGAGTGAGCATCATCACTCTCCAAGGTCGATCGAATAGTAGTTTTGTATGATGGCTACAACAAGCATTTAGACTTAATTGCCAATGGCGCAAGGATTGGAGCAGCTAAAATTGTCTATCAGCGTTCCTCCAAAATATATTACCTGATGGTAAGTAGTGAAGTAGAAACACCTGAAATTAACCCATTGAAAATAACTAGAGTCTCTGGTGTTGATGTAGGTATGCGCTACTTAGCGGTAGAAACAGACTTACAAAATAAGTCTAAATTCTACTCAGGTTCAGATGTTAGACATAAAGCTAACCGCTACCATAAAGCACGGATGACTCTTCAGCGTAAAGACACTCGTTCAGCGAAGCGAAGATTAATCGCTTTGTCTGGGAGAGAGAGACGGTTTATCGCTGATGTAAACCACCAAATCAGTAAGGATATTGCCAAACCTAACAGCCTGATTGGACTAGAAAACCTCACCGGAATCCGGGACAGGACTAGAACAAAATCGGGTAATAAGGCAAGCAAGAAGAGACGACTAGCTAATCGAAACAAAGCTAAATGGTCATACTCCGAATTGCACGGGTATATTGACTACAAAGCTAACCTAAATGGTTCGTTAGCAACGAAAGTTCCGGCTCATTACACATCGAAAAGTTGTTCTAAATGTGGACATACTTCGGATGCTAATAGACCAAACAAAGGACTATTGTTTCGATGCGAATGTTGTAGTCATGAGCTTCATGCTGATTTGATTGGTGCGCGAAATATTGCAATGAGAGCGTTGCTTGTCCGGCAAGACTGGATGAGTACGGGGAGTTTGTCAGCATCCCCTGATGTGTCGGGCCGTGAAACTAAAGCTGAGATTCTTTCTAGATTCTCAGAATTGCGGTGGAGCTCAGATACAAGCCCACACCTCCGGCGGTACTCCGCTTGGTGATGGGTAGTTGACAATTGACAAGAAGCTGCTATAATCAAAACGGTTCAGCAACTGGGGCTGTGGCTCAGATGGATAGAGCAAGCGCCTCCTGAAGAATCGGGCACCCTGCGAGGAAACTCTGGGAGTGAATGTGGTCAAACTCAAGGAAGCCTAAGTCTGACGGCAGATAAGGTAATCTTGAGCCAAGCTTTATCTAAGTTTAGGTAAAGAAGGTGCAGAGACTGGCTTTAGGAAGTAAAACACAATAAAACCTCCTAAACATACGGCCACCACCTAAAGGCTGCAAGCCTATGGTGAAGGAATAGTCCAGAGAGTGGGGAAACTCACACAAATCTGAAGCGCTAGGTCGCCGGTTCGAACCCGGCCAGTCCCGTTCAAAAATCCATAACCGCCAAAAACACAAGGGTAAAGCCTGCTTTTGCCCTTTTGTTGTGCGTATCCGCTAACCAATTCACCTGACGGGGCGACCCGTACAAGTTATAGATTCAATTATTCAATCTAAAATCGCCACTTCCAGGCCCAACACAAGCCATAGATTCAATTATTTAATCTAAAATCTAAAATCTAAAATCTAAAATCCCCTGACCCTTTTTTAAATTCTTAATTTTAAATTCCTGTTAGTGGGTTGTACGTGCGGTATTTTTTGTTATGGTTCCTTTGTCAGCTATGCAAAATTTTTATAGGTTTAGATGTGGTTAAGAATCAATTCAAACACGCGGCGTTACAAGCGTTTGAGAACTTCATGCAGTTTTTGGTTCCTCGTCGGGCTGGTGATAGCGTGTTGGTTTGGCTATCTCCAGCTTAAAAGCGAATTTATGAAACCCCAAGCTTTGCTAGTTCTAGGTGGGGCTACGGAGCGAGAGGTGTTTGCGGCAAAATTTGCTCAGAAGCATCCTCAATTGCCAATTTGGGTGTCTTCTGGCAGCAATCCAGAGTTCGCCGAATGGGTGTTTTCAGAAGCGGGCATTAAGTCCGATCGCCTGCACTTAGACTACAGAGCGGTGGATACGGTAACAAATTTTACCACGCTGGTAGATGAATTGAAAGCTAGAGGGATTGAGAGCGTCTATCTCATTACTTCTGACGATCATATGCGGCGAGCCGAGATTATCGGCGAAATCGTGCTCGGCAGTAGAGGCATTAGTTTTAAGCCTGTAGCAGTTCCATCTGGGCGAACCCCCGAACCGGTAGAAAAAGCTGTTCGCGACGGCGCTAGAGCCATTCTTTGGCTGACAACGGGTTATACCGGTGCTAACTTCAGCCAAGCCAGAATTGAATAAATTACTCTGGGATGCACGGGTAGCCAGAAACCGAGTTTTCTCACCACAATATTTGTTTAAAACCTTCAATAAAAGTCAAACAACCCCGGTTTCTTGACTCCGATGCGTAAGTTTTTCAAACAAACGTCAGTCAGGATTGAGCAAGCTTTAAATCTTTTTACACTTGTCTCCTATAGCGCAATTTAACAAACCACGAAAACGCTAATGAAAAATGTGCAATCAGAGCAGAGAAAAGCACAAAAAATCGGAATAATATCAAATCCGGTAACACGGGAATGATTCAGATATATATTCTCGGACTCTGTGTACTCTGTGTTCTCTGCGGTTAAATCATTCCGATCCAACCGGAAACGATATAAAGCAAAACATAAAAGAGAAATAGTAGTTTAAAATTAGTAGATGAACTTCAATCGCCAAAGTTAATGACTGACATAATTATGCCGCAAGTTTTGGAGCAAATTTTTAGTAACAGCAAGACTGCGGATGCTGTTTTTTCAGCTTTGCTACCGGCTTTAGGTGAAGTGTTAAAATGCGATCGCGTTTTTCTTTATCTCCGCAATCCTGAAACCAAAACAGGTAAAGCAGCTTACTGCTGGTGTCGCAACTCGAACTATCCCGATGTTACCACTGTCGAATGGAAAAAAGAACCGGAATCTTTAGGGGAAGAAGACCCTTTGTTTGCAGCAGCCTTGCGAGCTGAGCCGTCGATTTTTGTTGAGGATGTCGAAACAGCAAATCCTGAAGTTGTCAACAAAGATTTTGAAGCAAAACAGTTCGGCCATCGTGCTTTGATTCACGCTCACCTTTGTGTTGATGGCTTGTTGTGGGGGGTTTTGCAGCCTTGTATTTTCGATCGCCCCAGAGTCTGGACTGACTCTGACCACCAATTTATTGCAGCAGTTACAGAAAAAATTTCGCCCTTGGCTGTTGCTTTTGTTAAGGGCGCGCAACCGACATAAAATAGGTTTGTAGTGTGGAATGCGAGTCCGCTCAAAAGAAAAAACTGAAGTCCGAACGATCGAACAAGGGCAAGCATATCAGCGGCCCAAATCGTGCATCGCATTAATCTCAGTTGCACATCTTTGAGTCAGGGCTTCCAACTCCTCGCGATCCGACGAACCGGGCGCCTCAATTACTTTACCAATTCGTATAGTTAACGGCACCGGTTGCGGTACTAGCAAACCTTTGATGGAAATCGCATGAGTTCCCCACAAACTAACAGGTAACAGCGGGGCTTTAGCCTTAGCAGCTATCAGCGCAGCACCTAATTTTGGTTCAGTAATTCTGCCGTCGGGCGTGCGACTTCCTTGCAAAAATACACCAGTCGCCCAGCCATTGTCCAAAGAGTTGATAGCCGATCGAATTGCACTGCGATCGGCACTTTTCCGGTTGACTGGATAAGCACCGTAAAGCGTAATTGCCTGCTTCAAGATAGGAACTTTAAATAATTCTTCCTTCGCCATAAATGCGACAGGCCGCCTCATGCAATTAGATAAAATTGGCGGGTCAAAATCGCTGGCGTGATTGCTGACTACTACCAGCGGCCCTTCTGCTGGAACGTTTTCGGCACCGTAGATGCGGCCCCGAAAGTAAAGGTGCAGCATGGGGCTGACTATTGACCACTTGAATAAATAGTAGAGAAGTAGACTTTCGACTGGTTCGCGACTTTTGCTCACGGAAAACCTAAGATTTTAAATTACATCGAATATTAGCTTATCAGATACATTTAACCCGGTAAATCCCGGACTAAGCCAGAAATAACCGTGTATGGCAAGACAGAAAAAGCAGCAAGCTCTCCCGTCAAGGAGGTATCTCTCAATGCTTTCAACAAAATGTTAAAAGCGCCATTTTTATCCCTTTCAAGGGTATGTCCGCATTCTGGACATTTAAAGATTTTAGCTCCACTTAATTTAGCGTGGATATGCCCCTATTTTGAGCAAGTTTTCGATGTATACTCTTCTGTTACGTCTACTACAATACCACTGTGTTTGGCGGCTTGATGCTTCAACGTTTGTTGAAAACGATAATGACTCAATGTGACCATCGCTCTAGCGGCTTTAGTTGCCAACCTGCGACTGCCTTTTTTAACCATTTGCTGTGTTTCAAGGTTGGCAGGAAAATTAACTTGTACTTGGCTGCAAGATATTTTGCAGCTTTTTTGTGCAATTCATTGACTAGGTTTTTGATTTTGAGCCTAATCTTAGCTGCTGACTTTCGCAGGCCATACCTCAGTCGCTTGAATTGCCTTCCTTTGCTTGCCTCAATTCGCGACATTAATTTGTCGAGATGTCTTGCTAGTCGATAGACGCGACCAATATCATTTTTCCCTATTTTGGTAAAATCACTGCCATCGAAACCGGTAAGAAAAGTTCTAACACCCGGATCTAACGCGATAGCCAAATCGCTATTGATTGGCTTTATTCCTTGTGCGTCAATTGCATAGCAGACAAACCACTGCCTGTTAATCAAGCTGAGTGTTGGTTCATGCTGCATTACCTCAACGATTGGTTCTGATGTTTTAAAGCTTAGCGCCTTGGTAGACCTTGGGTAAAAAGTACCTAACTTCCAGTTAGATGTTTGGAATCGGATAGTCTGAGATGTGTCGAAGCAGCTTCTAAACTTTGCCATTCCTTTGACTTGTTTAGCAGCTTTGTGCGCTTCAAAGGCTTGAAATACTGCCATTTGTCGCGGAGTGTAAGGCTGTTCGGATACCCAGTTAGGAGCCGAGTTCATCACCTTCTTTCTTAAATCGTATTTGCCAATTCTTTCGTCTTTAAGAATAGCAATTGCTTGGTTGTAACACCACCTAGTTGCTGATAGCCAAGTCCTCCATTTCGCTGCTAGCTTAGCTTCCGGGTAAACTCGAATCTTCTTTGATAGCAGATTTGTATTTTCGGAGGCCATAGAGTCGGCAACTAAAGACGTGGATGATGGCAAGGATATCTTCAACCATCTCCCGTTCTGAAGACAACTCATTTCTACTGAGAACCAGGATTTGGCAATTGTTTTACTCGCAGATCCATTTGATAAGATCGCCGCCGAACCGGCACAGTCTGTCTTGGTGTCCGACCACAACTGCCGAGATATCTCCTGACATGACTTGTCCCAAAAGGGCAAGCAGTGCTTTTCTCTTGAAGTTGAGTCCGCCTCCGATGTCTTTGAAGACTTTAGCTTAAGGATAGAGGCTTTGGAGATAGCTGACTTGTCTGTCGAGGTCTTCTCGCTGTTTGTCGCTACTGACCCTGGCGTAGATGGCCGTAATTCGGTCGTGTCCGGTTCCAAGAACGCTGTCGATGTGGTAGCGTCGCTGGTTGGACGGGGTTCTGATTGCTGATATTTTGTCGGCAAGTTCCCAGTTGCTAAGGGTTTTGTCTGAGACTTGCAGGATTTTGCAAGCTTCTGGCGGTGTGACATATCTGGTCATCGCTAGGTGGTATTTTTCTTTTCAATATACAGTACCCGGCTTTACAAGGATTTACCAGGATTTTTTAGGCAATCATTTACTTTGTCTCAACAGTTCAGCAATCAAAATTGAACAGTATTTTGAGGTTTTTAGGATGCTGGTGGCGCACCAGCGGTATCAACTCAAGCAAAAATATCCCGGTTGTCTGCGGTTGGAAGCAGCCTCTACACAAACAAAACCCACTCCAAGGGGTTAGCAACGTAGATTTTCAATTGATATTTTCGAGCCTTCTCGATCGCCCGTACCGGCTTTGCACAACAAGCCGCAGTAAAATTTGCCTGTTGTGCTATTTATTTTTCGCCACTTTTCGGGCCAACGAACTCAATTTTAGAGCCTGCGACTTAATTAAACGTTAACAATCGATTAAGCGGGTACATCTGCAAAACTGCTCACATTTACCAAGTCTAGATCCGGACAAGTCCGTTTGATCAAACCTGTGAGAACTTTGCCGGGGCCAATTTCCAATACGCGATCGATTCCTTGTTGCGGCAATTGCAGCGAAATTTCTCGCCAGCGCACACCTTTAGTCATCTGCTGGTTCAACCGCTGCTTTAAAGTCGCCGCGCTGGTAGTCGCTGTCGGTTCTGAGTTCGAGAGCACCAGCATTTTAGCATCCGAAAATCTTGCCGCTTTTAAGGCTTGTTGAAACTCTGATGCCACTGATGCCATCAGCGGAGAGTGAAACGCACCAGAAACATTCAATTTAACGGCGCGTTTGACTTTGATTTTGGCAAGCAAATCTTCTACTGCTTCTGGAGTTCCAGAAATCACAACTTGTGCTTCGCTGTTGTCGTTGGCGAGTACCACATCTTGGCTGTATTGAATTTGCAGTTCTAGTTGCTGCCTGTCAAACCCGATCAAAGCCACCATTTTGCCACCGGAGGCTGTGTCCATGAGTTCGGCGCGACGTTTGACCAAGCGCAATCCCGTTTCAAAGTCAAACACGCCTGCTGCGTAGAGGGCAACGTATTCTCCTAAACTGTGACCTGCCACCACTGCTGGCCGATCGCTCTTTTCTCGCACTAAGTCTGCCAAAATGCTTTCTATTACGTACAAGCAAGGCTGAGTGTAGAGAGTGCGAGATAGTTTTGCTTCTTCTTTTTGGCAAACTTCTGGGACAGACCAGCCTAAAATTTCTTTGGCTAGCTCAAATTTGGCTTTGGCTGTTGGCAAGTTTAATAAATCTGCACCCATCCCGATCGCCTGGGAACCTTGTCCGGGAAATACCCATGCTGTTTTAGTCATTTTTCCGGTAATCTGCTAATTGGTGGTTGCTAAGAAAGTGATTCCAAAAATTCTTTGTTTCCCGCTTTTAATTTCGCTTGCTGGTATCCGCTATCTTTCGGTTCACGAACTATCTACTAGCGACTCACAATTATAACATATAACTGCGCTTTTTACTAGGTTTATATTTTTTTGCTACTTTAGTTCAGATCGATCGCCCTAGCGTAATTTTCCACCTGCCACGAGGGGAAAGTCGAACCCAAAATAGAGGATTTTCAATTGCAGCATACACTTTTCCAGAATTCCGGTCGGAGAATGTACGGCTTTGTGCGCGCATTACCCTATTTACAACCTATTAAAAAGGTAAAGAATTTTTATTTTTCAATCGTCGCACTCCCGAAAATCACGCTTGGCAAGTTTAAATCTGCCAAATATTATACCAGCCACCTAAAAAAATGAAACCGCAGGCCCGCGATCCCAACCCATAGTTCATCAGTAATTCCCCAATCTACAATCTAAAATCTAAAACTCGTATGCTCGCTAAGCCGAAGTATCTAAAATCCTACTACCTTCCCCATTGAAAAATCCCCGCCCCCCAAGTCAAACCAGCACCAAAACCAGCAGCAGCAATAGTCTCGCCTGCTTTAACTTTACCCTGACGCACGGCTTCGTCTAAAGCAATCGGAATTGAAGCCGCTGAGGTATTGCCGTAATTTGCCAAATTGCTAATGACTTTTTCCGGGGGAATTTTCAGCCTTTGAGCAACTGCATCAAGAATCCGCTGATTGGCTTGGTGCAACAGCAGCCAGTCTATTTCTGCCGCGCTGACATTTGCCCGAAACATAGCTTTTTCTATGACTTCCGGCACTTTTTTTACCGCAAAACGATAGATTTCTTGACCGTTCATTGTGATGGGCCCAAACCCGCCTACTCCGATATTCACGCCTTCAATTAATTCTTTTGATTCGGCGTTGAAAGCCAAATTGAGAGACGCATTTTGCGTGCCGTCGCTGCGAATTTCAAATCCCAAAAAGCGATCGACTTCGGAAGCTTGCAATACCACCGCACCTGCACCGTCTCCAAATAGAATGCAAGTACCCCGATCCGACCAATTCACCCAGCGAGATAAAATATCTGCTCCAATTAGCAAAACATTTTGATAAACCCCTGTCCGAATAAACTGCGAGGCTGTAACTAAACCAAAAACAAAACCAGAACAAGCTGCTGTCAGATCAAAAGCCACAGCTTTTGTTGCGCCTAACTGATATTGAATTTTGCCTGCACTACCAAACAAATCGTCGGGACTTGAGGTGGCCAAAATAATCAAATCGATATCTGTGGGCGAAATTTCTGCCATTTCGATCGCCCTTCGGGATGCTTCGGTTGCCAAATCGCACAAAGAAGTGCGATCGTCCGCCAACCTGCGCGATCGAATACCCGTTCGCGCCGCAATCCACTCGTCAGAAGTTTCTACTATCTGACTCAAGCCGTTATTATCAAGGGAAACCTGCGGTGTACAAGAACCGCTA
The DNA here is from genome assembly GCF_036700765.1 of Microcoleus sp. S1D4. Lineage (NCBI taxonomy): Bacteria > Bacillati > Cyanobacteriota > Cyanophyceae > Oscillatoriales > Microcoleaceae > Microcoleus > Microcoleus sp. S1D4. The sequence continues at coordinate 36,028 of NZ_JAUBPP010000004.1, forward strand.
CCCGTGACGGCAATACCCAACCCTGATTGCTGCAACATTCCTCTCCATTTACTCGCTATTCAGTTCAAAGATTAAAAATTAAAAATTAAAAATTACAAATTAAACTTCTTTTTTAAACTACTGAAATTACTTTTTTAGCGAGTAAAACAGATTGTTTAATTTGACATTTTTAATTTTTAATTTCTACTTACTGCCTCTAATTGACAGCTTCTTGTTCCAGAGCGGTTTCGCGATTTTCAGAGCGAATTCGTTCCAGCACTTGGTTGTCAATAGCCTCTTTCGCCAAACGAATGGCATTAAAAATCGAGGCAGCTTGAGACGAACCGTGGCTGATAATGCAAACTCCAGCAACGCCCAACAGCAAACCGCCGCCGTGTTCAACGTGGTCTACCCGCTGCTTGAACCCCTTGAGGCTTTCTTGCAGGAGGGGAGCACTAATTTGATTTTTGAGTCCGGCTGCCAATTCTTCCTTAAGCACTTGCACCACGACTTCGCCCACCGCTTCGGCAAACTTCAACAACACGTTGCCTACAAACCCGTCGCAGACAATCACGTCGAACTTCCCCGACAGCACGTCGCGGCCTTCGGCATTGCCTACAAAAGGAATGTGAGGATTGTCCACCAATAATTGATGGGTGCGTACCGCCGCGTCGTTACCTTTAGAAGGTTCTTCGCCAATATTGAGCAGACCGATTTTTGGTTCGGCTACGCCCAGAACGCACTGGCTGTAAATAGTTCCCATCAGAGCAAACTGCTCCAAAAATTTAGGGCGGCAGTCCACGTTAGCGCCAACATCGAGAATGAGTACGGAGCTGCCCGATACCATTGTCGGCAAAACCGCACCGATCGCAGGGCGATCGATTCCCGGTAGCCGCCCCAACCTCAGCAGGGCCGCAGCCATCGCCGCGCCGGAGTGACCGGCCGACACCACAGCATCAGCTTGCTGCTGCTTTACCAAGTTCATGGCTACGTTAATCGAAGCCTTGGGTTTGCGTTTGAGGGCACTTAAAGGTTCTTCGTGCATTTCCACCGTTCCTTCAGAAGGAACGATTTCTAGCTGACCTTTGCAGACGCGGCCGATCGCGTCTTGAAGACGTAGCGACTCTTCTATTTGCTGCGGGTCGCCCACCAGCAAAATCTCGACGCCTAATTCTTCCTGTGCCTTAAGCGCTCCAGCTACAACTTCGGCGGGGGCATGATCCCCACCCATAGCGTCTATTGCAATTCTTGCGCGTGTCGATCCCATTGACCAATGTTTGAGAAACATTAAAAATTTTACCAGGAAGTCAGTCGATTTTAGATTTTAGATTTTAGATTTTAGATTGACTTGCAGTATTGAATCTGGGTGGAGGAACTAGGCTTTAAAATTTTGGGAGCATTCACTTCAGCAGTCGGGCGCAGGGTATCGGTTTTTTGCGGATCTGGAGTCTGAATCCAGAAAAGCGAATAAATCACTAAAATCTGCTCGCGCCCGATCGGACAATTGTCAATACCGACTACTCTGAGAGAGCTTGTTTTGTCCCTACTTTACTTTTTTGACTGCAAATTGAAAAACTCAACCGAATAGTTTACTGTGCGCCCCGCCGAAAAACGGATACTTGCTTCCACTCGTGGTGAGCCGCCCACAATTTTAGACTTTTGTTCAATCTCCCAGATTGAGTTGTGGACTAAATCTAAAATCTAAAATCTAAAATCTAAAATCGACTGACTGACTTAGGAGTAAAAAATGCTGGATTTATTTAGCTCGGGAATCATGTCTCTGTGGCTGGACATGGCTGGGGTACGCAGTGCCGCACCCAACGCCGTGTCGGTGCTGGCTTGGCGGGGAGGGATGCCCGGGTTAGTGGTGGCCGAAGAGCTGGCTTTTGGGAAAATAGATGCGGCAAATTCAGACTTGCCCGCAGAAGCTGCCGTGCAGGAATATTTAAAAGATTTGAAGGCGAAGCATCTCATCGACGGCAATCAGGGAATTTGGGTGCAAGCGGGAATGCTGCCGCTGGTAAGTCAGCAGGGGACGGTGCTGATGCCTGGGGCTTCCCTGACTAAGATTGCGACTTCTCTGGCTTCCCTAGAAACTTGGGGCGCGGATCATCAGTTTGAAACGCGGTTTTGGGGAACGGGGCCCATTAGGAATGGGGTGTTGCAGGGGGATTTGGTGATCGCTGGCGGGGGCGATCCGCTGTTTGTGTGGGAGGAGGCGATCGCGGTGGGTAATGCTCTCAATCAAATGGGTATCAATCGCGTGGCGGGAAATTTGGTGGTAACTGGCAATTTTCCCATGAACTACCAGTCCGATCCTCTGGTTGCGGGGGAGGGTATGCGACAAGCTCTCGATAGTCGCAGTTGGTCGCCAGACCTGCTGGCAATCTATTCTAAGATGGCTCCGGGCACCCGAAAGCCACAAGTAACGATCGCCGGCAGCCCGATCGCTCAAAAAATTCCTGCTTCCGGGCGTTTGCTGTTGAAGCGCCGATCGCTTCCTTTAGCCGAAATTCTCAAGCAGATGAATGTCCACAGCGACAATGAAATTGCCCAAATGCTGGCCGACAATTTGGGCGGGGCAAAAGTTGTTCAGCAACAAGCGACTTGGGCTGCTGGGGTGCCGCAGGCGGAACTGCAATTAATTAACGGTTCGGGCTTGGGAGTCGAAAATCAAATGTCTCCGAGGGCGGCTTGCGCGATGATGCAGGCGATCGGGCGCAACCTTCAGACTACAGGGCTGACGATTGCTGACTTGTTTCCGGTGTCCGGGCGCGATAAAGGAACTCTAGAACACCGACACATTCCGCGATCGGCTGTGGTGAAAACTGGTACTTTGAACACGGTGATTGCTTTGGCCGGAGCCATACCCACGCGCGATCGGGGCTTAGTTTGGTTTGCAATTATCAATCGCGGCACCGATTGGGACTCTTTGAGAGAGCAGCAAGATATATTTTTGCAAAAGCTGGTGCAGCAGTGGGGCACTGCAACGGCTTTACCTATAGCAATCACACCGCATATAGACGGTGCCAGACCGGCCCTAGGGGCGGCAAATCGCAGCGATATTTTGCTTGGAGGTTGAAGAAGTCCTTAGTCAGTAGTCAGTAGTCAGTAGTCAGTAGTCAGTAGTCAGTAGTCAGTAGTTAGTAGTTAGTAGTCAGTAGGTAGGTAGGGGCGGTGCCAAGAGTGCCAGCCCTCTTAACAGTTAACAGTCAGCAGTTAACAGTCAACAGTCAGCCCTCTTAACAGTTAACAGTCAACAGTCAGCAGTCAGCAGTCAACAGTCAGCAGTCAACAGTCAACAGTCAGCAGTCAGCAGTCAACAGTCAGCAGTCAGCAGTCAACAGTCAACAGTTGCGGTGAATGCCCCAGAGCATAATGTGAGATTTCTCGCCTGGAGTATGTCACAATTGAGCCAGGACTATTGTGCAAGAAGATGATCAAACTGCGATTGAAAAGATACGGGAAAAAACGCGAGACCAGCTACCGGATTGTAGCGATGAACAGTTCTACCCGCCGCGACGGCCGTCCCCTAGAAGAACTCGGCTTCTACAACCCCAGAAATAACGAAACCAGGCTGGATGTTCCAGCGATTGTCAAGCGCCTCCAACAAGGCGCTCAGCCAACTGACACCGTGCGTGACATCCTGAGAAAAGCTAATGTATTTGAACAAGTCGGAGCCGGAGCCAACGTTGAGTCCAGCAGCACAACAGCAGTCAGCTAGCCCTAACTATGCTGGACTGATACAGTTTTTAATTGCACCTTTTCTGGAGTCGCCGGACTCTTTGCGGGTTGATTGCGAACTGCACCCCCGCCAATCTCGCGTCTGGGTAAGGCTCGCTTTTGAAGATCCTGACAAGGGGCGGGTTTATGGTAGGGGCGGACGCAATATTCAGGCAATTAGAACTACCCTCGAAGCGGTGGCGCAAACTGTAGGTCAGTCGCTCTACTTAGACGTATACGATAGCGAAGGAGGCGATCGAGGCTCCGGGCCACCTAGGGGCGATCGCGGTATGCGCGATCGAGGAGATTTCCGACCCCGAACTTCGCCTCCCTCGCCTACTCCCTTACCTAGCAGAGCTCCGAGAGAACAACCTCGCCGTACTAACACACCTACGTTTAGAACGAGCAGAAATACTCCCGGTTATTAACTGCAAAATCCAAAAACAATTTTAGGTTTTAGATTGCCTGTTGTAGGCTTGGTATTACAAGCCCCCTGTGATTTTAGATTGCCGATTTTGCGATCGGACACAAATCTAAAATTTTCAATCTCAAATTTCAGCAGCATCAGGTAAATCTAAAATCTAAAACTTGTTCGCGAGCGAAGTCGAAGAATCTACAATCTAAAATCTCAAGTTGTGTGACTTCAAAGAAGGGAGATTTGATTTGTGCCCCAAGCACCAAACTCATTCATTTAAACAGAAAAGACGCCTTAGATACTAGGTAAAACTTAGTACCTGGCGTCTTTTTGTTCGCCAAAGCCAGCTAATTTAACCATCGATAGTTAAAATTTCTAGCAACCGTTAAATCTGGCGCGAACGTAAATAATATCTATCAAATCTGTTAGCATCAGAATAGTAAATTCACTGTTGACAGTTGACTGTTAACCGTTAACCGTTAACATCATGAGGTGTGCAACCGGAATTGATATAACCTCACGAATCACAACTATAATCGTTACAGATAAATGGTTTGATTCCCATACATAACTGTTTACTGTTTGCTGTTTGCTATCCACTGCTACAATTGCTTATTTGGAGGAGCTCATGCTGGCATGACTGAAAAACTAACAATTGAGTTGCCGAACACTCAAAGCGCTATCTCGCTGGCCGGCAATCAAGAAGAAAACTTGAAAATTATCTCTAAGCAAACCGGCGCTAACCTGGTAATGCGAGGGCAAGAACTGCTGATTTCTGGCACAAAAACTCAAGTAGAATTGTGTCATCAATTAGTGCGATCGCTCTCCGACTTCTGGAAAGCCGGCAAAACCATTACCGGAGTAGAAATCCAAACAGCGCGCCAAGCTTTGGATAGCAACCGCCAAGAAGATTTACAAAACTTGCAGCGAGACGTGCTCGCCAAAACCCGCCGCGGCGAAGAAATCAGAGCCAAAACCTTCAAGCAGCGCCAGTACGTCCAAGCAGTACGCACCCACGACCTGACATTTTGCATCGGCCCGGCGGGTACTGGCAAAACATTTCTAGCAGCCATTTTCGCCGTACAAGCGCTATTAAGCAAGCAATACGAACGGCTGATTTTAACCAGGCCAGCCGTAGAAGCTGGCGAAAAATTAGGATTTTTGCCCGGAGATTTGCAGCAAAAAGTCGATCCCTACTTGCGTCCGCTTTACGACGCCTTGCAAGAAATGATCGAACCCGACAAAATGGCCGATTTAATGGAAAGAGGCCTGATCGAAGTAGCTCCTTTAGCTTATATGCGGGGGCGCACTCTCAGCAATGCTTTCGTCATTTTGGACGAAGCTCAAAATACGACTCCGGCTCAAATGAAAATGGTGTTGACTCGTCTCGGCTTTCGATCGAGAATGGTAGTCACCGGTGATCTAACTCAAACAGATTTGCCCGCACACCAACAGTCGGGATTGTCAGTTGCTCAAAATATTCTGGGAAACGTTGAAGGCATAGCTTTCTGCGAATTCACTCAAGCGGACGTGGTGAGACACCCGTTAGTACAGCGGATTGTCGCTGCTTACGAAATGTACGAAAAATGAATGAAGGAAGAAGGAAGAAGGAAGAAGGAAGAAGGAAGAACAAAGAATTATCCTTTTTTATCTAATTAATTTTCCTGCTTTCCAACTAACCTTTGCTTCTTGTCGATTTAATCCAAAATCCAAAATCCAAAATCCCAAAGTGATATGACTGCGACTCTTAAAGAATTCTTAGAAGCTTGCGAAAAATTGGGGACACTGCGTTTAATCGTGACTAGCAGCGCCGCAGTGCTGGAAGTGCGCGGTTCAATACACAAGCTGTTTTACGCAGAGTTGCCCAAGGGTAAGTATGCAAATATGCACGCCGAAATATTTGAATTTCACTTGAATATGGACAAAATCAAACAAGTAAAATTTGAGACTGGTGAGGCAAAAAGAGGCAATTTCACCACCTATGCAATTCGTTTTTTAGACGAACAAAATGATGCTGCTTTGAGCGCATTTTTGCAGTGGGGAAAGCCGGGAGAATATGAACCGGGACAAGTAGAAAATTGGCACGAATTGAAAGAACAATACGGTGAAGTTTGGGAGCCAGCACCGGTTGAAACACTTTAAAGCTAAACAACAATAAAAAAGGTTCGATCGTTCGGACTTTAGTCTGTAAAACAGCCCAAAACTCCTGACTAAAAAAGGTTCATAGTGAGGAATTTAGTTCGCAAAAATTAAGACTAAACTCCTCACTACGAACCTTTTTGATTAAAAAATATAATTAGCTGTTTGAATATCATTTAGTATGAAATTAATTTGGGGTTTTTGTTTGGTTTGCGCGTTAATTTTGTGGGGTAGCAGCGCGCAGGCGGGAGTTTTGGGCGATCGCATTTCCAGTTTTCCCCATTGGGAAAGCAAACCTGCTATTGCTGCTGCTAAGGGAGATTTAGTGTATCCAGACTGGATGGCTGGCGAGTGGAATGTTGCTAGCACTTTAGTAGATTTAGCCGCTCCTTTAGCGCCAAATATTGTCACGCCCGGATTTGAAAGCAACCGCCAGTATTTGCAGCAGCCAGTATTATTTAAAGTGCGATTTCAACCAGAAATAAATACTGGTTTTTTTTCTAATTATAAATCTAAGCTAGCTAAGAAGATTGTGGCCGATCGCACTTTTAACGGTTTGAACATCGCCAAAGCCTATTTAGGCGACGGCGGCGTACTTTCGGTGAAAGTCGATCCGAACAATCCCAACCGCCAGATTACCATACTCAAAGGCGATCGCCAACTAATCTCGATTGTTACCAGTCGCGGCACCCAAACGTCGAATCCCGATGAGTTTGTGTCTGCAGAAATTTCTCAGCAAGTATTTCGGGGAGAGACGGATATTTATTTAAACGAGGTGGAAACAACAACGGCTTATCGAGTGGTTGGAGGCGGGGAAAAAGGCGATTCTGCGAGTAAAAGAATCGAGGCAGATCAGGTAACAGCGATTTATTTGTCGCCGCAAGACCCGGATTATTTTGCTGCTGGGGGGCATCCTGTCGCTTTGTACCGATATCGGCTGGAGTTATTGCCGGCAGAATAAGCTAAATGGTTGTCAAAAATAGTTTCTATGTTGTTGATAATAGCGATTCCTTCATGACAACCATTCACTGAAATAGCCTCTCCCGGCACGCTACGATCGTAAATGTTGCCGTTCCAAACTATTGCCTCTCCTGTGTACATTTTTATGCGCTTTCCATGAATTCCTTGACTTGTCAAGTAATCTTTGATATTGCTGCCACACTCAACACATTTAAAATTTTCATAGTGAAATAGCTTTAATTTGCAGTATTTGCTCAGCAGTAATTTCACTCATATCCCCCCAATGCCAACAAATTTATGACTTACGCGCGGGTGGCCAGAAACCGGGTTTTTGACGAAAATAATTCGCTGTAGCCAGCAGATTTGGTGAAAAACCTGGTTTCTTCGTCGCAGTGCGCCCAATCTAAAATTGATCTCAAAAAAATAAAAGGTGAAAAATTAATTTTTCACCTTCTAACTTGCGACTTTCTGACTTCCGGTTACGGAACAAACTTCTTGAAGGCCAGCGTCACGTTGTGGCCGCCAAATCCAAAGGAATTCGACAGCGCCACATCAACTTTTAGATCGCGACTTGTATGCGGAACATAGTCTAAATCGCACTCTGGATCGGGATTCTCCAGATTGATTGTCGGCGGAATTTTGTCATTGGCGATCGCCATTACCGCAGCCACCGCCTCAATTCCCCCAGAACCGCCCAAAAGATGGCCGGTCATTGACTTGGTAGAACTAATTGCTACTTTGTAAGCGCTTTCCCCCAAAACCTTCTTAATCGCCTTCGTTTCAGTAGAGTCGTTGGGAAGCGTACTCGTGCCGTGGGCGTTGATATAACTCACCATATCCGGTGTCAAACCAGCATCCTTGAGCGCTAAAGCGATCGCCCGCGAGGCACCCTCGCCCCCCGGTACTGGGGATGTCATGTGATACGCATCGCAGGTTAAACCGTAGCCAACGATTTCTGCGTAAATTCTCGCGCCGCGCGCCAGAGCGTACTCCATTTCTTCTAAAATCAGAATGCCAGCGCCTTCGCCGACGACAAAACCATCACGATCGCGATCGAACGGACGGCAAGCATGAGTCGGGTCATCGTTGCGAGTCGAAAGCGCCCTCGCCGCCGCAAAACCCGCCACGCACAAAGGTGTCACCGCAGCTTCCGTACCACCGCAAATCATCGCTTGCGCGTAACCGCCCTGAACCATGCGAAACGCATCGCCCACGGCATTCGACCCAGCAGCGCAGGCTGTCACAGTGCAAGAGTTTGGACCTTTAGCACCCGTTTGAATCGCCGTCAGGCCCGCGGCCATATTCGCAATCATCATGGGAATCATAAACGGGCTGCACCGATCGGGGCCGCGAGTCAAATAGATCTCTTGCTGGTCTTCCAGAACCTTCAGCCCGCCAATGCCAGTGCCAAGAATGACACCCACCTGTTCTGCGTTCAGGTCGTTAATCTCAAACTTTGCATCAGCTAGAGCTTGTTTGCTCGCTGATACCCCAAATTGAGCAAAGCGATCCATCCGCTTTGCTTCCTTGCGCTCTAAATAGTCGTGTGGGTTAAAACCCTTCACCTCTCCAGCAATCCGGCAGTCGTGCCGCGACGCATCGAACAAAGTAATCGGGCCGATGCCATTTTTCCCGGCCAGCAAACCGTCCCAATATTCGGACAAGGTATTGCCGATCGGTGTAATCGCGCCGAGACCCGTGATAACAACGCGCTTACGCTCTAAATTTGTCATGATTTCAGTTTCAAAAAATTAAACACCCAGAACGCAGAACAAAAGAGGAGTTTTTAGTTTTTAAATTTCTCTCCTCTTAGGGGAAAAGACAGGTATTTTATGCTTTTGGAGCTGCAAGTTTGCTGCTGATGAAATCTACAGAAGCTTGAACCGTGGTAATTGCTTCGGCTGCTTCGTCGGGAATTTCAATATCAAACTCTTCTTCCAAAGCCATGACCAGCTCTACAGTATCTAGGGAATCTGCTCCTAAATCGTTAGCAAAGTTGGCTTCGGGCTTGACTTCGCTCGGATCGACTTCGAGTTGATCGGCCACAATTTTCTTGACTCTGGCAAAAATGTCGTCTTGACTCATAACATCCTGTCCTCATTGGTTGCTGCGTATCTAATCTTATCCGAAAGGGGGATCGGCAGGAGAAAGGGTTGCCGCTTTTCTAAGTGACACGAGGGAGATGGGGAGATGGGGAGATGGGGAGATGGGGAAATCGGGAGATGGGGAGATGGGGAAATCGGGAGATGGGGAGATGGGGAGATGGGGAGATGGGGAAATCGGGAGATGGGGAGAGAGGAAGAGGGGAGATGGGGAGAGAGGGGGGGATGGGGAGATGGGGAGAGAGGGGGAGATGGGGAGATGATTTTTGCTAAAGTCATCGAAATATACAATTTCAATCTATAGCGGTTCGATCGCGTGGTGCCATGCCCTATGCCCATTCCCTATGCCCGATGCCCTGTTTGGCCGATGCCCCATGCCCGATGCCCTGCCCTATCCCGGATAGTACCTCATAAATGAGATCTCGAAAGGCTATAGTAGCAACTTACTCATACCATTTGAGATTTGATATTTGAGATTGGGATTACTGCTGGATACGGGTTTTAAGTTTTTTTACAGTTGCATCTTTTGGGTAAATCGGTCTGAAAATTCTTGAGAAAAGCTGACAATTCACCCCTAGCTAGCCTCTGATGCGGTAATTGTGGAGAGGAAATCCGTTAGCGCAGCCCTCGAAGAGGATCGCCCTCCTTTTTTGTCCCTTGCCTTGTCTCCCCAGCAGAAACAATTATGCCATCCCCAACTCTCAAATATGCTTACTTTCCCGGTTGCGTAGCCCAAGGGGCCGCCCGCGAACTTTACCAGTCTACCCAAGCGCTGACTCAAGCCTTGGGCATTGAGCTGGTGGAACTCAAAAAAGCTTCCTGCTGCGGTTCTGGTACTTTTAAGGAAGATTCGCAGTTGCTGGAAGATACTGTCAACGCCCGGAATATTGCTTTGGCCGAGCAACTGAATTTGCCTTTACTCACACATTGCAGCACTTGTCAAGGGGTAATCGGTCATGTGGACGATCGCCTCAAGCAATCCCAAAAGACCGATCGACCTTACCTCGAAAAAGTCAACGGTTTGCTCGAAAAACAAGGCTGTTCGCCTTATCAAGGCAGTACGGAGGTAAAACATCTGTTGTGGGCGATCGTTGCCGATTACGGTTTGGAGGAAGTGCAGAACCGAGTCACCCGCAAGCTTTCCGGTTTGAAGTGCGCGTCTTTTTACGGATGCTATCTGCTGCGAGCTCAGGAACATTTGGCTTACGATGACCCGCACCAACCGGAATCGATGGAAAATGTATTTCGGGCGATCGGGGCAACTCCCGTTTACTATCGAGGGCGGACACAGTGCTGCGGCTGGCCGCTGGCGAGTTATGCCACTAACCAATCATTTCAGATGGCTGGAAAACACATTCAAGATGCTCTTGACAATGGCGCTGATTGTATGGTAACTCCTTGTCCGCTTTGTCATTTAAATTTGGATTCGCGACAGCCGGAGGTGGAAAAAGCTATCGATCGCAAATTGGGTTTGCCGGTGCTGCATTTGCCGCAATTGGTGGCTTTGGCTTTGGGCGTGGAACCAAAAAAACTAGGACTCGATCGGCATATTGTTTCCACAAAGCCCGTGTTAGAAAAATTAGGCTTTTAGTCGATCGATTTGCACCAGTTTGCAGCAATACTAATTATCAAAAAAATTGCAACAGTTGGTATAGGATCTGGCTCACCCAAAATTTTGCTAAAAGCCAGAATCTCAAATAACAAGCCTTTGCAACTGTTGCACCAGTTTGGGAAATTAGCATAAAAACTTGAGTTTTTACTCAAATCAAATCCGGTTAGATCGGAATTATACAGAGCCCGCGAGCCGAAAGCCCGATCGGGCTCATACATTTTTGAGTCAATACAAGATACAGACAAAAAAACAGTATACTATTATACAAAATAGTTTTAAGACTTCCTAACTTCCTAGTTAGAGACAAGGAACAAGCAATGAAACGAAACCCAATAAATCTCACACGTTCGGTATTAATATGGGCAATGCTAGGAATAATTTGTGGTTTATTTGCTGCAAGTTATTGGATATGTTTGTCTTACCTGATGCGGGGATTTGAAAATTTTAGTGGAGGTTCTCTACTAATCGTCATGCCCCTTGCTGGTTTGCTCATCGGTTTGATCATTCATTGGCTGGGAAATCCTGGAGAAATTGGGTTGATTATTGACAACATTCATCTCAAGGGTGGGCGATTACCAATGAATGAAAATCCTTCGATGATTCTGTCGTCGCTACTCAGTATTGCCAGTGGAGGCAGTGCTGGCCCAGAATCGCCAATGGTGCAAGTCACAGGTTCAATTGGTACCTGGTTAGCCGATCGTTTTAATTTAAGCGGAGAAGCACTACGAACTTTGAGTCTTGCTGGTATGGCATCTGGGTTTACAGTTTTGTTCGGTGCTCCTTTAGGCGGTACTTTTTTTGCTTTAGAAATCCTGCATCATCAGAATGTTGTAGAGTATTTTGAAGCAATATTGCCTGCGGTAGTGGCAAGTTGTGCAAGTTACACCATCTTTGTCGCAATTACTCAGCTTGGACTTGGGCCTACCTGGAATTTTCCTCAGTACAATGTGGACAGCCTTTATGACTTTGGCGCAGCGATTGCTTATGGAATTGTAGGGGCGATTATGGGGTGGTTTTTTATCGCTGTATTTCGCAGTGTTGGTCGCTTGTTTGATTCGATACGCAGTCCCATTTATGTGCGAACTACTTTAGCCGGACTAGCACTTGGTGGTTTCTCAGCTTACTTTCCGCTCACACGTTTCTTTGGGGAACATCAAATAGAAAAAATTGTTGAGGGAAACTTTTCTTTGACATTTCTCTTGACTTTAGTTGTTGTTAAAGTATTGGCCATTAGTGTGACCATCAATGGGGGCTGGCGAGGGGGAATAATCATTCCGCTATTTTTTATAGGAGCCTGTTTAGGAAAGGCAATCACCATCATGAATCCCATCGGATCGAATGAGACTTTGGCAATGATTTGTGTAATGGCTGCTCTGAATTCAACGGTTACTCGCACTCCAATTAGTACAACTCTGCTCCTCGCGAAGTTGACAGGGTTAAGCACTTTTACACCGATTCTATTTGCTAGTCTCGTGGGTTTCTTCTTGGCTCCTCGATCTCCCTTCATTGCCTCACAGCGTAAAGTAGATTGACAAACGGGTACAATTCCTCTTATAGCTCGTGTAGCGGTAAGCAATGCTTGCAAATTGAGAGTTTAGAGTCTCAAGGCTTCAAAGTTTATGCCATTACAAATAAAATGTTTGCATTAAACAACATCTCGCCGTTGATATTCGTCAATTTGCGGTTTTTTATCTTCACAAAAGCCACTGTTTCCGCCGAGTCCGCCTAAAAACGGATACAAGTTTCGAGGAATTCGGCTTTGAGTCGATCGATTGGCACGGTTTGGCAGTCAGAATTTGAGTTTTTGCTCTGATCCAATCCGACGGATCGAAATCATACCGTAGTGCTGTCCCCGGTCACGTTAAGACCGAATCCGGCGATCGCAATCATACCCTAGTGCTGGAACTCGGGCACGCAAGCTCCCTAGGGCGCTCTTCAAGCTACTTCTATGGGACTGGAAGCGTGAATAACTGTGAAGTTTTGTCGCTTTTTGGGGAAGTGCTTCCAGCCACTGCGGTAAACTAACGCTTAACTCTCTGTGCAGGCTATAGCGGTGGCACGTCGCCGTCAAATCTGTTAATCCGCAGAGCTAGCAAATTTTTAGTGACTCGTTGGGAGCCTTTATTCAATGTCTCATTCAGTCAAAATTTACGATACCTGCATCGGCTGCACTCAATGCGTCCGCGCTTGTCCGACTGATGTTTTGGAGATGGTGCCCTGGGATGGCTGCAAAGCGGCTCAGATTGCCTCATCTCCGCGCACAGAAGACTGTGTAGGTTGCAAGCGTTGCGAAACTGCTTGCCCTACCGATTTTCTGAGCATCCGGGTTTACCTGGGAGCAGAAACTACTCGCAGTATGGGTCTAGCCTACTAAATATCGATCGACACGCCGATCGAATTACGGGCACGTATAGAGGGGGCGATTAAATTGCCCCCTCTCTTTTAGTCGCAAAATCTGCATTTTGTGGCACGAAGAAGCTAAAAATGATAAAACTTGGGTTTTATGGCGATCGCTAAGCAGGAGTTTTACCTTAAATGTGCGGAATCGTTGGCTATATCGGCACGCAAACAGCAAGCGAGATTTTGCTAGCAGGATTGGAGAAACTAGAATACCGGGGCTACGATTCAGCGGGCCTGGCTACCATCTCCGAAGGAGAAATTACCTGCATCCGAGCAAAGGGCAAGTTGCACAACCTCCGGGAAAAGCTAGCAGAGATAGACTCTCCGGCTACCATCGGCATCGGACACACCCGCTGGGCAACTCACGGCAAACCAGAGGAATATAACGCTCACCCTCACCTAGATAATAGTGGGCGAATTGCGGTAGTTCAAAATGGAATTGTCGAAAATTATCGCGAGTTGCGGAAAGAATTGACAGCGAAGGGACATAAATTTGTCTCGGATACCGATACAGAAGTTATTCCTCATTTAATAGCTGATTTTTTTGCGGAAGAAAGAAGGCAGAAGGCAGAAGGCAGAAGGCAGAAGGAAGAAGAAAAAGATCCCACAGCAGAGGAAATTGCTGATTTGTCGTTTTTGGAAGTGGTTTCCAAGGTTGTCAATCGGTTAGAAGGAGCTTTTGCGATCGCTGCGATTTGCGCCGACTTTCCAGACGAAATAATTGTTGCCAGACAGCAAGCTCCTTTGGTTATCGGCTTTGGTGCTGGTGAATTTTTCTGCGCTTCCGACACGCCGGCCTTAATATCTCACACCCGCACCGTTTTGTCCTTGGAAAATGGCGAATTGGCTAGGCTAACTCCAATGGGAGTCGAAGTTTACAACTTTACAGGGGAAAGGCTGAAAAAAAGCCCGCGCATCCTTGGTTGGAGTCCGGTTTTAGTCGAAAAACAAGGCTTCAAACACTTCATGCACAAGGAGATTTACGAACAGCCAGCCGTAGTTCGAGCTTGTTTGGATGCTTATTTAGACAGCGATTGGCAGCCGGGAAATCTGGGCTCTCCCATCAATCTCAACTTGCCCGAAGAACTTTGCGCCGATGTTGAACAAATTTCAATTCTAGCCTGCGGAACGAGCTGGCACGCCTCGCTAATTGGCAAATATTTGTTGGAACAGTTAGCGAATATTCCTACTGCGGTGCAGTACGCTTCTGAGTACCGTTACGCACCGGCACCGCTGACAGCAAATACTTTAATTATTGGGGTAACGCAGTCGGGAGAAACGGCGGACACCCTGGCTGCTTTGGGGATGGAACAGCAGCGCCGTGCGGGTTTTACCGATAAATTTCGCGCGAGAATGTTGGGCATTACTAACGGAACAGAAAGCTCGATCGCCCACATGATGCCGCACGTAATCAGCACCCACGCCGGTATTGAAATTGGTGTGGCTGCCACTAAAACTTTTGTCACTCAGTTGATGGCATTCTATTTATTAGCTTTGGATTTAGCGCACCGGCGACAAACAATCAGCACGGAGAGATTGACAGAAATTATTGCTGGTTTGCGCCATTTGCCAGGGCAAATTGAGAAGTTTTTGGAGATTCAAGAACAGTATGTAGAGGAATTGTCCCACCAGTTTACCGATACCCAAGATTTTATATTTTTGGGGCGGGGAATTAACTTTCCGATTGCTTTGGAAGGGGCGCTGAAATTGAAGGAAATTAGCTACATTCACGCTGAAGGATATCCGGCGGGAGAAATGAAACACGGCCCGATCGCCCTTTTGGATGCTAAAGTGCCTGTAGTGGCAATCGCCATGCCCGGAAGCGTCTACGAAAAAGTGCTTTCCAACGCTCAGGAAGCCAAGGCGCGCGACGCACGTTTAATTGGCGTTACCCCGAAGCAGGGCGCAGCGGAAGCCGAGATTTTTGACCACGTTTTGCCGGTACCTTTGGTGGATGAATTGTTGTCACCGATTGTGACAGTAATTCCGCTGCAATTGTTGGCCTATCACATTGCGGCACGTCGGGGTTTGGATGTGGATCAGCCGCGAAATTTGGCGAAGTCGGTGACGGTGGAATAAGGGAAGTTAGTTGGCAGTTGGCAGTTGGCAGTTGGCAGTTGGCAGTTGACTGTTGGCTGTTGGCTGTTACCAATGCCCAACGCCCAATTCCCAATTCCCAATGCCCAATTCCCAATGCCCAATGCCCAATTCCCAATGCCCAATTCCCAATGCCCAATGCCCTATTCCCGATGCCCTATTCCCGATGCCCGATGCCCAATTCCCCATTCCCAATTCCCAACTCCGCAAATCGCCGCTAACAGCAACCAGCTTATTGTATTGACTCGGAAATCAAACAGCGTCACGTCTACAGTGTTAAACAGCGTACAGGCGGCGAAGGCTAATAAATAACTGAAGAAAATTAGGCGATCGTCCGTTTTTTCTTCTTGACAAAATACCTGAATTGTGCTGTTAACTAGAGAGTTTTGATTGAGCAATAAAGTATTTTCCCCTACTTCCTTTGTTGCTATTTGCTCTTGTTGGATGTCCGCAGCAGAAACAGGCCAATTCATCAACAACAAAACACCTCTAGCCAAAACCCAGCCAACTAAACCCAAAAATAAAAGCGTTGCCGGTATTCCCGTTTCCGCAGTCAGCATCAATATCAAACTGTGAGGATGACCGAGCCATTCGTGCATTTGAGCTTCGTAGAGAGGAGTGAAATTTCGCAGTCCCCAACCAGTCCAAGGACGCTGCTGAGTCATCGACCAAGCAAACTCCCACTGAGTAGTTCTCAAAGTACCAGTAGGCCGATTTGGAAACATCTCATCGGTAAGTCTCGCCCAGAAAAAAGCCGGGATAATTCTTCGTAAATATTGTCGCAGCGGTTCCGGCCCAAACGCCGACAAAAACACTGCACCAACCCCACTAAATACCGCAGCTAATATTTTTTTATAACCCGCATAAAATGCAAAGCTCAAAACAGCCAAAACAGCCAATCCCCACGCATTTCGAGAATTAGTAAAAATCAAAGCAACAGCATTTCCCAGCACAGCCAAACTTAGAAATAGCAATTGGGTAGTGGGCATTGGGAATCGCGAATTGGGCATCGCGAATTGGTGACGACTTACAACTGACGACTGACAACTGCCAACTGACAACTGCCAACTGACTTCTTCCATCCACAATCCGAGTGTTAAAATAAGAGCAATTGTCAGATAGCAAGCTAAAATATTAGCGTACATAAATACAGAAGCCATGCGGCCGGGGGGATTGCCTTTGGGTTCGAGTACCCAGCCAAAAACAGGCTGCAATAAATCGATGCCACTCCAACCTAAAAATTGCTGTCCCAAACCTAAAATTATTACGGGCACTGCACTAATTGCGATCGTCCAAGACATTTGTCGCAACTGAGCAGGAGTTTGAATTAAACTGCTGAAAATGGCAAAAAATATAAAGTAAGGCCAAAAATTGCACAAGCCTAAAACAGCATCGATGCGGTTGTTAGCAAAAATTGTTGTGATGACTAGCACCGCAAAGAGGATGGCGAATCCTCGATTCAGCGGGCGGCGGCTAATTTGGCGGATTTTTTGTTTGCAAGTACCCGCCAATCCTAAGAATATTCCTAAACCTCCCAATATTGGAATTAAGGGAAAAATCAGCATCCCGATTTGAGCGAAATTCCAAGGAATTACCAAGCGGCTGTCGGGATGTTTTTGGAGGCGAGATTTGATATTTTTTGCTGTCTGTTTAACAGCTAATTTGCACCGATTTTTTATATTCACTCACACTCCAATTCTTCAATTCTTCAATTCTTCAATTCTTCAATCCAAAATCGTTAGGCTAGTTCCCAAGCGCATTCCGATCGCGTTAATCGAATTTGAGCTAAGGCAAAAATGGTCGGGATAATCCGCCCGTAATTCGTGGAAATTGATCGCCAACCCAAATCCGCCACAAACCAAGTCCACATCACCGGGCCGAGCAGCGAAAACACGCTCCGCGTCGCACCGTAACGAGCAGCACTGACGGCCATCCCGCGCCGCGCCGCCTGAATTGCGACATAATTTTGAAACTGGGTGGCTGCGGTTGCACTCCCTGCAAGCACTCCTTGTCTGGCCATTTGATAGGTGGCAAAATGCAGCGCAAATTGATTGGCCATCAGTTTGAGCAACATGGGTTTTAAGATAGAACTCACAGCTAAAGCGCTGCCACCTTTGAACAGCAAACCCAGCGGGTCTTTTTCTGCAGAAATTGGCAGGGGTTGGGAGAGTTTAGAATCAACAATTGCTCGCTGTACGCGCAGTGTTAGCGCTTGCTGTTCGTCGGCGGGTAAGCGCTTCCAAGCGCGGCCCATTAAATGCAGAAATACTTCGGCTTCTAAGTCGGTGGTTGACAACTGTTTGGGATAAGGAATTTTGAGATAGCGACAAACTTGAATTAGTGCTTGTCTGTAGGTTACTTGTTCGGTTCGCCCTCTGAGTACCGTCACCCCGTCGGCTGCAAGATACCGAAACCGCTGTTCTACGGCGTCTAGCCATGCTTCGCGATCGCGGCTTTGTACGTCTGTGGGTGCGGGGGTTTGCACGTAATCTAAGGGGTTAAACTTGCGGCTGAACAAGAGTTCTGTTAGTTGCTGCAATTCTTCTTCTGTTGTCAATTCTAATGCTGCTCTGAGTTCGTCCAAGATTTTGCCCTCCGCTAAAGTTATTTTAGATTTTAGATTTTAGATTTTAGATTGTTGCTGCTTGACAACCATCGGGGTTGGGAATTTGCCTGCAGTGGCATTTTTTTTAAGCTAATCTCAATCACAGATTCCTGCTGTCCCTTATTCTACTACTTGGTGCAGGGCGATGGCGTTGGGCTTGCAACCTGTGCTACGGCTCTCAGGGTTTGGCCGCAAACTGAAACACTGCACAGAAACTTCCCCCGCAGCTTTAAACTGATAAGTATTGACTGTTGAGTGTTGACTGTTGACTAATTATTAATGACAACTGACAACTGACAACTGACAACTGACCACTGACAACTGACCACTGACTAATTATGTTCGATGTTGTGGCGATCGGTGCGGGGATGGCGGGGCTGATTTGCGCTCGGCAGTTGCGCCTCGCTGGCTATTCTGTGGCTGTTGTTGAGAAATCTCGCGGCCCCGGCGGACGAGTCGCTACTCGCCGCGTACAGGGCGCTAGGGCCGATCACGGGGCTCGCTATCTGGAGCCGCAGGGAGAGGCGGTGCAGGCGTTAATTGATGTTTTGGTCGATCGACAGATCCTGAAACTCTGGACGGATAGTGTGGCAGAATTCCGACAAGGAGAAATATCTGCTATTCCCTGTTCTTATTATGTCGCACCTGCTGGGATGAATACTGTCGGTAAGTATATCGCAGAGGGTTTAGATATTTGGTACGGCCGCCGAGTCAAAGCTATTGCTCGTACCGACAATCAAATGTGGCATCTTTCTCTGGAAGTTACGGACGACAATTTAGAGATACCTCAAGAATTGTTTGCTAAGGCTGTGGTTGTAGCAATTCCTGCTCCTCAAGCTTTAATGTTTTTGGATTCGGAAATCGGTTTGTCGCCTGATTCTATTGACAAATTGCGTTCTGTGGAGTACGACCCTTGCATTACAGTTATGGCTGGCTATCCTGCAGCACGAAATTCAGAGTTGAGCGATCTCAATCCGCAGTGGAAATCTGTTTCTTTTCCCGATGATTCTGATTTAGCTTGGGTTGGCCTCGACAGCAGCAAGCGAATCAATCCGCAGCAGCCTGTGTTTGTGGTTCACAGCAGCGCTAATTTTGCGGAACGTTATTTAGAAGCTAGTGATTTGAATACTGTTGGCGGGGAATTGCTCGATCGCACTTCTGAATATTTAATGCCTTGGCTGAATCAGCCGGAATGGTTGCAAGTTCACCGCTGGCGCTATGCTTTTTGTCGAAATCCTTTGCCTGTTGATTGTTTGCCTGCGGCAGGGACTTTGCCGCTGGTTTGTGCGGGGGATTTGTGCGGCGAAGGTCAAATTGATGCTGCTTTGCGATCGGGAGTGGCGGCGGCTGCTTGGATAAATTCTCAGTTACAGAATTTGCCGTTAGATGCAAACTTTCAATAGGTGATTAACACCGAAATTAAGGCGCGGCTGGGAGGACAATCAAAATTAAGCTTGATGTTAGGTTGGGTTCTGCAGTCATAGCTGGTACGCGATCGAACTGATGCTCTGTTACAGCATAGCGATTGTCGATCGATTTGTGTGGCACAGGATAGGCATCCTTCTGAAAAATCGATCGTACTACTTACAAAAAAAGGGAAAATGGCGCTTAATTCCACTCTCCCAATTTTTTATTTTTTTGCTGTTTTTTGCTCCTTTAACTCTTCTTCTTGCATCTCCAATAACTCAGGAACCGTTACAAATTTGTACCCTTGCTTTTTCAATTTAGCAATAATATTGGGCAAAGCTTGTACAGTCTTTGATCGATTGCCGCCGCCGTCGTGCATCAACACAATGCCGCCGGAACTTGCTTGCCGCAGTACGTTGTCCATCAACGATTGCGTAGCACTCCGCCAATCTAAAGAATCGGCCGACCACATCACAATTGTATAATTTTTCTTCTGTGCGTAAGCTGCTAATCCATTGTTTAAAATGCCTCCCGGCGGGCGGAAAAGCGATGTTTTTACCCCGGTCAATTCTTCAATTAACGATGACGTGCGATCGATCTCCCGAGCTGCACTGTTTTTGTTGTACTTAATGTATTGGTGGTTCCAACTGTGGTTGCCGATCGCGTGACCTGCAGCCACTACTTGTTTGCCAAGTTCGGGATAAGTGTGCAGATACCTTCCTACCCAGAAGAATGTAGCTTTAATATTGTTTTTCTTGAGAATATCTAGGATTTGTGTAGTTGTTGTCGGCCAGGGGCCGTCGTCAAATGTCAGGGCGATCGCTTTGTGCCGCGAGTCGAGTTTCGCCTGACGGATGGTTGCACCTTTCAACTCGGAGGGCAGGCTTGATTGAAAGCGCTTTTCCTCCAAAGAGGCGATCGCCTTTTGGGAAAACTCAACTCGACTGGCGATCGCCCCTTTGATTCCGTTAACATTGGCGATCGGCTTTTGTTCTGAGGGTTCGGATACCGCCAACACTTGCGACTGCATCGGTGTCACTGGCCCAGTAGCCCGCAAGTTCATTGGCAACGTCACGCCCAGTAAAAAACTGGCGGCCGCGGCCGTAAAAGCAACGATTAAATTTTTGCGCCGCCTCAACAGCCGTTTCAATTTTGTCACGTCATTCTCTCCTTCGCACCTTGCACAGTTAATTTGAGATTTTATGTCTATGTCCTAGTAATCCACTTAAGAGAATTATCTTAAATCGGATTGCGTCTAAAAATGCTAATACTGCAAATAACCGATCGCGCAGAACTCCGACAGGATAAAAAAATTTAAGACTTGTGTACAAAAAGCCACCAAACCAATAAAAATCGGCGAAATTTTAACAGGATTTACGCTCTTAAACCGGGTTTATTTGAAAAATCTGGGTTTCTCAACTAAAAAACTAGATCTAAACCCGGTTTAAGAGTCCTCATGCTTAATATCGTCTCCAATCAACGGTTTACAGCGATAAGATTCGATCGCGCGTGTCCCATGTAGTACGATCTCATGTTGCGGACTTAAGTCCGCACTACGAACCGCTTTTTTTATGGTAATCTGACCCGACATCAAATAAGGATCGAAAACTTAATAACTTAAACATCTGCCACACTTCTCTCTCTCCAGAAGCTCAGGGCTAAAGAGAGGCAGAGCCTCGCCTATCTGCATTACCAGGCTCTTCCTGGTAACGAGCCAATCGCTTAAGTTATTAAATTTTCATTCCTAAGCACAATTACTAGGGTGCGTCAGACACGAAAGCCGAAATTATATCGATCGTTGCACCTGACGCACCCTACAAGTTGATTTCAAGGTGACACTAGCATTCTGGACTGTCTTCGTTATATTCTGGGGGACTCACGAGGCGGACTCTTCTCTTTTCCTGACGCTACAAGTTGATTCAACTTCAAATATTGCACCTATAGCGGTTCTCAAGCGTGGTGAGGTATGCCCACGGAAGCCTTGCCCAATGCCCTATGCGCTGCGCGGGCCAATGCCCTATGCGCTGCGCGGGCCAATGCCCAATGCCCTATGCCCACGGAGGCCTATGCCCTATGCCCTATACCGGATAGTACCTCATATGAGAGATTGAAAGGCTATATATCAATCAAAGTCTTTTTGTGAGTGGGGGGCCGATTCTCTGTTTGTACAAGCCGACAATCCGATCGATCACTTCGTCAGCAGTCAGATTGTCTGTTTGAATTTCCACAGCATCGGCAGCTTTTCGCAAAGGTGCAACCTCCCTGGTGCTGTCCTTTTCGTCCCGCAGGGCGATGTCTTGTTCCAACTGCGCCAAACTAATATTAGCCCGATCGCTCTCTTTAAGTTGTAACAGTCGCCGGCGCGATCGCTCTTGTACCGAAGCCGTCAAAAAAATCTTCAACTCCGCATCGGGAAACACATTAGTGCCGATATCCCTGCCTTCTGCCACAATTCCGCCTTTTTTGCCACAGCGCCGCTGTTCCTCCACCAGAAACTGCCGCACGGCGGGAATCGCTGCCATTTCTGAGACGCGGGATGTCACTTCCAAACTGCGAATTGCTTCGGTTACGTCTTCCCCGTTAATCTTTAGTGTCAAAGCTCCGGGATCGAGGTTGTATTCTAAATAGCTGTAACTGACTAATTCGGCGATCGCGCATTCGTCAGAAATCGGCGTCCCCGTTTTCAAAGCCAGCCAAGTCAGCGCCCGATACATCGCCCCGGTATCCAGATAAAACAGCGAGAGAGCTTTTGCTGCTTGGCGAGTTACGGTGGATTTGCCAGCGCCCGCCGGGCCGTCGATCGCCACAATCGGCCGTCGGTTCAGCAGAATTATATTGTCAATCAACCGAGTAGAGCCTACTCTGGCTGCTACGGCTAAAAGTCCTGCTGTTTCCACAACCTGCAACGGTGCGAGAGTTTCGGGATCGACGAGTTCGGCGTATTCGAGCTTAACAGCAGGCTCTCTGGCGACTTCGGCGCGCGTGGCAGCAAGTGCGGCGGAGGCAGTGCGGTCGCCTGAAGCAAAAGTTTTTGAGGCTTGTTGCAGCGCGCGGTAGAGGGCGCAGGCTTGCTGTTTTTGCTCTGCTGTTAAATACTGATTGCGAGAACT
The DNA here is from genome assembly GCF_036700765.1 of Microcoleus sp. S1D4. NCBI lineage: Bacteria > Bacillati > Cyanobacteriota > Cyanophyceae > Oscillatoriales > Microcoleaceae > Microcoleus > Microcoleus sp. S1D4. The sequence goes on from NZ_JAUBPP010000004.1 coordinate 58,577, forward strand.
CATCGCCAGTCCAGACTCTTCGCGGGCGATCGGGCAAGCAACAATCTCTACAGGCAAATTAAAATCAACAGCCAGTTGGCGGATAATTGCTAGCTGCTGAGCATCTTTCTGACCGAAATAAGCTTTTGTCGGCTGCACTAAACCCAAAAGTTTAGTCACAATTGTCGCGACACCCTGAAAATGACCGGGCCGAACTAGGCCGCACAATACTGATGTCATCGCCGGTGGCGGTACTACTTGAGTTAAGGATGAAAGCTGAATTTGTGTTTGGGCGGTTTTGTGTGTTTCTGCACGCGCGGCGAAGCTATCCCGTAGGGAATTGACCCCTGAGTTGCCGAACATTTCCGTTGCTGGGGGAGCAAAAATGGCATCAACCCCAGCTTCCGAACACAGCAATTGGTCTTGCTCCAAATTCCGGGGATAATCTTGAAAATCTTCTCTCGGCCCAAATTGCAGCGGGTTGACAAAAATGCTCACCACGACGATCGCATTTTCTTGTCTTGCTCGCTGGAGCAAGCTCAGATGTCCTCGGTGCAAAGCTCCCATCGTCGGAACTAAACCGACTGTCAAATGAGGTGCAGCAGATTTTTGTGAATTTAAGTAGCAGCGAAGTGCTGCAATCGCAGTAAACAGACGCACCGTTATTTTCTCCTGAAGGCCTTTGACAGAAGCCAGATTTGTTGACTCAGAATTTGTTTCATCTGATATCTTGCACCGATGTTAGCAACAAGTTCGCCCCCAAGAGAGCGCGATTTTGGCCGCGAGAGCCAGATATTAGTGTCGATCGGAGATCTGGCATCACTATACCTCTGGCATTCATAAAAAAGCTCGGTAAGTGGGAAACTGAGCGACTTCAGTCCTGAGAGGAAAACGGCTCGGCGGTTTCAACCGCCTTGAATCCCCTTTCGGGGTTAGAGGGGTATAATTGCTCCTCTGTGGAGATATGGTTGTCTCCGAAAAATCCCTTTCGGGTGATGTTCGCTTGTCGGTCAATGTTATAAAGGTTTGTTAGGCTAGCAGCACTGTCGAGCGTGACTTTAAGACTGTTTAACTACTAGCGACAGAGCGGAAAACTAGCGTCGCATTCAAGGAGTGTCGTGACCTAAATAACGTAGTCAGTTAAGACTCAGGCCCGTCAGTATAGCTTGCTCAATTTCTCTGACAAGCTCAGTGGCTAAAGCCCTGAGTTACTGACTCACAAGTTATCTGAAATTATCTGCGTTGAGCCGCGTTGCATCTACCTGAAATCTGCGGTTGAAAGATCGAGGACTTGTGCAATCCAAGTCTATTCTCGATCGCCTTTTGATGAACGGACTCTCATGCGGGCTCCACAAGAAAATTAATTCTTTGTGCAGCAGGCCAGAAACCCTTTGCGAGGCAGAATGCTGCAATATCTGGCCTTTTACTGTACTGTCTTCCGTTTACTGTCCCACAGTTGTTGGCTGCTGCGGTTCCATTACTTCGATTTCCACTCTCGCCACACCGCTGCCGATCATTCCCAGGACGCTGGCGGCACCTGCGGACAAGTCAATCAGCCGATCGCCCACATAGGGGCCGCGGTCATTAATGCGGACGACTACGGTGCGGCCGTTGTCGAGATTTCGCACCATCACTCTAGTTCCGAAGGGCAAGTTGCGGTGGGCTGCGGTTAAATCATTTTGGTTGAAACGCTCGCCGCTGGCGCTGAGGTTGCCGTTAAAGCCCGGGCCGTACCAGGAAGCCCAGCCGTTGAGCCGCACTTGAACGGGGCCCACAGAGAGCAGGGGGCGTTCTGGTTGGGGTTGGCCTGCTACTGCTGCCAGGGGTGGAGCGTTCCCCAGCAGTCGGCGGAGGCGATTGGTTACTTGCAGCGCGTCTCGACTAAAGTCGCTGGTGGTGTCGGGGAGGATGGTTTCGGCGTTGATGTTTACCAAGTCCTCGCCGTTTGCCTGGATCAGGTAGCGGTCTCGTTCTTCCCACTTCACTGTAATGCTGTTGGGATCGATGTTGTTGCGGGCTAACTGGTTGAGTCTTGCTGCTAAGCTCGATGCCCGCGACACAGGATCTGCTTGGACGCTGATTGCGTTGCTGGCGATGTTTCCTACTTTGGGATTGTCTTTTTGGTCTGCTACTTTTAACTGACTGCGAGCATCGGCTTGGCTGTCGCCTGTTTCTCCGATTTTGGCATTTTTTTCCGGACTGGCGTTGAGAAAGGTGATGACTGGAATGTTTCGCACGTAGACTGTCGCTGCTTGTCGCCCGCCTAAGTCGTGGGACTGAATTTTGGCGATCGAGTCTCGGTTAATCTCAGCTCTTGCTTGATACTGATACTGTCCGACTTTTTGTGCTTCGACCCGCTTCGCGTTTAACTGCGGGGACGGTTGGGTGGCAATTGCTTGCTGGGACTGAGAGTTTTGCTTGACGGCATCTGTTGCTTGTGCGTGACAAGAAGAGGCCGTTCCTACGACAGGAACTAACAGGACAGCGAGTAGACCACCAACAAATTTTTCCTTCATACGTCCATTTTTGTGAAGAGCCATTGCCAAGCGAGATTGGAGGATTTGCCAAGATGCGATCGGGCGCTACAGATTTTTCTGTTTGCTTTTCGCGATTCCTCCTAGAGTCACAGCAGAGTATCGGGCTGCTTTGAGTGCTTTTATGCTTCTGACCCAAAAATTTTGGTCGAAACTTTCCCGATACTTGACAACTCATACTCGATCCGCAATTTGTGTTTTGGTAACGAACTGCAACAGACTACCACAAACTTTTGCGCTTGGGGATCGCTCACAGCACGAAATTTACCAAAAATCGAGGGATTTTTCACAAATTTATGTCTCAGATAATGCTTTGATTCCAGTGTTTGCAGAGGTTTTCGCAATTCCTGAAAAATTTACAAAACTTTACAAAGATTCACCGGATTTTATTGCTGTGTACTAGACCTCTCCCATAATTATTCTGGAAGAGGCTTTTCGAGCCTGTTCTAGACAGGCCTTTGGAGGAAGGGTCTAATGCTTAGCCTGAAAAAAGCTGTTTGTCCACTGTTAAGCGTTAACCGTTATGGGCATACACTAAAACTTAGAAATCGATTTGGCGGATTTATGGATTATCGAGAAGCAGGTGTGGATGTTGAGGCGGGCAGAGCTTTTGTCTCGCGCATCAAAAATACGGTCAAAAGCACCCACAGAGCGGGAGTTTTGGGCGGATTCGGCGGATTTAGCGGGTTTTTCAGCGTCCCGGAGGGTTTAAAAGAGCCGGTGATGGTTTCGGGCACTGACGGCGTTGGGACTAAGTTGAAGTTGGCCAGCGAGCTCGATCGCCACGACACGGTAGGTATCGACTTGGTGGCGATGTGCGTCAACGACGTGCTGACATCCGGGGCGGAACCCCTCTTTTTTCTCGATTATTTAGCCACGGGAAAGTTAAATTCTGAACAATTAGCTGCTGTGGTGACAGGGATTGCTGAGGGTTGCAAGCAAGCAGGCTGTGCTTTGCTCGGAGGTGAAACCGCAGAAATGCCCGGTTTTTATCAAGCGGGTGAGTACGATTTGGCTGGTTTTTGTGTGGGAATTGTCGAAAAAAGCAAGTTGCTTGATGGTTCGCAGGTGCGGGTGGGAGATGTGGCTGTGGGGCTCGCTAGTTCTGGCGTCCACAGCAACGGTTTTAGTTTGGTAAGGAAAATTGCGGGCGTGAGGGGTTTTGATTGGCATTCCCAACCCTCTGAGTTGGGCGGCCAAAGTTTGGGAGAGGTTCTTCTCACTCCGACTGCGATTTATGTTAAGCCTGTCCTCGCAGCCATTAACAGCGGTTTAAAAATTCACGGGATGGCTCACATTACTGGTGGCGGTTTGCCGGAAAATTTGCCCCGCTGTTTGGGCGCAAATCAATCTGTGAAAATTGACATTAATAGCTGGCCGAGTTTGCCGATTTTTGACTGGATTGCTGAAGCTGGGCAAGTTGCGATCGCAGATATGTTCAATACTTTTAATATGGGTGTTGGGTTTGTCCTGTTGGTCGATCGCGCCCAAGTCGCAGCCACCGTTCAATGGTTTGAGTCTCAGGAAATTGCTGCTTGGGCGATCGGCGAAGTTATTGACGGAAACGGGGAATTGGTAATCAACGCAGACTAATTTTAGTTGAAGAAATTAAAAAAAAAACGCCTTTTTTTTTCGGCTTAATGCTTGACTTTGAGTAATCGATGAGATATTATTAGATAATGGGAATGGTGAGATTTTTAAAATCCAAGTTACCACTCCCATTATTTAAATAATACCATAGAATTTCTGGAAAAGTCAATAGGTAATACCTCTTTTTTAAGCCGATTTTTTTCACAAAATTTTAGGAAAGTTGGTTTATTTTACAAGATAAATTTTTGTCCGATGGAGCAATCGCAGATTTCAGGCAGATGAACGCTGATTGACGCAAATAATTTTGAATCGATCGCATCAATGCAATTGCAGTCTAATATCAATTCCGGTTGCACTCATACATGATGTTAACAGTCAACAGTGAATTTACTATTCCGATGAATAGAGGATTTGATATAATTTATCCAGCGGCTTAAAAACCAGTGCAAGTCCGCCTTAAATTGTGCAGAGACTTTGCTCGCTGGGCGAGAAACAAATAATCTCAAAATCCAGAAGCTTTCTGCTAGTTTTGATGAATTACATATTTAGCCTGTCCTACCGTAAATCAGCAACGCCACGAAAAATAAACTTTATCTGCTGAAAATTGCCACAGGTACGTGACAAATTTACTCGACAATTAAAATGGCTCAATGCTTGTGAATGTTGCCTTCATTTTTTCTCTCAAAAATTAGTATTGAAGGCTTGCTTAAACTCAAAATTCTAAGCTGTGTCAGTCTAAACTTAACGCAGCTTCGTCGCCAGCTTTAGACTCTGGGGAGGCTGTTCCTCGGGATCTACCTCCCCAGGCAGATCCGGGGAATGAGAAAAAATGCAATAAAATTTTAAAAATATTTATGTAGTTTTGTTACAATAGGCAAAACCTAATATTTTAAACCACACTGGATGACCTTTTTCAACGTCTCCGAACCCCTAATCCGCAGCAAACAGGAACATCTCGACGTACAAGACCGATCGGGCTTGTTGCAACTAAACTGGAAAATTGGAAATATTACTCTTTTCTCAGGATTTTATACCCGGATTGACCAAACTTTTCTGCTTTGGGGTTTGGTGACGGCGGGGATTTTTTTCACGGCTCAATTTGTGCCGCTTAGTTGGAGCTTTCAGGCGATTCTGTGGTCAACACTGACGATTATTGGCACTGCTGGGATGGCTGTGTTAACTTTGTTTTGGGTAAAAGTCGAGCGAGTTAGCTGGATTCTGTATTGTTGGGCGATGCTGATGATAACTGGTTTGGTGCTGACGGATTGCAGTATTTTTCTGGGTTGGGGTGGTTTGTTGCAGCACCTGTGCGATTTGTGGTTGGGGGTGAGCGCGATCGGCTATTTTTGTACTGGACTCGGTTTGCGATCGCGCACTTTTATCGCGATCGGATTAGCTCATCTATTTGCGATCGGAATATTGCCTTTTGTCGCACCTTGGCAATATCTAACCACAGGCATAATTATGGCCGGTTGTTTGCTGTTATTGTCTGAATTGCAGTGGGATATGCGATCGCCGATCGACAATACTTTGCTAAGCGAAGAACAGAAAGAATTTAACCGAATTCAACATCAACTACGACAACTAAGCGCCACAGTCAACAAATAGGTCAAAAACAAACCACTGACTTTTCTTCTACTTTTAGCAAAAGGTGCAGAAGACATAAACAATAATTATTGTGGGTAGGCATATATCTTGCCTTTGATTCGCTGTTCTGGCAAAGTCTAATAGCTGAAAAATGTAAAGTTTTTTGTATGATCGCTAACATTTTTCCAAAATCGTACAGAATAGAACAATACAGCATAAATAAACAACCAACTTTAGCCAGAACAGGTGTTTTGCTGTTTGACCTGTAAATCGCCAACCATAGGAGAACGGTGTCCGGGAAGCGACTGGCGAACAATGCTGTAACTGCGGCGATAAAAGCTAATTCTGGTTGACCTTCGTGGTTAAAACAAAAAAAGTGGTGCAGGGTTTTTACCGTTTCCCCTGCTTTGCAGTCTCCGAGGAGAGGCTAAACCCTCTACTAGAACAGTCTGAGGAGATTGGCACAGAATTTGACAATTGGTCAGGCGGATTTTTGAGTCAGCCTGTTTAATAAAATTTAGAAAATGCTCCCTTAGCAGCCTAGCAGGACTTACAATTAAATAAGTCCTGCTTTATCATATGTTCGCAGTCAGGACTTTAGTCTACCCTCTTGAATTTATACCATTTAGAAAAAATGTTGCAACAATAAAATTGTTGGGCGGAGTGAAACGAAGGGTTGTTTTGTTCGCCCAATGTGTAAGGTGCGTCGCTATTAGATTGTCACTCTTTTTGAGAAATTTTCGATGTATCCACACCCTACATATACTGTTACATTAATTTGGAAGATTGGTATTACTTGCTTACCTTTTTACCTGTTAATGTAGCGCGCGCGGCAGGGCACTTTACCTAACTATAATTATGCCACAATATACCGCAGCCCGCGCCGCCATCGACATGGCAACCCACAACTGGCTGGGTAAAAAAGCAGGCTTGCCGCATCACCTGCGGGTATCGATTCCGAGTTTGTTGAAAGTGGTTGAATTGTACGAATGGTGGCTGCGGCGGCGGGTATTTTTGTCGGGCAAAAGTGAGCGCAATCGCCCTTAACACTCATCACTTAAATGAGGTCGATGTGCTGTTAGTAATAGCTGAAATTCAAGCAGAAACGGGATTATCTTGTACCTATCCGGTGCGGTTTGGCGCGGAGGTGTTGCTGGGGGCGATCGACAATCGATCTGCTACAATCAGTTACAACTAGCTAAGAGCTACAGAAAATTATGACACAAAGCATTCAAGCAAAAGCACTGACACTCGGTGATGTCAAGACAAAATTCAACTTCCAACTTGCTGAAGATGAACAATTTTTTCGGGAATGGATTGACGATTTACCAGAAATTACTGAGGAAGAAAAGCGATATTTAGACAAAGTAAATGTTGGGTATATTAACAGTGCCGAGTACCCCATGATAGAAGATACCGTAAAAGCTGAGTAACCCCAATCCTGATAGACCAACTTTTGGGCTTCTGACAAATGGCAGCAACTTCAGATTGATTAAATTGGTTAAATAAGACAATCCGCAGTACGCTTTATCTTATGAGTTCGTAATCGCGCCAAGGATTGTTACGAAGTGTTTCGCATTTTGAAGCGCGTCGCTGGTATAATTTTTATTAACACCTCTTCTACTTAAATAGATAATATGGAACTAGATTCTGAAAATAACAATAAATTCAGTAAAGCTCACTTTGATTTTAAGAATTTGCCCCAACTCACCAACCCTTGGCGACAGCTAAATCTGCAAGGAGTAGCTTTAGGTTTGATTCGCTTGCCGGCTGGCGAGGGCTACACCTTTACTCACAGCCACGCAGAACAAGAAGAAGTCTATATTGTAGTTGAAGGCAAGGGCTTGATGGTTGTAGATGGGGAACTATTGACACTTGAGGGCGGCGATATTGTGAGAGTTTCTCCTGCTGCAAAGAGAGCATTAAAAGCTGCTGAAAATACAGCTTTATTTGCGATCTGTACTGGAGGATTGGCCGCAGGTTATCCCAGGCAACCCAACGCGCGCTATCTGATAGATGATGGAATCCCCGATTATGACGATGTTCCGCCTTGGTATGAGGGAAATCCCGAAATTGCCGAGAGAAATGCACGGTTAAAAGAAAGGATGTTGAAAGCCCAAGCCAAACGAGAAAGCCAACAGGAATCATCATGAATGAAAGTCATTTTTCCTTACCCCCAAAATGCACAATCCGACCAGCGTTGAAACAAGATATCAAATCAATTAGAAGGTTGGTGTGGAGCGCTAAACTCGATCCTACTCAGTTGCGTTGGGAGCAATTCTGGGTCATCGAATGTGAGGGAAAGTTGGCTGCTTGCGGACAGTTGCGGAACTTTTCCGGCGCGCAAGAGTTGGGTAGTTTGGTGGTGGCGAAGGATTGGCGCGATCGCAGTTTGGGCACCTATCTCACACAATATTTAATTCAACAGGCTACGGAACCGCTATATTTAGAATGTTTGGGAAAGCGACTCGCAGCATTTTACAGTCGCTTTGGCTTTGTAGCAGTTTCTGTGCAAGATTTGCCGCAGTCCTTGAAATTTAAGTTTGGTTTGTCTCAGTTAGCTAAAATTTTATTCAGAATTCCTGTAACTATTATGCAGTATCGAGAAGGTTCTTGATAATTAGGACTTTTATGAATTTAAGATGCTGAATTTATGAATTGATTTTAAGTTCGATTTGTTGAATAATTGCGATTACAGCCTCGGTTCGTAGTGATGACTTTAGTGCTCATCATCAGACGAGAGAGGACTGAAGTCCGAACGATCAAACTTAAAATCGGTTCGCAGCATCGCACTTCAGTCCCGATCAGATGAAAGGGGGCTGAAATCCGAACGATCGCACCTATGAGTCACGGGCTAGATATGTACGGATGTTCCGGATTGGCCGATCGACATTGCGTAAACTTAGAATTCACCGCCTGCGGTAGTCCACTTTGCTAAATTGGCACAGCCACCAGCCAGAGAATCAGCCTCAAACCATTGATTAATCGTTGTTTTACCGTTGCTTACTGTCCTGTGCCAGTACCAGAGACGGAAAGTGTCAGATCGATCGCACCATAGACCTTCGACTTTTTATAAATTAGTAAGTGTAAAGCAAGCGAGTCACAACCGATTCAAAAAATCCTCAAATCCAAAAAGAAAACATCTTCACAGCAGTAGTAATGCGGAATCACCCAAGCGCTAATGTAGCTAACAACATCTACCAGTGAGACAAATCCCAGCAACTAAGCGACAGCTAAATCCTTAATTCAATACCTTGGAATTACTCAATTTAGACTCCCCGCAACCGTCGCTCAAATCCCCCAAAAAAATCAAAAGATTTTTATTTTTGATCCGGATGAAAGCACCCCAGACAAGAACAATGAAATATCTGGGCAATTAATCAATCTTAACCAGGAAATGCAGCCTCTCAAATAGCAGAAACAGACAATTACACATCCATATATTTTAACACAACCGGAGTAAATATCATGTTCAACGTATTAAAAGCTTTCGGCTCAATCTTTTCTACTCAAGGATACAACACCGCCAACAATATGTTAATCAAAAATTACGTTAACACCAATTTTCACTACTTCAACGAAGAAGCCGTGGTCGATGAATCGATTTACCCGAATCAAACAGGTCGCGTCCGCTTTCAAGGTAGCTGGTGGCCCGCACGGTGCGATCGCCAAATCACCCTCACACCGGGAGACACCGTTTATGTCATCGGCGTTGACAGCATCACTCTGTTAGTTTCCCTCGCTCCCGCCGACTAAATCACAGCATCGAAAATCAGGAAATGCAGCCTTTTAAATAGCAGAAACAGCATCTAAAAATTTCCTATATTTTAACACAAAAGGAGTTCGTAAAATGTTCAATTTAGCAAAAGCTTTCGGTTCTATTTTTTCTGTCCACACCTACAGCACAGCAAATAATATGTTAATCGACAACTACATCAATACCAACTTTCACTACTTCAACGAAGAAGCAATCGTCGATGAATCGATTTATCCGAATCAAACAGGTCGCGTCCGCTTTCAAGGTAGCTGGTGGCCCGCACGTTGCGATCGCCAAATCACACTCACACCGGGAGACACCGTTTATGTCATCGGCGTTGACAACATCACCCTATTAGTTTCCCTCACTCCCGCAGACTAAATCACAACTCGATTCAAACGACCTAACTTTTTACACCTCACATGACTTTGGCAGGGTTTATGCAAATAAACCCTGCCTTTTTTATGCTTAAATAAGTTGAGATACATACTAGCCCTATTTAAACCAGTGAACTTTCAATCAATCATTGCAACTTTAAATCAATTCTGGAGCGATCGCGGTTGCCTGATCGCCCAATCCTACGACACAGAAAAAGGTGCAGGAACCATGAATCCCCACACCTTCCTCAGAGCAATTGGCCCCGAACCTTGGTCAGTCGCCTATGTCGAACCCTGTCGCCGCCCCACCGACGGACGCTACGGCGAAAATCCCAATCGCTTCCAACATTACTATCAATATCAAGTCCTGATTAAACCATCTCCTCCCAACATTCAAGAAGTTTATTTAGACTCCCTGAGAGCATTAGGAATTCGCCCCGAAGACCACGACATTCGCTTTGTAGAAGACAACTGGGAATCGCCTACCCTCGGAGCTTGGGGTGTGGGCTGGGAAGTCTGGCTCGACGGCATGGAAATTACTCAATTTACCTATTTTCAACAGTGCGGTAGCATAGATTGTCGCCCGGTATCTATTGAAATTACCTACGGACTAGAACGTCTCGCAATGTATCTCCAAGAAGTTGATGCCATGACCAAAATTCAGTGGAAAGATGGCGTAACTTACGGCGACGTTCACCTGCAAGGAGAAATAGAACAGTGTACTTATAACTTTGAAGATTCCAATCCTGAATTGCTGTTTACTTTGTTTGGATTGTACGAGCAAGAAGCCGAACAACTGACAAAAAAAGGATTGGTTTTGCCCAGTCTTGATTATGTGTTAAAATGTTCTCACACTTTCAATTTACTCGATGCTAGAGGCGTGATTTCGGTAACGGAAAGAACTCGCTACATTACCAAAATTAGGAATTTGGCGCGACGGGTGGCTCAGCTTTATTTGGAACAGCGCGAACAGTTGGGTTTTCCATTGGAAAAAACAGTAAAACTTTGAGAATGAAGAGCGGCAATACAAGGATGCGGACACGGATACACGGATAAATTTATTAGATTTCCGACTTCTTAAAGAAGTTGGAAATCTGGCTATTATTTTTCCGATCTTCTTCCTGATTCTGACTTCGTGTGGGAGCCTCTCATATTTGTAAAAAGACTTCTTTTGACTGCTTCTTTCTTCCTCTTTCCTCCTGTCTCCTACCTCCGACCTCCAATTTTTAGCTGGGCTGCTTTCATTGAGATGCTCCCCTTCGTGTCCTTTGCGTCTTCGCGGTTCAATAAGACTAATTATTCCCTATTTTAAATAAATTAAATGCTTAATTATTCAGAAAATAATACAGAAACAATTCCTCAATTGCGCGTTGATGATGTAAGTTTGAAAACACCGATCGCCTCTAGCTACTTATTAAACAATATCTCGTTTGATGTGCACTCTGGCGATCGCGTCGCAATTGTCGGCCCTTCGGGGGCTGGGAAAACTACGCTGTTGCGGTTGTTAAACCGACTCAGCAGCCCCACCAGCGGCTCGATTTATCTGGAAAATCGGGATTACCGACAAATACCTGCGATCGAACTTCGGCGACAAATCACCCTAATTTTGCAAGAATCCAAGCTTTTGGGGATGTCGGTGCGCGAGGCGTTGGCTTATCCTTTGAAGTTGCGGGGCGTGACTCCATCAAACATTGCACAGAGAATTAGCGGGGTTACTGAACAACTGCACATACCCCAAGAATGGCTCCATCGCACCGAATTGCAGCTTTCCACAGGCCAAAAACAGTTAGTGACGATCGCCCGCGGCATCATTTTGGAACCCAAAATCTTGCTTTTAGACGAACCAACATCCGCCCTAGACGCAGGAAAAGCCGCCCACATTTTGCAAGTATTGACACAGCTAACTAACAATCAAACCACAATTTTAATGGTCAATCACCAATTAGAATTAGCCGAACAGTTTAGCACGCGAGTCCTGCATTTACAGCGCGGAAAACTCCTCGAATATTCCGCATCTCATCAAATAAATTGGGTGCAACTGCGGCAAAATTTAATCCAAGCAGAAGCAGAAGCAGAACAAGAATGGTGAACATTTGTAGGGTGCGCCGAGGCGCTACAGAATCAATGAGCGCCCCCTCCACCACCAGCACCCGGTTTCACCTTTTTAAAACCCAAAATAGCAATCCCACTTAACAACAAAGCAATTCCCACAAAGTAAAAACAATCATTAAAAGCCATGACATAAGCTTCCCGACGAACCAGACCATCAATTGCCTGAATTGCTTGGTTATGCGCCACACTTGCATCAGCACCGCGACTCACAAAATACTGAGTCATTTGATTCATTCTCTCCTGCGTTGCCTGATTGTACAAAGAAACAGATTCCCCTAATCGATTCGAGTGAAATTGCTCGCGCATCGTCACCAAAGTTCCTAGGGCCGCAATCCCCATCGAACCTCCCAGATTTCGCATCATATTAAACAAACCCGAAGCAGAACCAGCCTCGTGTTTTGCCATACCAGCCGTGGCAATACTTGACAGCGGCACCATAATCAAAGGCTGTCCCATTGCTCGCACTAATTGCGACCAACGCAACTGATCGATGCCCGTCTCGTGAGTCATGCTGGCATTCATAAAACAACTCACCGCAAACAAACTCACACCGATGCCAATCATCAGCCGCGTATCTATTCGCTGCATCAATTTCGGCACCATCGGCACGAGGAATAACTGCGGCACGCCGCCCCACATAATCACCTCGCCAATTTGCATGGCATTATACTGCTGAATCTGACCTAAATACAGGGGCAAAATGAACACCGAACCGTACAATCCCACCCCCAAAGAAACATTCACAACAGTTGCTAAAGCGAAATTGCGGCGAGTCAATAATCGTAGGTTAATAAACGGTTTTTTTCTAGTTAGTTCAATCCAGAAAAAAGCGCTGAGAAATATGGCAGAAACTATGCTTAAACGCAAAACCAAATCAGAACTAAACCAGTCTTTGCGACTGCCTTCTTCTAACACAACTTGCAGGGAACCCAGGCCGATCGCCATTGAGGTAATTCCCCACCAGTCGCCCCCTTTTAGCAGTTCGAGCCGCATCGGCGTCGGGACGACGGCATACCACACACCTGCTAGCAGCAGCAGCCCCGGAACCAAATTTAAATAAAAGACATATTGCCAGCCGTAATTCTCCGTCAGCCAACCTCCCAATGTCGGCCCGATGGATGGTGCAAAAGTAGCTGTGAGTGCAAACATCGCCATGCCGACTGGTTGCTTTTTGGGCGGTAAATTTGTCAGCAAAAACGTAAAAGCCATCGGAATTAAAATGCCGCCCGTAAACCCCTGCAAAGCTCGAAAAACAATCATTGAATTCAAATCCCACGCCCAAGCGCAGCACATAGAAAAGAATACAAAGAAAGCGGCATTTACCAAAATGTAGCGGCGGACAGAAAACACCTGCGATAGCCAACCAGTCAGCGGAATTACTACAATTTCTGCGACTAGATAAGAGGTAGAAATCCAAGATCCTTCTTCTAAAGTTGCGCCTAAAGCTGCTTGGATATCTTTCAGAGAAGCGTTGGTGATTTGGATGTCCAAAACCGCCATGAAAGCGCCGATCATTGTTGCCATGACGCCGATCCAGGTTTTTAAGGGAACGTGATCGTCGCTTTGCTGTTGGGGAATTGCACTGGTATTTGCCATTGGTTTAACCTCTGGTTGCGTATTTAATTTGGATTTTTTTACCGCAGAGGGCGCAGAGGGCGCTGAGAAAGAGATGGGAAGAGGGAAGGATAGAAGTTTACAGGTTGTTTAGGAAATTAAACCCATTTTTTGATAAATTGGTCGGACTAAGTGTTTTAAAGCGGGCAACTGTTTGCTGAAAACTACTGCTGCTAAAATACAAATTATACCGCCAAGTATGACTGTGTTGGGAGAGCCGATATAATTGGCCAATCCGCCGGCTACTAAATTGCCAAATGGTGTGACTCCAAAAAATGCCATTGTGTAGATGCTCATCACTCTGCCGCGTTTGTCGTCTTCTACAATTGTTTGCAAGAATGTGTTTCCTGCTGCAAATTGGATGATGAAACCCCACCCCACGAATAACATCATGATTAATGACAGCCACAAGACTCGGGATAAACCAAAACCGATCAGTCCGAATCCCATGACGGCGGGGGAAATAGCAATTAATTTGCCGAGACCGACGACACTTTTTCGTCCAATTAAATAAATCGCGCCTGAAAATGCTCCGACTCCAGAAGCTGCCATCAAAAAGCCGAGGGTTTCTGCGTCGCCGTGGAGTATTTTTGTGGCAAAAATTGGGACTAATATTGTGTGTGACATTCCGGCGAAGCTGACTAATGATAATAAGATGAGAATTGCTCTAATCGGCGGAAAGCCGAAGGCGTAAACAAATCCTTCTTTTAATCTTTGTAAGGGTTTTGTATTAGTTGCGGCAATTTGGCGCGGCTTGATTTTCATCGCTAATAAGCCTGCAATTACGGCGATGTAGCTGAGTCCGTCAATCAGGAAACAATAACTAGAGCCGATTGTCGCTATCAGCAAACCTGCAATTGCCGGCCCGATCAATCTGGCTCCGTTGAACATGGAAGCGTTGAGGGCGATCGCATTTGCTAAGTCTTCTTTTTTGTCTACGATTTCGGGCACGAAAGCTTGTCGTGCTGGTGCGTCAAACGCATTAATTGCCCCTTGAAAGAAACTCAATACTAGAATTTGCCAGATGTTCACGACTCCTGTTAGCGCTAAAAATGCTAGAGCTAAGGATTGAACCATTGCTAATACTTGAGTGGCAATTATGACTCTGTGCCGGTTCCAGCGATCGATGAAAACTCCTGCAAAAGGCAATAAAATTAATGTGGGAATTTGACTGGTAAATCCCACTACGCCCAGCATCCAAGGTGAATCGCTCAAATGGTATACAAGCCAAATAGTAGCGACTTGGGTCATCCAATTGCCAATGAGTGAGATGCCTTGTCCTGCAAAAAACAGGCGATAATTTCGAGATTTGAGGGCCGGAGGAAGTTTTATGGATTTGATTTTTGCTTGTAGATTCATGTATCAGTAGGGATCGAGCAATCCTATTTGATTGGTAAATATTTTGTAGCTAGCGCCTCTGGGCTATTGATTTCCACAATCGCCTAAAAACCTTTGTATTTATTGTTTATAGCGGAGTCTCCCTCCGCCTCGCATCCCCCAATCGAATGGGGAATTTAACTGTGTTGTTGACTCCTTCTTAAGGTATAGAGGATGCTCGTTGATTTGGGAGTCCGATCGCCCAAAAATAATACTTTTGACGTATTTGTGGACATTTGAGTATTCAGGATTTATGCGCTCCGATCGCAGAAACCGGGTTTTTTGGGGAATTTGCGGGCTGTTACCGCGTATTTTTCGACAAAAAGCCCGGTTTCTGGGCGATCGCGGGTTGCTCAGAAACCGGGTTTTTTGGGGAATTTGCGGGCTGTTACCGCGTATTTTGTCGAAACAAACTCGGTTTCTGCCCTTTTCCTCACTCAATGCTTAACAGCCAAGTCCCCAGGTAACGCATCAATGGAACGTCCCCTGGGGTGCGGATGCGGAGGTTGAAATTGTACATTCCGCCGGGACTTGGGTTCTGGACGTTGGAGAGCACAACTTCAACGTTGCTACCTGCTGGAATTGGTTCTGCAGGATAAATTTCTATGAATCGATTTTCTTTATCCCAGATTACTTCTTGCAATTGTATTGTTTTGTCTTTGACGCGCACTTTAATATCTTTTTGGTCGAATTCGCCTTTGTAGTAGTCTGGATAGGATATGTTCAGTTGGGCGATCGCCAAACTTACTTTTTTGGAAGGAATTCGCAGCCGGTATCTGTCACCGTTCATCCCTGCTTTGCCGTAATCCAAGCGATAGTTTAATTGGTTGGCGCGCTCGGGGCCGCCGAAAATTGTGAATCCCGGCATTCCTTGGGCTAAACTGATGGCGGGTAAGCCTGTCAGCAAACAACCTGTAACTGCTAGTGCTGAAAATAATCGTCTCATAATCGCTCCTCTGACCAAAATTAGAATGGAACCTTAAATATTTACTGCGGGCAATTGGCAATGAATGCCTTTAATATAGCGATTGTTTTGGCAATTTGATGAGTGCGATCGCCCGAATTCAATCAATTTTTTTTTGCGTAATACTGACAACAGACATTTACACTACAGAATTAGGCAGCGTTTTATTATACCATACTCGGCTGCAAATTGAATAGTTTAACGAAATTGAATCTATAAGACAAGTTAAAGAAGCGAGTGTATTTTTGGCGATCGGCTTTACTATCAACGTGAGAAGCCAGCAGAATAGATTTCAACCGCCACCGGGCCAGCAATTGAAATCGCTTCTTGTCAAACGATGTCCGCGACTCGGCTTCCCTCGCCGAACACCTCTGCGGACTGGGAAATTTGAATTTCCACCTGCGTCTGCAGGTTTTGTCTGACTTTCTGCTGGCGGTTTCAACCGCCCTGTCTCGTCCAGGCGCGGTTTCAACCGCCATGTCTCGTCCAGGCGCGGTTGAAACCGCCATGTATGCGTGCGGTTGAAACCGCCCTGTCTATGTCTAGAGTAAAGGAGAGTTAGTCAGGAACTCAGGGCTAAAGCCGCTGAGCTTGTAAGAAATTACAAGCTATTCTGACCAGCCTAAGTCTTAACTGACTACGTTATTCAGGTCACGACACCGGAGAATGCGACGCTAGTTTTCTGCTCTGTCGCTAGTTGTTAAACAGTCTTAAAGTCACTGAGACAGTGCTGCTAGCCTAACAAGCCTTTATAACCTTGGCCGACAAGCGAACATTACCCCAGAAATGGGAGTTTGAGGCAACCATACCTCATCGGAGAGGTTAATTAAATTTCCTCTCCGACCCCCGAAAGGGGATTCAAGGCGATTGAAATCGCCGAGCCGTTTTCCTCTCAGGACTGAAGTCGCTGAGTTTCCCACTTGCCGAGTTTTTCTTATGAAATTAGCGATCGCCAAAGAATTTAAAGCAGAGGAACGCCGGGTGGCCTTAGTGCCCGACGCTGTAGCCCGATTAGTCAAACAGGGCGTAGAAGTTTGGGTTGAGGCCGGTGCCGGGGAAAAATCGTTTTTCTCGGATCTTGCTTACGAAGAAGCCGGAGCTCGTGTTATCGGTGATACCGCTACGCTGTGGGGCGAAGCCGATGTCGTCGTCAAAATCGGGGAGATCCAAGAATCTGAAGTTCATCAACTCCGCGAAGGAGGCGTTTTCATCGGATTTTTGAATCCTTTGGGAAATCCGGCTTTAGTGCAGCGGTTGGCCGATCGCAAAGTAACGGCATTCAGCATGGAAATGATCCCGCGCACCAGCCGCGCCCAAAGCATGGATGCACTGTCATCCCAAGCCAACGTCGCCGGTTACAAAGCCGTACTGATCGCAGCCTGTGCATTGCCAAAATATTTCCCAATGCTGACAACGGCGGCGGGTACAATTCGCCCCGCGAAAATATTGGTAATGGGTGTGGGCGTTGCGGGCTTGCAGGCGATCGCCACAGCGCGCCGTTTGGGTGCAGTTGTCGAAGCCTTCGACATCCGCCCGGAAACCAAAGAACAAGTGCAAAGCTTGGGTGCTAAATTCGTTGATGTCGAACTAAAAGAAGAAACCGTCGCCGCCGGTGGCTATGCAAAAGAGCTATCAGAAGCCGCTAAAGAATACACCCGCCAAGTGCTCACCCAACACGTCAGCGCCTCCGATGCAGTGATTACCACCGCTCAAGTTCCCGGCAGAAAAGCACCTATTTTAGTTACCCGAGAAATGGTTTCTCAAATGAAACCGGGATCGATAATTGTTGACCTCGCGGCGGAACAAGGCGGCAATTGCGAGTGTTCGGAAGCAGGGAAAGATGTTGAATGGAACGGTGTTAATGTCATCGGGCCGATTAATTTGCCCTCGTCGATGCCGGTACACGCTAGCGAAACTTACTCGAAGAATATCTCGGCTTTGGTTCAGTTGATGCTGAAAGATAAGGAACTCAATTTGAATTTTGAAGACGATATCATTGCTGGTGCTTGCGTCGCCCGCGATGGCGAAATTAGCAACCAGCGAGTTCGGGATGCTTTGGCTGCTGAGGCTTCAGCCGTTAGTTAGTTAATAGTCAACAGTCATTAGTCATTAGTAGGAAAATGGGTGATTTCATTAGTGTCAGCTTAAATCTAAAACCGTTGATAAATCTCGTTGGTAGTCAAGGCCAGATCCCCCTAAATCCCCCTTAAGAAGGGGAGTAGGGGTTGACTTTGAATGCTTCTTGTCCCCCCCTTCTTAAGGGGGAGTAGGGGGCAAGCTAAGGGGGGATCTGATCTCGGCAGTAAACAGCAGTCTGTGAAGACGTTTGACCTGGTTGGGAAACGGTAAAGCTTTTACAGTTGATGACTAAGGACTAATGACTAACAACTAACAACTAATGACTAATGACTAATGACTAATGACTAATAACCAATTACCAATTACCAATTACCAATTGTCATGGCAGAAGGATTGATTGCAGGTTTAGTAGTGTTTACGCTAGCGTCGTTTGTGGGATTTGAAGTAATTAATAAAGTCCCGCCGACGCTGCACACACCTTTGATGTCGGGCTCGAATGCGATTTCGGGAATTGCGGTTTTAGGCGCAATTCTGATTTCGGGCCAGGGAAATGTGACTGTTACTTCGATTTTGGGGACGATCGCGATCGCCCTGGCCACAATTAACGTTGTCGCCGGTTTCTTAGTAACCGATCGAATGCTGCAAATGTTCAAGAAAAAAGAGGTCAAAGCGTGAGCGATTTTCTGCCCAGTGGCATTCAGCTAGGCTATCTAGTGGCTGCATCTTTATTTATCGTCGGTTTGAAACAATTGGGTTCTCCGGCTACTGCGCGTCAAGGAAACGTGTTAGCTGCGATCGGGATGTTTATTGCGATCGTCGGTACTTTACTCGAAAGGCAAGTTATCAGCTACGAATTGATTGCTGTCGGAATAATCATCGGTTCCATTTTGGGAACAATTATGGCGAAAACCGTCGCGATGACGGATATGCCACAGATGGTGGGTTTGCTTAACGGTTTTGGGGGCGCGGCTTCTGCACTCGTTGCTGTGGGCGAATTCTGGCGCTATCTCAGCATCCCGGAATCGCCAACTCCAGACGCGACAATCACGATCCTTTTGGGTGTGCTGATTGGCGGGATTACTTTCACTGGTAGCCTTGTGGCGTTTGCGAAGCTGCAAGAATTGCTACCGGGTGCGCCCATGACGTTTCCGCTGCAACAGCCGTTTAATGCGATGCTGGCGATCGCGCTTTTAGCCGGCAGCGGTTATATGGTGTTTCACCCGGAAGATGTACCGGTATTCCTGGCTTTGGTGGCTATTTCTAATATCCTGGGTATCATGTTTGTGCTCCCGATTGGCGGTGGCGATATGCCGGTTGTGGTGTCGCTGCTTAACTCCTATTCGGGGATTGCGGCGAGTGTGGCTGGGTTCATTTTGATGAACAATATGCTGATTATCGCTGGTGCACTTGTTGGCGCGTCTGGAATCATTTTGACGCAGATCATGTGTAAGGCGATGAATCGATCGCTTGGTAGTGTGTTGTTTAGCGCCTTTGGTAGCGGTGGTGCTAGTGCTGGGGCTGCTGGGGCTGCTGCTGGTGCTACTGACAAAACTGTTCGCAGTATCAATCTCGAAGAAAGTGCGATGATGTTGGGTTATGCGCGATCGGTGGTAATTATTCCCGGTTACGGAATGGCTGTAGCGCAAGCCCAGCATTCGGTACGCGAGTTAGCCGACGGTTTGGAAAAAATGGGTGTTGACGTGAAATACGCGATTCACCCGGTGGCTGGGCGGATGCCGGGGCACATGAATGTGTTGTTGGCGGAAGCAAACGTGCCTTATCCGCAGTTGTACGATATGGACGATATCAACCCGCAATTTGAAGAAACGGATGTGGCGTTGGTAATCGGCGCGAATGATGTGGTGAATCCGGCGGCGCGTCACGATACGGCGAGCCCGATTTACGGGATGCCGATTTTGGAGGTTGATAAGGCTAAGCATACTATCGTGATCAAGCGCGGGATGAGTGCTGGTTTTTCCGGTGTTGACAATGAGTTGTTTTACAAGGATAAGACGATGATGTTGTTTGGTAGCGCTAAGGATGTGGTTGCGAAATTAGTTGCTGAGGTGAAGCAGTTGTAGGATTTTTCCGATCGCACATTAACGCACATTAACGCAGATAATTAAACCCGGTTTCTCCAAGAAACCGGGTTTGTGTTTTGATTGGGTTTTGATATCAATACTCTTCAGTCGGCGGAGGCTGACTTCGTTTGTCTAGTCGCGATTTCAATCGCCGAGTCTTCTAATATCAAATCCGGTAGCATCGGAATGATTCAGATATATATTCTCGGACTCTGTGTACTCTGTGTTCTAGCGCCGATTAAATCATTCCGATCCAACCGGAAACGATATAACTTGTGGGAAGGCAGAAACCGGGTTTTTTGCAAAAATATTTCCTAAAAGTTTTGAACTACAATTTTTATCATATATTTATGGCATAACCGAAGCTTAAGCTATGATAATAACCGAATTAAAAGTCAATCTTGCTTCCTTAACGATCGCAGATAAAGCAGCAGCTATAGAAATTTTACTTCAAACTTTAACCAACGGTTCCCTCGGCATAAAAAAAACTCCCGGCTGGTGCGGCGGTGATGCTGGTGTTGGCAATACTCGCATACCCGTTTGGTCGCTCGTGGGCGATCGCCGTTTAGGTGCTTCCGATGGTATCATTCTATAATCATTTCCCCATTTAACCGCCGCTGACTTGGTAAATGCTTGGGCTTATGCTGATGCTGATCCAGAGGAAATTGAACAAGCAATCAAAGAAAATGAGGAAGCCTAAAAGATGGCGTAAATATCCCATAACAGAACTTACCGACTCCGACAAAGAAACGGGGTTTTTTATCTAATCTGTCGGTAGCAACAAAGTATTTTTGAGAAAAACCCGGTTTCTCGGCCCCATGCTAAGTCCTATTCGCCCAAATCACCGTAAAATCTTACCAAAGGCACCAAGATTAGGTAAAATAATTTGTGTGTCAGAGGATAAACTATATGCGCTGGGTTAAATATATTACGATCGCGATTGTCAATACTTTCGGTGTCGTCATCGGTATTATTTGGGTTGCTGTGCCCGCAACAGTGGCTCAACCTTCCCTCAACTACCAACTCGCACTCTCAGGGCGAGAGTCAGACGGCGACACTCCGCAATCGCTCCCGGAACTATACAAATTGCGCGATCGCCTCAAGGTAGAATTAGATAACAGCACCAAAAATCCCGACAACAACCTATTTTCTCCAGAACATTGGAACCGCCAGCAATCCAAAAATCTGGCCGAGCAACTCCAAAACGCTCAAAGTCAGATTCAAACAGAAGAAAGAGCTAAAAATAATTGGGACGATGCTGCTAAAATAGCCGCCAGAGCTGTTGTAATTGGACGCACTTCTAAAGCCGACCCTGCTACTTGGGAAGAGTCACAACGCCTGTGGCAAATGGCGCTCAACCACCTGCGACTCATCCCTCACGGTTCTTTTTTGACTGAGCGGGCGATCGACAAAACCATCGAATATCAAGGAAACCTCACTGTCGCTACCTACGAATGGCAAGTAGCACGTTCTGTACAAAAAACTAGAGCCGAGGAAGAACAGGTAAGAGAGCTAGCCAGAAAAGAGCAAGAGAAAAAAGAACTCGCCCGCCGAGAAATAGAGAGAAAAGAACAAGAGAAAAAAGAAATCGCCCGCCAAGAAATAGAAAGACAAGAATTTGCCCGACAAGAATTAATCCGTCAAGAACGAGAAAAACAAGAATTGGCCCGCCAAGAACTAGCCCGCCAAGAATTAGAAAAGCAGGAACGAGAAAAACAAGAATTAGCCCGCCAAGAACAAGAAAAGCAGGAATTAGCCCGCCAAGAATTGGAAAAGCAGGAATTAGCCCGCCAAGAACTCGCCCGCCAAGAATTAGAAAAGCAGGAATTAGCCCGCCAAGAACTCGCCCGCCAAGAATTAGAAATAAATCAGCAAGCAACTCCTCAACCAACTCCTGAGTCAACCGCAACTGCAACTCCCGCCCCTGTAGACCTCGCAGCCTCGCCGACCAACTTCTTCTTTGCGGGAGATACTAACAGAGACGGCGAAATTAATCAACTAGACGAAGCCGGAAAAGAACAATGGTCATTGTCTAACGGCGCGCTAATTGTGTTTAATGATCCCAAGAACGATCGCACAAAAATAGCCCCTTGGAAACAAACCAAAGTTAGCGTCCCCCGCCGCGCCGCCATGCTTTCTCAAGTTAACTTAACGTTGTCTGAAAACTTCAAAACCTCTCAATTATTTATCACTGCTGATAGCATCGCCAGCCCTCATGTCAACGTTTTTCAGAAAATAGGCGATGGATGGCAAGCTGTAGATATATCCGGTACAAAACCCCTAGTTTTCAGCACGAATATTGTTTTAGGTGTCGAAGCAAAACAATTTGCCGATCGCAATTGGAACGGCAAAGTCAATCTCAAAGCAACTGCCGAAAACAACGGTCAACAAATCGCCGCCACCACAATCCAAATGGGTGTCAGTCCTTGGATAATACCAGCCAATACCGCACCAGTAACAGAAGTTCAAGTCAGCGACAGAGGGGCCGCCAACAGTGAATTTATCTCGCAACTGAAACAAGCAGTAGAACCCACTGGCGCTCAATTAAAAATCATCCAGGGCGAGAATGCTTGGATGCAAAATATTCAGAAAAACGGTTACATTCAACTTCCCGAAAAATCTGATATACGCCAATTGAATGTGGCTCTCAAAAGCACTGACGAACCCAATAAAAACCCGCCGGATAAATCAAGTGAAGAGCGTAACTTGAGAGTAATTAAAATTGGCAACTCTCGCGACGACAACCCCGTAAGTCAGTGGTCAAATGGCTACGGAAATTTGCAGGTGACACCGCCGATTCCCGGATATCCAATGGGTAGAGCTTATTACGGAAATTCGGGAAATGCTAGTTTTAATCCAGAGGTACTTGATTTTATTCAAGCTCAAAGAATTCAAGGGCCTGCGGTGGATATTGATACTTCTTGGCTTTTGACTCGCCAAGTCGATGAAATTATCAATTTTATTCCCAGTCAAACTCCCGGAAAATATGTAATGGCGATCGCCAGTCCAGAAGCAGGAGTTAGACTGTTAGAAGAATTGTCAAAAACAGGTTACGGCGAGGTTACTATCAATCGCGGTTTGAGCAATGAAACTACAGTCAGCGCCGCCTTGAAAAATCAAGCTTTAATGCAACACAATCTCAATTTGCAAAAGCAGAAAATTAACCCGATATTAGACAAGTTGAAAAGAGAGTTTTCACTGACAGACGACCAAATCGTTCAAGTTCCAGCGATGTTTGGCTACAGCGGTTATGCTTGGTGGCCGAATATGGTCAATTCGGTACCAGTCAACGGCAATTTGTTAGTTTCTAATCCGCGCGGCCCGATGATTGACGGCAGAGATTACACTCAAGAAAGATTGCGCCAACTGCTGCTTCCTGCTGGTGTTAGTGTGAGTTTTCTAAACGATCGCTATTATCAAGAATTGAAAGGAAACGTGCAGTCGGCAACGAATACTGTGAGGAAGCCTGAACTGCAGCCTTTTTGGCAGACTTTGCCTAATAATTAGTAATCGGGAATTGGGAGTCGGAAATTGGTAATTTGTAGGGGCGGATTTCACCAACAATACTCGCCTGTAACGAATAATCTCATAAACCCGCCCCCACCCCACCGCAAATCCCGACTCGCATTCCTCTGCTAATATTTAGCAAAACTGTGCTAGGAGTTTAAGAGATGGCTACCCTGCAAAAAGCTCGATCGCTATAATATAGATACGACATTCCCAGCAGCCAAACCCGCCATAGACTATGACACTAAAAGAATTAGAACCGCAACTGCTTTCCCTGACTCCGCCTGAGAAAGCTCTAGCAATACAGATATTAGCTCAAAGTTTAGCCAACACCTGGCAGGGAATTGAAAAAACTCCCGGTACTGTCGGCGGTAATGCCAGGATTGCAGGCACTAGAATTTCTGTTTGGGGACTGGTAGAGTCTCGCCGATTAGGTGCAACTGATGCTCAACTTTTAGAAGATTATCCGCATCTTAGCGCTAGCGACTTGAAAAATGCCTGGGCTTATGCTGAAGCATTTCCTGACGAGATTGAAGCAGCAATTAATTTGAACGATATAGATTAACAGAATGGCACGTTTGTATGCAGATGAACAATTCCCTAGGGTAGTAGTTGAATTACTTCGCGCTCTAGGTCACGATGTGTTTACCGTACAACAAGCGAGGAATGCAAATCTGGGCATTCCTGATGAAGATGTCCTGGCTTTTGCTGTTACAAAGGAACGCGCAGTTTTAACACTCAATAGAATCGATTTTATCCGACTGCACGCTTCACAACCCAACCATTCTGGTATCATTGTCTGTAAAGACGACCAACAAGACAGACAGAGGATGGCTGCACGAATTTCGGAGGCTATTGCTAATGTGGAAACACTCAAAGGAATGCTGGTTCGAGTCAATCGTCCATCTCGATAAATATCATAGGTTTTAAAAGTTCGTAAATTTCCGATCGCCCCAGCCGACAGATTACTCGATCGCGTTTTCGGGCAGTTTGTCAATCGCCTTGCGGTATTATTTCACTGCAGCCGATCGCACAGATCGCGTAAAATGCTAAAAAGCAATCTTTATACGAGAATTTTATCCCATGAGTGAAGAACTTGAAAAAAATCAAATATTGACTCAGCAGCCAGAAACAATTGGCAGTTTCGATGCAGATTCCGCACCAGCAGAAACTCCAATGAAAAATGCCGCTATCGAAGATGATTTAACTGTCACTTCTGAAGCAGCAGAAATTTCCAGTGAAACACCCCAAACCGAAAATAGTTTAACTACCAATACCGCCACACAAAGTCCGACTAAAACTGCCGTCAAACAAGATATTTTCATTACCAATCTTGAAACAGAAACAGAAGCAATTCCATTTGCCGCCGATATCGCTGCGGAAACAACTCAACCCGCAACTTATCCGCCTCCAATAATTCACACAGCAAATCCTGAACCAAAACCAACTAAAATTTGGCAAATTTTGGCTATTTTTTTCAGCGGAATGTTAGTCGGTTCAGTGCTCAGTCTCGGCAGTTTCCTAGCGTGGAAAATGTATCAGGAAAGAGCGAACATTCAAATCAGACTACCCGCTGACGTACCCCTGCGGGAAAGCCCTCCGCCTGTCCCAGCAGCGCGCCTCAACCGCCGGCCCGGACTTCCCCCAGCACCCCAGCAGACACTGCCCCTCACCATCCCGCCGTCGGCCGGTCAGACTCCAATTCCCTCGCTCTCAGGGGTTCCGCCACTTGCTTCGCCGTTGCCGAACTCTTCTCCATCTCCTTCTGGCGCTGCGGTGGAAACTCCTGTAACTGAGCGAGTTAACTTTCCAGGAGGTGCTACGGGAACTACTCTCAACAATAGTTTGCGAGCCAATATATCCAAGCGCTACTTGGTAGAATGCAATAGCGGCCAAAGCATGACAATCAAGGTTCAAGAAGGTCAAGTTAACGCGGCAATCAGTGCTCCTAACGGTGAAAAAATCGGCACTGCAGATAGCGCGAGTCAGTGGCAAGGTCAGCTACCAAGCAGCGGCGATTATACTATTGAAATTTCGGGCGATCGCCAAGCAAACTACGTTGTTAAAATAGAAGTAAAATAGTAAGTATAATTTGCTCGGGCGGTAGTTGCCAAATATATCAACCCGCCCCGCCAATTACCAATTACTAATTACTAATTACCAATGGTCGCACAAGTATCTCCAAGCATCTACGAAGCCAAGACTCAGGAAATAGCTAAAGAAATCCTGAAGGCTACTCAAGACAAAAAGCGATCGTTTTTCGGCCAATTGCAAGACCAAATGCGCTGGGACGACAAACTGATGGATTGGGCAATGGCCAGCCCCGGACTGCGCGTCCAATTGTTTCGATTTATTGACTGTTTGCCCGCCCTCCGCAGCAAGCCGGAAATTGCCCGCCACTTGCAAGAATACCTGACTGTGGAAGAGGTAGAATTGCCCGAAGCTTTGAAAAAATTGCTCAGCTTTGCTAACGCTGATTCTGTCCCCGGTCAATTGGCTGCGACAACGGTTGCGCCTGCGGTGGAAACTTTGGCACACAAGTATATTTCTGGGGAAAATATCAAGCAGGTAATTAAAACCTTAGAACGACTTCGCAAAGATAAAATGGGTTTTACAGTTGACCTTTTGGGGGAAGCTGTGATTACAGAAGCTGAAGCGGAAAGTTATCTCAACCGCTATTTGGAATTGATGGCGGAACTGGCGAAGGCAGCGCATAATTGGTCGCAGGTAGATGCCATTGACAAAGCTGATGGCGAAACTTTGCCGCGAGTGCAAGTATCTGTCAAGTTAACGGCTTTTTATTCTCAGTTTGACCCGCTGGATGCTAAAGGCAGCGAGGAGAAAGTCAGCGAGAGAATTCGCCTGTTATTGCGCCGCGCCCAGGAGTTGGGAACTGCCGTTCACTTCGACATGGAACAGTACGCCTATAAGAGTTTAACTCTCAGCATTCTCAAAGACTTATTGTTAGAGGAAGAGTTTCGCAGTCGCACGGATATTGGTATCACATTGCAGGCATATTTGCGCGACAGCAAACAAGATTTGCAAGATATTATTGCGTGGGCTAAGAAACGCGGCAATCCCATAACTGTACGGCTGGTGAAAGGCGCTTATTGGGATCAGGAAACTATCAAGGCGATGCAGAAAGATTGGCCACAACCTGTATACAATGACAAGGTTGCTACGGATGCAAATTTTGAAGCAATGACGCAGTTGCTTCTAGAAAATCATGATTTTTTGTATGCAGCAATTGGCAGTCACAACGTGCGATCGCAAGCCAGGGCGATCGCGATTGCCGAAACTCTCAACATACCGCGCCGCCGCTTTGAAATGCAGGTATTGTACGGTATGGGCGACAAATTGGCGAAGCTTTTGGTCGATCGGGGTTATCGCGTCCGAGTATACTGTCCCTACGGCGATTTGTTGCCGGGAATGGCTTATTTAATCCGCCGATTGCTGGAAAATACCGCCAACAGTTCGTTTATCCGGCAAAGTTCCGAAGAAATGCCGATCGAACAATTATTAGCCGCCCCAGTAGCCAACGGCAACGACCAGCTAGTTTACAGCAAAGTATTCCCCAACGTCGCCGATACCGACTACGCCAATACCAAATTGCGGCAACAAGCAGAAACAGCCATCAAATCAGTGCGCGCCAACCTAGGAAAAACCTATTTACCCCTAATCGATGGCGAGTACCAAAATACCGAAACCACAGTCAATTCCCTCAACCCTTCCAATCCCGCAGAAATAGTCGGCAAAATCGGATTGCTTTCGGAACAGCAAGCCAAACAAGCCCTAGAAGCAGCAAAAGCAGCCTCTACGAGTTGGCGGAAAACCCCCGTCCGCCAGCGCGCCGGAGTTTTGCGAAAAGCAGCAGAATTGATGGAACAGCGGCGGCACGAACTGTCAGCTTGGATGGTATTTGAAGTCGGGAAACCAGTCAGAGAATGCGATGCCGAAGTTTCCGAAGCTATCGATTTTTGCCGCTACTACGCCGACGAAATGGAACGGTTGGAACAAGGGAAAAATTATGATGTAGCCGGAGAAAACAACCGCTACACCTATCAGCCGCGCGGCATTTCTTTGATTATTTCTCCTTGGAATTTCCCCCTCGCAATTCCCGTAGGCATGACAGTTGCATCGCTGGTTGCTGGTAATTGTACTTTACTAAAACCAGCGGAATTTTCCTCAGTAATTGCTGCCAAAATAGCCGAGATTTTGCTAGAAGCCGGGATTCCTAAAGGCGTATTTCAATACGTGCCTTGCAAAGGTTCAACCGTGGGGGCGTATATGGTGAAACACCCAGATGTTCACATGATTACCTTCACCGGTTCTCAGGAAGTTGGCTGTCAGATTTATGCGGATGCTGCGATTTTGCAACCTGGCCAAAAACACCTGAAGCGAGTAATTGCGGAAATGGGCGGCAAGAATGCAATTATTGTCGATGAAAGTGCGGATTTAGACCAAGCCGTGGCGGGGGTGGTTTATTCGGCATTTGGATATAGCGGTCAAAAATGTTCTGCTTGTTCGCGCGTAATTGCGATCGAATCGGTGTACGATACTTTTGTGGAAAGATTGATAGAAGCTGCGCGATCGCTCAACGTCGGTGCAGCCGAAAATCCCAGCACTCAAGTCGGGCCAGTCATCGATGCCACCGCCCAGTCGCGCATCCGCGAATACATCGAAAAAGGTCGCGCCGAAGCTAAGATAGCCTTAGAAATGGCGGCACCCGAAACCGGTTATTTTGTCGGCCCAGTGATTGTTACGGAAGTATCGCCGACTGCAACTCTCGCCCAAGAAGAAATTTTTGGCCCGGTGTTGTCGGTGATTCGGGCAAAAAATTTCAGCGAAGCGATTGTTATTGCTAACGGTACTAATTTCGCTTTAACCGGCGGATTGTATTCTCGCACGCCTTCGCATATCGATCGCGCCCAAGCCGATTTTGAAGTCGGAAACCTGTACATAAATCGCGGAATCACCGGCGCAGTGGTATCGCGGCAACCCTTCGGAGGATTCAAACTTTCGGGAGTTGGTTCCAAAGCCGGCGGCCCGGATTACTTGCTGCAATTCCTCGAACCGCGCACAATAACCGAAAATATTCAGCGACAAGGTTTTGCGCCGATTGAAGGAGTAGACGATTAATCATTCTTTGATTCGATGGTTCGGATTTGTGTCCTCTGAATAGAAGTTCGTAACAACCATAAATCGTAAAAACTAGAATTTGTAGGGGTGGGTTCGCCAAAATTTTTGACACCTAACGAGGTATCTTAAAAACCCGCCCCCACCAACCTAAAAATTCAGAATTCATTGAATTTAACCTGTGGCGGAACATTTCGAGAGGTTATATCAAATCCTCTCTTCATCGGAATAGTAAATTCACTGTTGACTGTTAACTGTTGTTATTTGTTATTTGTTATTTGTTACTTGTTACTTGTTACTTGTTGGTTGCGATGCCCTATGCCCTATGCCCTATGCCCACTCCTAGCACCTCATCTTTCTGAGAAAGGGTATATATTGTTAAATAAATCCATCGTCGCCATTAAAATTTAATTAATTATTGATTTATGGAAATTCCTAAAAACAGCGATAGCGCGAAACTTTCCCCTGCGATTCCCCCACAATGGCTGCGATATTTAATCGTTGTTTTATTACTTTTAGGCATATTTTTTCGCTTCGGCAATCTCGGAGGAAAAGTATACTGGATAGATGAAGCTTATACCTCTTTGCGGATGTCCGGTTATACAGAATCAGAGTTTATTGAGCAAGTAGTTGACGGAAAAATTCGAGAAATTCAATACTTACAAAAATACCAGCGGATTAATTCAGAAAAAAGCGTAGTCGATACTGTCAAAGGTCTAGCATTAGAAGAACCTCAACTCGCTCCCCTGTATTTTATCACAACCAGATTTTGGGTGCAACTGTTCGGCGATTCAATAGCTGTAACTAGAAGTATGTCGGCAGTTTTTAGCCTGCTGGCCTTGCCTTGTATGTATTGGTTGTGCTTAGAATTATTTGAATCCTCCCTAACAGCTTGGTTGGGAGTTTCTTTACTAGCTGTATCGCCTTTTCAAATAGTTTACGCTCAAGAAGCTCGACCTTACAGTTTATTTGTCTTAGTAATTTTGCTGTCGGGCGCTGCTTTGCTGCGGGCAATGCGTCTAAAAACTAACAGTAGTTGGGCAATTTATGCCGTAACAGTAGCGCTGGGATTTTATTCTCACCTATTATTTGCACTGGTAGCACTAGGACATGGAATATATGTAGCTATCTCGGAAAAGCTGCGGTTTAAAAAAAATATAATTGGCTATTTACTAGCATCAATAACCGGAATTATTGCTTTTTCTCCTTGGATTTTAGTTTTTATAATCAACTCCCAAAATGTCAATCAAAAAACATCTTGGCAGTCTTTAAAGATTCCCCTTCCAGACTTAGCTGTCAATTGGGTGTATAACATTGCTAAGCAATTTTTTGATCTAGGAATAGACTCCAATGTACCGCGATTATATTCGAGATTGCTCCTACTTTTGATTTTAATAATTGTTGCATATTCTTTTTATTTACTCCTGAAGTATACAGAACAGCGTGTTTGGTTGTTTGTTATGACATTAACCTGCGTGATAGTCGTGATTTTTTTACCCGCAGATATAATTTTTGGCGGAATTAGATCGCTCAACACGCGCTACATGATTCCCTGTTATCTAGGAATGCAAATAGCTGTTGCCTATCTTTTTGCTTCCAAAATCACATCTCCTCAAGTTACAGTGCAGTTGCAAAAGCTGTGGAGGCTGGCTTTTGCTGCTGTGCTATCTGTTGGGATTATCTCTTGCTGCATCTATTTGCCGGCAGACACTTGGTGGAATAAAGACCGTTCTTATATTAACATCCCGATCGCCCGCACGGTTAACTCAGCTTCTGGGCCTTTACTGGTTGCAGATTTGTGGGTGTATAGTGTAGATAAAATCGCTAATTTACTCAGTCTGAGTTACCTGCTGGTTCCCCAAACTAAATTTATCGTATTCCCGCCTCAAACAGTGGAAATTCCCCCAAATTTTAAGGAGATATTTTTATACGGAATTTCCCCTGAAGTAAAAGCAGAAATTGAAAAAAAGACTCCCTATGAAACTGAAAAAATTTATTCTCTAAAAGGTGGAGATACCATTTTGAGTAAGTTGCGAACCAAGTAAAAAATATTTAAAAAATGCGTTTTAATTTACCTAGAAATTGGTTGAGCTTTCTGATAATCACCGTATTAGCAATCGGCATTTTATTTCGATTTGTCAATCTCGATGGCAAATTTTACTGGATAGACGAAACCTATACTTCTTTAAGAGTTTCCGGCTACACCGAAGCGGAAATGCTCAAGCAAATTTCCTACAATAAAATAACCTCGCCCTCGGATTTACAAAAATACCAGCAGGTAAATTCCGAAAAAACCTTAAGCGATAGCCTGAATTCCTTAGCAACCGAAGACCCGCAACACCCGCCGCTGTATTACGTACTAGCGCGATTTTGGGCGCAATGGTTCGGCACTTCAGTTACAGCAATGAGAAGTTTGGCCGCCGTGATTAGCTTGCTAGTATTTCCCGCCATTTATTGGCTGGCTTGGGAGTTATTTGAATCCTCAGCAGTAGCATGGATAGCGATCGCAATTTTCGCGATTTCTCCCTACCAAATCTTATTTGCCCAAGAAGCCAGACAGTACAGTTTGTGGACATTAACTACTATTTTATCGAGTGCAGCCTTGCTGCGAGCAATGCGCCCCGAAGCAAATCAAAATCCAATTTGGCTGGTTTCTCACTGGGCGCTTTACGCAGTCACAGCAGCAATGGGATTTTACACCCACTTGTTATTTGTCTGCGTCGCCGCCGCCCATGCAATCTACGTCGCCTTGATTGCCAACTGGCGCGATATTAAAACATTTATTGCCTATTATGTAGCCGCTTTAATTGCTTTAATCGGCTTCATGCCTACCCTCGTAAATACTGTAGAAAATTTAAATCAAATTAGAAGCACAACAGTATGGGCAGAACAGACAAATCTCTTAAGATTAGTTAGCAGGTGGGTGGGCTCCCTCAGCATAGCATTTTTTGATATTGGCATTGATGGAAGTGCCAGTGCCACACAACTAGCCTTGATAATTCCCGCTGGTATCGCGATTCTAGCTTTAGTCGGCTATGCGATTTATTTTCTGTGCCGGCAAACACCAAAGCGGGTGTGGTTGATGGTATTGTTATTAATTGCCACAACCGCAATATTTTTAGCATTACCCGATATACTTAAAGGCGGCAGGCGATCGGCAAATCCGCGATATTTAGTTCCTTGTTATGTGGGAATTCAGCTAGCAGTTGCTTACCTGCTGTCTACAAAAATTAGCAACAAATGTGATAACTTAAAACAGCAAAGATTGTGGAAAATAGTTATAGTCTCACTGTTTTGTGCAGGCATCATATCCGGTGGAGTTAGTTCTGGGGCCGATAGTTGGTGGAACAAAGGCAGCGGCTGGCTGCGCGCCGAATTGGAAGTAGCGGCGATTGTCAATTCTGCCAGCAATCCCTTAATAATCAGCGATGCGAATATCGCATACATGATGGCTTTGAGTTATCGCTTGCAACCACAAGTCAAACTGCTAATAGAACCGCGCTGCTATACTTCTTGCTACAAAAATCAAGAATTGGCACGAAAAAAACCTGAACCCCCGACAATTCCCGGCGGTTTCAGCGACTTGTTTTTATACAGACCGTCCTCAAATTTGCGATCGGCAATTGACCAACAAAACTATCAAATAAATCCGGCGGTTAGTAATGTCGATCTCAATCTCTGGAAAATTACTAAGAAATAATCTAAAAGATTGGGGGAAAAAAATATCTGGTTCGCTGTGAAATACGGCCCAGCAACTAAATTTTTGAAAGTATGTCGCAAGTAGAGTAGAATATGGCTGCTTTTCGGGGTAAGCTAGAAATTAAGCATCTAAAAATAACATAAAAAATCTACAATGACAGTAACTGAAACCTCCAATATTCGCAAACTGCTGTGCGATCCAGAGTTAGGACTGATCCCTCATCTAGAAAAGTGCCTGAAAGACTTGCACTCGTCTGCGATCGCCAGCGGAGAGAAATTTAAGGTAGAACCTTACGATATCGAACTGCAAAGCTGCGACACCCAGAAGCATCCCAACGACCAAAGACCGATCGTCACTCAGTCAGTGTTAATCAAAATTCCCTTGACAGGGAAAGCTGAAGACAAGATGCACTTATTTCTGATTGCAAGTGACTTGCAGAACCAAATCGACATCAAAATTATCGACTGGAGTGCCTTAGAACGCCGCCAATATGACATTCACGGCATCCCCTTAAAGCAGCCGATTACCAAAATTGAGGGCGAGATGAAATACGATTTAGTATTCGATCGACCAAATCACTGCTGCATCACTCTGTGCCGCAAATTTGACTTGATTTACGCCGCCAATTATTAAGGATCGGAGTTGATGGTTGACGCTGCAACTATACAAAATTAGGATTAAAGTCATCAATACAAACCTACGATCAAGTTTGTAGTGAGGACTTTATTCCTTCTTGAGATTTTGATGAGAAAGGACTACAATCCTGACTACAAACCGGATTGAATTTAAACCGATCGATTGGCAGTTTCCGCCAGAATCTGCTTAATTTGAGCAGGAGTCAGACTCGGATTTGCCTGCAACATCAAAGCTATCACCCCAGCTACGTGCGGCACTCCCATTGAAGTACCCGCAAAATATCGATAGGGAATCCCCGGTAGAGAAAGCGGTACAGTTGAATAAACGTCACCAGAATCTGCCCTGCCACCATCACCACCCGGAGCAACAAAGTAATTAATTAGCTCTGATCCCGCCCGGTTAGAAAAATCGGCAAATAAGCCGTTGCGGCTAACCGCACCGACAGCAATTCCTACGTCATTTGCAAACCGAGCCGGATAATCTACCTGCGGGCGAGCATCATTTCCCGCTGCTGAAACTACGAGTATGCCGCGAGCTTCGGCAGCTTGAATTGCAGTCAATTCTCGATCGTTCAACTGTTGGCCACCCAAACTCACATTAATCACTTTTGCTCCATTTGCTACCGCATAATAAATCGCCTCAATTTCATTGTTAATTGTCCCCACTCCGGCGCTATCGAGTATTTTTAAAGGCATAATTTTCGCAGTCGGAGCCGTTCCAGTAATTCCCACTCCATCTTTTTTCGCAGCAACTAAACCCGAGATATGAGTGCCGTGACTGTTATCATCCATCGGGTCATTATCGCCGTTGACAAAATCCCATCCCCGGAAATCGTCCACAAAGCCATTGCCATCATCATCAACGCCGTTGCTAGCTTTATTGCGACCACCCGCATCAACGCCGCTTTCCCCCGGATTGCTCCAAACATTCCCGGTCAAATCCGGGTGATTGTAGTCAATTCCGCTGTCGATAACTGCTACTACAATGCCGTCTCCAGTCAAGCCTTGCGCCCAAACTTCTGGAGCTTTGATTAAATCTCGACCCCACTCGTCGCCGCCCAAGTCGGGAACGTCAGGAAAAGTTGGAACACCCGCAGCCTTAGCAACTGCTGCCGCCGCATTCACCAAACCGAAGCCGAAACGACTGTCAAAACCAGGCACGTTGCTTGGATTGTTATCAGAAATAGTTGGAGGGGTTGCAGACAGATTTAGGGTAAAGTTTGTATTGCCTTGGTATTGAGAAACTCGGATAAAGTAAGTTCCTGCTGCCAAATTTTTGAGGTCGATTGACTCCGGCGATAAACCAGGTTCTTGAGAAGCAGCAATAATATCGGTAAAGTCAATAGAATTGTCGCCATTAATATCTTTAATCAGAGCAACGCCAACATCACCCGTAAAATTGTTGACTGTTAATTTAAAGTCGCTAGTTGCGGGCAAAGTAAAGCGGTAAATGTCGTCTGGTTGAGCGCTGCTAACCGAGTCGGTGATGGTTTGAGTGCTGTCCAAAACGCCTAAATCGCGGGCTTGGCTGAGTTGGTTTCCCAATAGGGTGCTTGCAGAGATAAATTTATCGGCGAGGTCTTGTGGAGATGCGTTGGCTACCAAGCCTAAAATAGCATTGGATTGGCGAATTTTAATTAATGTATTGGAAATGCCGGGGGCGATCGCGATTTCTTCGAGAATCAAGTCAGCTTCGGTAAGATTGTCAGTCAGTCCGATCGCATCGACAAAACTGTTAAAGTCTGTAATGATGTCAGCGGCTGCGGGATCGGAGACTGCCGTGTCGCTGCGGAGGACGAAGGTATCGGAGCCCAAACCCCCTGTCAGGGTATCTGTGCCTCCATCGCCTACTAAAACGTCGTTACCACGGCCGCCGTAGAGGTCATCATCTCCCCTACCTCCCTGCAGGGTATCGCTGCCAGAATTGCCAAATAAGAAGTCATTGCCGGTACCGCCGTTGAGCAAGTCATTCCCGACACCACCGAATAGTGTATCGGAATTGCTGCCGCCGAGGAGTCTGTCGTTACCGCTGTCACCGTTGAGGCGATCGGCATCCGAGGAACCGACAATCAAATCGTTACCTCCGAGGGCAAAAAGTCCGTTAGGATAAGGAGTCAAAAAGCCCGGAGTTAATGCGAAACTGTTGGGACTATCATCTAAAAGATAGGAAAGACCGTCTGGACTCGGGCTGGCCATAGAAATTTACTCCTTAAGTACGATCGATCTAAATTTTAGATATAAAACATGAAATTGTGGTTAAGAAATCTACAATCCCAAATTCACTAATCAGGATCGGAAAATGGGAAAACAACACTTGCATCGACTTCAGAATTTTTTCAAGCTGGCGAAATCGCGTTTAAAGCCTTATGTTCGCTATGTGATTCTGGGCGGGACGTTTTTATTTATTGCGAAAGCTTTTTTCACTCACTGGCGAGAAGTTGCAAACATCCAAATTCGAGCCGAAAGTTTTCCCTTGCTGGCGATCGCCCTCGGCATTACTTTAATGTCTCTGATTTTTGTCGGCTGGGTGTGGATGTTGATTTTGCGGGAATTCAATCAAGTTGTAAGTGTCCGGTGGGCGATTAAAATTTTTCTCAAAACTAATATTGCCAAGTATTTGCCGGGGAATATTTGGCATTTTTGGGGTCGAATTTCGGAGGCAAAAAAGGCTGGTATTTCGCCGAAAGTTTCTATTCTCAGCGTGTTGTTGGAACCGCTGCTGATGGCTTCTGCGGGGGTGCTGATTGGTTTGATTTGTTTTGACAAATTCAACGGTTTTTTGCGGATTTTCGGTTGTGCTGCGATTTTAACGGCGATTCAGCCCCGAATTTTAAATCCGATCGTCCTATTTGTGGAGCGGTTGAAGTTATCTAAGAAGAACGGGGAAAATTCTGAGATTGGGGAGGAAATTGGGGAGGAGATTGAGGAGGTTGCGGGCGATCGACCAACTTGGCGTTTGGGGTCTAGCTCCAATCTAGCTAAAAACACATCTGGTGTCAAGTCTTCGCCGGCAATTAATTTACCAATTAAACGCTATCCTTTAGTGCCGTTAATCGGACAAATGTGTTTTATCGGATTGCGGGGCTGCGGTTTTTTGCTAACGGTAATGGCTTTAAATCCGGTGAATTTGATTGATATTCCGAACTTGTTCGGTGCTTTTTGTTTTGCGTTTGTTGTGGGTTTAGTTGTACCGGGTGCGCCCGGAGGGATGGGAGTATTTGAAGCAACGGCGATCGCCCTGCTGTCCGATCGCTTTTCTGTGGCTATAATCTTGAGTGCGGTGGCGTTGTATCGGATAGTGA
Source organism: Microcoleus sp. S1D4 (assembly GCF_036700765.1). Classification (NCBI taxonomy): domain Bacteria; kingdom Bacillati; phylum Cyanobacteriota; class Cyanophyceae; order Oscillatoriales; family Microcoleaceae; genus Microcoleus; species Microcoleus sp. S1D4. The sequence goes on from NZ_JAUBPP010000004.1 coordinate 94,908, forward strand.
GCATTTTGGCGGATGTTGCGGGTGCTGCTGTGGCAAAGATCGATCGGCAGCGCAGACAGGTTAAAAAAAGGTAAATTTAACTGTTTCGGCATCAGTTACCCGCTGAAAATATCGGAGAATCTGTAGATTGCAGGTAATAGGAATAGTGCCATAGAGTAGGGAAACGATTAGAACCGTTGGTGTCAACTTCACCCAAAAAAACACTAACAGCAACAAATGGAAGAACAACGACAAAAAGCCGATCGCCTTTCCGACAAATTGCGAGAAATGGGCATCAATCCCGACGAAATTTGAACAAACAAGACAGCGGTTGAAACCACGTCTATACTGATTTCAATCGCCCTTTCCCGACTCTCCCGACAAAATCCCAACAAACTCCGCGTGTTCCGGCGAATTAATCCCCTCCTGCAAAACCGCCATCACCTCCGCCAAATCTCCCGAAAACAAAGCCGGTACAGCCAACCACAAACCCGGAAAAACTCTACTGCAAATAACACCATTATCATCCGGTTGGATAGAAACATAGTTGCCTTTTTCCAACCTAAACCCATGCAAACGTTGTTTGTTAATCTGCCAAACCATATACTCCTGCACCCCATTTCGCCGATAAGCATTTTTCTTATCATGCAAATCCTTAGATGCTGTACTTGCAGCTATTTCTACAATCAATTCTGGCGCACCTTGCACGTAATCATCATCAGTAATTCGCGAATTTCCTCCATTCTCAATTCGCAGCAAAGCGTCGGGCTGCGGTTCATTTTCTAAATCTAAAAATACAGTAGTTTCAATCCCTAAATCTACCCCTGGTGTTGCCACTTGGTAATTCAACAACAATCCAGTAATCGCAGCATGGGGTTTACCGTGGCTTCTGTGACGTACTGGGGATGGCATATACACAATTCCTTCAATTAATTCGGCTTTCTTGACCTGCGGCATGGCGAGATAGCGATCGTGAAATCCAGGTCGTGAAAGCCGATCGCCATTTTCCAGCTGCAGAATACTCGCATCGTCATCAGCAGGAGTTGGTTGCTCAATATTTCTTGTACTTTTTACAGATATTTGAGTCATCAGAAATCACCTTTTACTACAGGTATAGAAACTCGAAATAGTCAAATAAATAAGCAGTTATTTACATTATACACTTAACATCAACCTCGTTTCATCTTGTGAAAACAACGCTTTCAATCCTCAGACAACCTATAATAACTTGACATATCAACCAACCAGCCATGCAAAATCCGCGCCAAATAGCCTTTCTCGCACTCCGCGAAGTCCACCGCCGAGGTGCGTTTGCAGATGCCGCCCTCGATCGCACTTTAGGCAATTCTCAACTCAACGACCTCGATCGGCGTTTAGTCACAGAGTTAGTTTACGGTAGCGTCAGGAGAATGCGGTCGATCGACTTTATCATCGACAAACTAGCAACAAAAAAATCCTCCCAACAACCGCCAGACATCCGCACCATCCTACATTTAGGCTTATATCAACTGCAATATCTCAACCACATCCCCCCCTCCGCCGCCGTCAACACCACCGTTCAACTAGCAAAAGAAAACGGATTTTCAGGACTCAGCAGTTTTGTCAACGGTTTGCTGCGACAATACATCCGTTTAACCCCCTCAAGCGGGGCCCGCACGCACCATCCATTACCCCTAGAAGAAGGGGCTAAGAGTATTCCGAATTCCCCTCAGCAACCAGAGACTGAAACCACATCAAATCCCCCCCCTTACCAAGAAGGGGCTAGGGGGAGTTTGAATTTCCTAACATTACCGGAAAATCAAATCGAACGCCTAGGAATTCTGCACAGCTTCCCCGACTGGATTGTCAAATTGTGGATCGAACAAATAGGCGAAACCGAAACCGAACAACTCTGTGAATGGTTCAACAAATCTCCCAAAATTGACCTAAGAATAAATCCCTTAAAAAGCTCGATCGCCCAAATCGAAGCCGCCTTCACAGCTTGCAACATCTCAACTAGCAGAATCCCCAACTTACCCCAAGCATTAAGACTAAATAGCAGCACCGGCGCAATTAAAAACCTCCCCGGATATAGAGAAGGTTGGTGGACAATCCAAGACAGCAGCGCTCAATTAGTCACCCATTTACTCGATCCACAGCCTGGAGAAATCATCATCGATGCCTGCGCGGCCCCAGGAGGGAAAACCACCCACAGCGCCGAATTAATGCAGGATACAGGCACTATTTACGCCTGCGACAAAACCGCCAGCAGACTCAAAAAACTTAAAGAAAATGCAGACAGACTCCAGATGAAATCTATCAAAATTCATACCGGAGACAGCCGCCAATTCCCAGAATTTATCAACCTAGCAGACAGAGTTTTATTAGACGCACCTTGTTCCGGCCTCGGAACCCTCCACCGCCGCGCCGACGCCCGCTGGCGGCACACACCTGAAAACATTCAACAACAATCCCAACTGCAATCAGAATTATTAGCAAATGCAGCGAAATTTGTCAAGTCCGGCGGCGTATTAGTTTATGCAACTTGCACGATTCATCCCTTAGAAAACGAACAAGTTGTGCGATCGTTCTTAGACAACAATCCTCACTGGCAAATCGAACCGCCAACCATTGATTTACCTGTACAGCCATCACCCGAAGGATGGGTGAAAGTTTGGCCACACAAATATCAAATGGACGGCTTCTTTATGGTTAAACTCAAGCAAGATTAACTTGCAAGACGATTGAAGTTCGCAATTGCATCGGCGTTAATCAGTCTTAATCTGCGGTTGACCATTCACAATTTAGATTGTTACAATAAATCCAATGTACATTTAAATTGTTGGTTGGGCGAGGCGGTTTTTTTCAATTGTTGGTGGGAATGAAGGATTGTTGGTGAACCCTGCCCGGAAGGATTGTGATATCATGTATTTTTGATCAATGGGCGATCGCACTGGTATTGCAAAGAAGACCGGGCGGTTGAAACCGCATCTATACAGACAAAACCCGCCGACGCGGGTTGAATACCCGGCAGTTTAAATTACGTTGTTTTCTTCAGGTTTCAACCGCCGTCTTATCTTTTCCACCACCAATCAACCAAAATTCAACGGATCGACATCAATAGTTAGACTAACAGAACGCGAAGTGCGTGAAGCGAAGCTATCCCGAAGGGAATCGCGCAACCCGATCAAATCCGACAAATCCACAGACTCATCCACAGGTAACTTCAGCAAAATCTGCCACCGATAGCGATTCGCCACCCGCATAATCGCCGCCGGCGCAGGCCCCAACATCTCGCAGCCAGTCACCGAAAGTCGATCGATATACTGTTGACAAACAGACGCCAACTGTACCGCAGTCACCGCAACTTCCGCCGCATCAACACTACTCAACCGCAACAAAACCAACCGCCCCGAAGGTGGATAATTCAACAGCGCCCTTTCTGCTAATTCCGTCTCCACAAAACCCGCATATTCATGCCGCCTCACCGCTTGAATTACCCGATGTTCGGGAGTGTAAGTTTGGATAATTACCCGCCCCGGATCGTCACCTCTCCCCGCACGGCCCGCCACTTGAGTTAATGTTTGAAAAGCCCGTTCGCTGGCCCGATAATCCGATAAATTCAGCAACCCATCAGCAGACACAACTCCTACCAACGTGACTCCTGCTAAATCTAACCCTTTCGTCAGCATTTGCGTCCCCAACAAAATATCAGCTTCCCCCTTCGCAAATTGAGTTAACAATCTGCGGTGGTCGCCCTTATTTCTAGTAGTGTCGCTATCAAACCGAATCCCCCGCAATTCGGGAAACAATCTGGTTAATTCCTGTTCCACTCGCTGGGTGCCACTGCCGAAGTTTTTGAAGTAAGGAGAACTGCAATCTGGACAGTTTTGAGGGTGTCGTTCCGTGTGGTTGCAGTAGTGACAGCGCAATATTTCTGCGGTTCCTTCGCCGACGTGGTGATAGGAAAGCGAAACATCGCAATTCGGGCATTCCATCACGTAGCCGCAACTCCGACAAGAGACAAAGGTACTGTGTCCTCGGCGGTGAATAAATAGAATACCTTGCTGTTGTTTTGCTTGCAATTGTTCCAGGGCGTTTTGCAGGGAAGTGCTGAAAATTGAACGATTTCCTTGCCGCAATTCTTGCCGCATATCGACTACTTCCACGGGCGGCATCGGGCGGGAATAAATGCGAGTTGGTAATGATAAATAATGGATAGTTGGTAACGAGTGATAATCTCGGCGCGTCCCCACTAATGTCTCTAAGGCTGGCGTTGCAGAACCTAAAATTAAGGGACAATTTTCTAATTCCGCGCGCCATTTGGCAACAGTGCGGGCGTGGTAACAGGGCGCTGGTTGGTCTTGTTTGAAGCTGCTGTCGTGTTCTTCATCGAGGATAATTAAGCCGAGGTGAGGCAATGGTGCAAAAATGGCCGATCGCGTGCCGATGACAATTTGCGGGGTTCCAGCGAGCATCTGCCGCCATGTATCGTAACGTTCGCCGTCGGATAGGGCGCTGTGGTACACGCAAATTTGCTCGCCAAAACGGGCGCGGAATCTGTCTGTAAGTTGCGGTGTCAACCCGATTTCGGGGACGAGCACGAGGGCGGATTTGCCGCTGGCTAGGATTGGGGCGATCGCCTGCAAATACACTTCAGTCTTCCCGGAACCTGTAACGCCGTGCAGCAGCACTTGACGGAATCCCGAAAAACTGTTAATAAACGCTAAAGCTTCAGCTTGAAAATGAGTTAAATTTTTCGGCGCATCGGGTAATTGAGCAATTGCGCGATCGGCCCTGAGCACTTCCCTTTGATCGATCACAATACAACCTTTTTCTGCCAATTTTTTGACAACGTAGGAACTCGTACTGCAAATTCTCAGCAAATCGTTCATCCACATTTCACCGCCGCCCAGCCGCAAAACTTCTAATACTTCTTGTTGTCGCTTGGTTAAATCTACAACAAAGGCGCTAGGAATTAATGTCACTGCCGGTTTGAATTGTGCTTTGGGAGGATTGGGCGGCTCTATATAACTTTCTACCCAACCCCGTTTCAACAAATCTCGCAATCCCCGATAGCTTCCCTTGACTTGTCCCTGAAGATATTTCCAAGTGTAATCGCCGTTTTTTTGAGCTTGCAGCAATTGCAATATTTGACTAGCAGCGGGATTTAGAAATGTTTCGGCATTGGGAGAAATAGCTTCTTTAATTAAGCGAATGCGGCGCACAGAACGGCTTAATAAACCGGGCGGTAGCGAAGCTCTAATTACTTGAATTAATGGCGTGCAATAATAAGTAGATACTCGTTCTAGTAGTTGCCAATAACTAGCCGGAAAAAATCCCGTAGTGACAATATCTTCGACATCTTTCACCCGCGCCGGATCTAAGTCGGTTGGCAGTTGAGAAACGAACCGAATGGCGATCGCCCCTACCTGTTGACTGCCAAAGGGTACGCTCAAAATATCCCCCGGCTGCACGTTCAATTGGGCTGGTAAGCGATAGGTAAATAGTTTGTTTTCCTCCCCCGGCAAGTCCCCCGCGCCCCTGAAAGGAGAGTCCACCAACACCTCGATCCACTCTGCTGGCGCGCTGGGGCGCTGGGGCGCTTGGTTGCTATCGTAGGATGCCCCCGGCTCTGCGGCTGCAGGGGTTGATAAACCAAAAGTGACAGTAGACATAGGGTTGCACATCAAACTAGGAGGAGCCGCAATCAAAGGGCGTTTTGATTATCCCTCAGTTTACCGCAGTCGATCGAGACTTAGACAGAACCTATATTTTACTCGTTTTACTCGTTACCAAGCTCTTCCTGGTAACGCAGATCCGCAGGCTCTGCCTCCCTAACTCTGTGTCGAGGCAGAGCAAGAGTGATATAGGTTCCCAAGCAGAGCCAGAGAACCAGTGAACTCCCCCTCTCCCCCTCTCCCCCTCTCCCTCTCCCCATATCCCCATCTCCCCCTCTCCCCCTCTCCCCTCTCCCCCTCTTCCCCTCTCCCCCTCTCCCCCTCTCCCCCTCTCCCCCTCTTTACCCGCTCACGAAGTCGAAAGCCCCCCTACCGCCTTAACTTCGGGGTTTGGCGACGATCGGAATCTCGATCGCAAACTCAGTCCCTTCTCCCACTGCAGATATGCAATCCAACCTCCCGCCGTGTTTGTCCACCACAATTTGATAACTAATTGACAGCCCCAAACCAGTCCCGTGCCCCACTGGTTTAGTTGTAAAAAACGGATCGAAGATTTTCCCTTTTACAACTTCATCCATTCCCATACCATTATCCTTGATGCTAATTTTAGCCCAATCTTCTGCAAGACTAGAAGTAGTAATTTCAATTTGGCTGGGGTTGGCTTCCATCTCTTCTGGCGATCGGTTTTTTTCTTGCTCCCGCAGCGCATCAATAGCATTATTAATGATATTCATAAATACCTGATTCAATTGTCCTGGATAACATTCTACTTTCGGTAGATGCCCATAATTTTTAACAATTTTAATAGCTTTACAATCCGGTTTTTCCTTAGTTGAGTTCTGCAAAATCAACAAAGTGCTGTCAATTCCTTCGTGAATATTAACAGGTTTCTTTTCAGCTTCGTCAACCCGCGCAAAATTGCGTAAAGTCAGCACAATTTCGCGGATGCGTTCGGAGCCAACTTTCATTGACGAAAGAGTTTTTAACAAATCTTCCCGCAGAAAGTTCAGGTCAATCTCTTCAATAAAATCCTCAATCTCCGTATCAGTTTCTGGATACCTACTCTGGTACATTTCGAGTAATTTTAAAATGTCGCCAGTGTAGTCATTGACATAGGTAATATTGCCATAGATAAAGTTGACTGGATTGTTGATTTCGTGAGCTATACCAGCCACCAAAATCCCCAAAGCCGACATTTTTTCAGCTTCGATCAATTTGATCTGCATTGCTTGCTGATTTTCCAGAGCTTTTTCTAGTTGAGACATTCTTGCTTTTAATTTATTTTCTGAATCGAGAAATTCTTGAGTAACTGTTTTTAGCAAAAATTCTTTTTCTTGATTCTGGAGTTCTAGTAGGCTGCGTTCGGTTTCCGAAATTTCTAATTTTTGTCGCAAGCTTAAATTTTCATCTTCAACATTTTTAATTGCATTTTCCCAGTCTGTTGGTTCCATTTGCTATTACTTTAAACCCAAAAATAATCTCACAAAAGTTAGATTGTGAATTTGAGTTGCACGCTTAACTTACTTATAATTTAGTCGCAGCTCGCTCTGGCATTTTTGTTGATAAAATTAATAACTCCTTTATTTTGCTCGACCTAAAAATCTTATCTAATATTCATTGAAAATGTCAAGAGATTAACAACAAAGCAAGTTAAAACCGATCGCAGTTTTTCATCCCTGCACTCGCCATCGTTCCCGTTGCGATCGCCCGGGGTCGATCGCACCGCACTCCGCAAGGGTTGCTTGCATTCGAGAGGATCGCGCATTTGTCGGAGGGCCAGGGCGTGAAAAATTGCCAGATGAGTGACAAGATTTGTACAAAAGCCGCCCAGGGCGATCGACCACAAGCAATCTCAACTAACGAGCCAAGTGCCCTATCTCCCAGAACGCAATCACACTATACGATTGCTGAGAAATTTCACTCTTGTGTGTCGATCGCACTTACGCACCCGCACCATTTTGTGCTAAGAAATACTACTTGTGACAACATCGAGACAGCATTCTATATTTGGAGAGTAATTGATGTCAGGTAGCGAAGTTCGTGCAGACTTTTGGATGAGCGAGTACATTACCCCCTGGGATATTTACGTTCACGGCATCATCAGCGTCCTCGCTTACAAGAAAACTGCCTATCAAGAAATGTACGTAGTTCAGACCGGTACCTACGGCAAAGGCTTAGTTTTGGACGGCAAATGGCAATCTTGTACCGGCGACGAGTTTCTCTACCACGAACCCCTCGTGCACCCAGCCATGATTGCTCACGGTTCGCCCAAAAAAGTGCTCGTGCTCGGCGGCGGAGAAGGAGCTACAATTAGAGAAGTGCTGCGCTGGAAAACAGTCGAAAAAGTCGTGATGATCGACATTGACGGCGAAGTAGTAGAAGCTTGCCGCGAACACCTGCCAGAAATGCACCAAAATGCCTTTGACGACCCGCGCTGCGAAGTAGTAATCGGCGACGCCTTGGATTATTTAGACAATACCGACAGCGATTGGGATATTGTCATTTCTGACTTGTCAGATCCTATTGAAGAAGGCCCATCTTTTCAGTTATTTACCAAGGAGTATTTTGAGAAAGTCCGCAAAATACTGTCACCTGACGGATATTTTGTAGTACAAGCGGGCCCCGTTTCTCCGGCAGAAATGAAAATGCACGCCCGCATCGTCAACACCCTGAAATCGGTATTTCCCAACGTTCAATCCTGCACCAGCTTTATTTCTACCTACGGAGCTCCTTGGGGTTTTGCCATAGCTTCAAGCCAGGAAATAAACACGCGGCCAGAACCCGAAGTTACCGACAAAATACTGGCCGAAAAAACAACCGGCGGGTTGCGGATGTTGGATGGGATTACACTGTTGGGGTTGATGCAAGTTCCCGGTCACTTGCGGCGGGTAATCGCCGAGGAAACCGAAGTTTACACTATGGCAGCACCGCCTAAGTTTTTCGGGAAAGGTTCTGTCAGTCAGTGAAGCTAAATTGAAAGAGAAAAGTCGTTTGGAGTAACTGAGATGAGCAATTTAATTCGCCTACTCGCTGCAATTTTTGTTCCCCCTCTAGGCGTATTTTTGACTGTCGGCATCGGCAGAGATTTTTGGATCAACCTGGTTCTAAGCTGTTTTTTCTTGTTTCCGGGTACGATCCACGCTGTTTGGGTGATTGCTAAGCACGATCGAGGTTAAACTATTTTTGTAAGGTGCGTCGCTGCCAAATTTTCGAGTTTATTTGGAGATGGTGGATAGCGACGCACCCTACAATATTTACAAGGTTAAGCTATTTTTGTAAGGTGCGTCGCTGCCAAATTTTCGAGTTTATTTGGAGATGGTTGATAGATCCGCACCCTACGATATTTACAAGGTTTTATTGATTATTGCACCTCAATTTCTTGACAAACCAATTCAGCAATTTTTTTCGCGGCACCGGATTCTCCTCGAACTGCACGCAAACGATCGCCCATTCGTGCTAATTTATCAGGATGGCTCAAATAGTCGATCGCCAAATCCGCCACAGCATCCGCTTCCAGCCGCCCGATTAACTCCGGCACAATCTCCTCCCCAGCCCAAATATTCGGCCAAGCATAAAGTTTTCCCTTCCCCAATTGCAAGATTGCCCAATTAATCGCCGTCGCAAAAACAGAACCGACTAACGGCAAATTTGCCAGCAATCCCGGCAAACCATCCCAAGCCTTCATCGCATCCAACTGCTGCGTCGGAATCAACACAATCATCGGTACAGCTAAGGAACCCAATTCCGCAGTATTCGCCCCCACAGTAGTCAAACACAAACTGCATTCCGATAGTAAATCATAAGCTGGAGTCTCAGTCCAAAGTTCTATTTTTAAGTTATTTGCTGTCTGCAAAAACGGCGATTCTGTTAAATGCAGTTCGGCGCTGGCGCTGTCAAATAAATGCAGGCAAGGATTTTGTTTTGGGTCGGCAAAACCTGCTATAGTTTGCACATCTATGGTAGGCGCAACCGGAATTACAAAGCGTGTTTGAGGTCGGATGCGGTGGATGGATTGGGCGATCGCCAAACATAAAGGCACACCTAAAGCTAATTTCGCCGCCTTAGAACCCGGTAACAATCCAATTAATTCTATTTCCCGTGGGGGCGGTGCGCCGTCTTTTGCCTCCGATTGGCGATCGCCTACTTCTGCAATCAAATCTCCCACAACCGTAAATTTATCAGCATATTTTTTCGGAACTTTAGCAAAAACTTCCGGTTTCATCGCCCCAAACTTATCAATCCAGCGATACCACCGCGCGTCCCATTCCGCATAAGTAACAGTGCGATATTTTAGCCTTTTGCCAATAACAACTGTAAAAAATTGGTCGCCACCTAAAAATAAAACAACTCCGGTTTCGTGCCAATCCCAATTTTGGGCAGTTTTGCCCGATAATAGGAATGAAAAAAAATGCTCCGGTGCTTGCACTCTGTCCACTTCTGGATAGGAAGATGCGATTTGTGCTTCTTTCCCCGTGGCGTGCGGACAGGGGGACAGCACTACCGAGATTCGGGCTTCTGTGCCGCTGTTTGCCAATTGCTGGCGCAATGCTTGCACGGCGGGACGCACCCAAGTTGCTAATTCTCCGGGCCCGTTGGAGAGGATTAAAATATCGACTGCCATAGGATTTAATATTTGAAAGGATACAACGGAGAATTTATGACCGATTTAATTGATGCCGTCAAGATGAGTGATATTGTGGCTGTGGAAAGTGCGATCGAACAACGCGCAGATATCAACGCCAAAGATGGCGAAGGCGCGACGGCTTTGACCGCTGCGGCTGAGGCTGGCAACGCTGAAATTGTCAAAAAAATCCTCGCAGCAAGCGCGGATGCTAACAGTCAGGATAATGACGGGTGGACGCCGTTAATGAGTGCCGCTGCTGCCGGACATAGCGAGATTGTACAGCTTTTGCTGGATGCGGGGGCGGATGTGAATGCTAAAACTAATTTTGGTTTGACGGCTTTGATGAGTGCGGCGGGTAGCGGGCGCGCTGATGTTGTGCAGGTTTTGCTGGAGGCGGGTGCTGATATTAAAGCTAAGGATAATAATACTTGGACTGCTTTAATTTGGGCATCTTCGGAACATCATCAAGATGTGGTTGAGGTTTTGAAGCTGGCGCGCGATCGGCATTAGAACTTTTGCAAAAATACAGTGCACCCCACCCCAACCCTCCCCGAACTCGCGGGGAGGAGGCAAGATTATTTCTTGTTTCCCCCCGCGGGAGGGGGGACTTGCGGGGGGTGAATTTGACTTTTCCAAGATATATATTAAAGACTTAGAAGCCGGGTTAATTGAATAAATCCGGTTTCTGGATGATACAATTAATTAATAAATTTGCCATTTTTATATCATGGTACCACTCGATCGAGAAATGCGTTTGCCAACCGGTGCCGAGCTTCCTTCTTCGGATGATACTCCTGTGGATAACGAAAATCAAAACTCGATCAACCGTTTGAAGTTTGCCAAACGATAAACGGCGAGTACGAACAACAAATTGGCAAACCTTTTTGGATGCCGGAAGTGGGTTTAGGCATTGGTCGAGGTCGATATAGGGAGGGAGAAAGGCAGTTAGAAGTTTTGTATTGGTTTGATGAAAGAGGTAGCAGGTATTTGACGGCTGAAGAATTGGTAGTTAGATACCGCGATCGCTTTGGCGAGTTGCCGGAATAGGCAAGGGCGATCGGGCTTAGTTGTTGAGAAACCCGGTTGCTGGGAGCGATCGGGTTTCTCGTTAGTATTAATTGCTTTCTAGCCGAGAAATACATAACCTATGTCAGGAATATTGAAAGGATTTACGATGTAAACCCGTTTCAGATTTAGATTTGCACCGCCCAGAATTTTGGCAATTGTGTCTCCCAATTTTTCGATGATTAAGTCTCCACCTGACGGAAATATGTTAAAGGGATCCAAACTCCCTGCAAGCTGGATAAAATCCTTACCTTTTTCAAAATTGACAATTGTTGCTTCGCCGTTACCTATATAGAATGTAATTGGGCCAATCAAACTCGGTCGATTGTTAGGAAAAACATCACCCAGAACGAAGTAATCAGAGCCGGGAGTGCCAATCAGGGTATCGAATTCACTGGTAGAAATGAAAAACTCCCTGGTGGATTCCTGGAATTTCACAGTTTCATAGCTATTGGGAGTAAATATATTCTTGGATAAAGCCACCTGAAGTCCATTGATTTGATTTTTACCTGTTTGAAAGCCAGTTACGATATCGTTTCCGTTGGTTCCAGTAAAAATTGCAGAGCGATTTGCCTCGAATTGCCCGAATTTGAGATAGTGTTCTCGCCCGGTTTTTAAACCTCCAGCCTCCACAACTGCGGCCACATCAGGGTTGTCTCGCAAGTAACGCGGTTCAAAGAAACTTGTGCCGTACCTACCTTCTGTTTTTCCGAATTTGATAAAATGCTGAAACCCAGATTTAAAAGTTCCGTTGTCCACGAATGGAGTTATCTCCGGATGACGTTTTAAATAAAAAACTTCGTCGTAGTCAGGCGATACGCGGGTGCGACCTTCTTCGTAGCCAAACTGAACAAAGTGGTCTAAACCTGAAGCAAAAGGCGCGTTTGGATTGTTTGGGGTGCGAACCAAGGGAGCAATATCTTGATTTTGAGCTAGATAAGTTTCTTCGTCAAAGTACCGCGATACTTTGGTTAAGCCGCCAGCTTGACCGAACTTTTCAAAGTGTTCTTTCCCAGATTTGATGATTCCTGCATCAATGGCAGGTTTAACCCAAGGATATTGCGAAAGGTAGTATTGTTCGTCAAAAATTGCGTAGTTAGCCATGTTTTTATACTGCGGCTTTAAATAGCGGTTTATGCAATTTATCAATCATCTGGAACTGAGAAAATCACCCTATAGGGTGATTTTTTTTTCAGTGTCTAATCTCATTAAAGCTCAATTAGCGATCGCACTCCCCAGCAACAATCAGCCAAATGCCCAATAGCTTAGAGATTTCTAGCCAAGTAAAAATCTAAAAACAGTAGATTCTGGTAATACATTCAAACTGAGATTTCCGCCACCTTCAATAACAGCGATCGTGTCAAAGCTACTAATTCCCGGACTTCCATCTGGACGGGAGACGAACAAGCCGTTCGTTTGGATAGCTAAATCTCGATTGTTGTTGATCGGCAATATCAAGAATTGATCTGAGAAAGGTGATAAATTATCTCCTAGCAGGATGCTATCCTCACCTTTCGTAAAGTTCCGAATTGTCGCAAAACCCGGCCCGATATAGAATGTTGCGGTTCCGGCCGGATTCCCCTTACTGCCTTCTATAAGGTCTCCGAGTACGAATTTATCGCGGCCGCTACCGCCAATGAGAGTATCGAATTCATTGCTGCCGTCACCTTCATACACTCGGCCCTCGCCAAAGCCATTACCTGTACGTAAACCTACTTCAGTTCCAATTAATTCGGTATTTCCCACCCCAGCACCGGCAATCATGTCATTCCCGGAACTTCCGATAAAAGTCGCAGAGCGGCTAGGATCGTTTTTGCCGAAATTGAAGTAGTGTTCCCGACCAGTTTTCAAGGCTCCCGATTCGACAAACGGCCGAACATCGGGATTTTTTTGTAAGTATTCTGTTTCAAAAAATGAAGTCCCAAACTGACCGTCTTCGATGCCGAATTCAATGAAATGCTGGTAGCCATTTTTAAAAGTTCCATTCTGAATAAACGGCTGCAACTGTCGGTTATTTGCTACATAAAACGCTTCGTCATACTCAGGCGATACGCGAGTGCGACCTTCTTCGTAACCGTATTGGATAAAGTGGTCTAGCCCGGTCGCAAAAGGAGCGTTTGGGTTGTTGGGGGTGCGGACTAAGGCAGCGATGTCTGGGTTGCCAGCCAGGTAGGTAGCTTCGTCAAAATACCGCGATACTTTAGTTAAGCCGCCGGCTTGACCGTATTTTTCAAAGTGTTCTTGTCCAGATTTGATAACTCCTGTGTCAATTGCTGGCTTGACCCAAGGATATTGAGAAAGGTAGTATTTTTCGTCAAAAATTGCGTAGTTAGCCATGTTTTCCTCCTGCGGCTTTAATTGGCTGTTTGTGCAATTTATCAATCATCTGGAATTGAGACAATCACCCTATCGGGTGATTTTTTTTTCATTGTCTAATCTCATTAAAGCTCAATTAGCGATCGCACTCCCCAGCAACAATCAGCCAAATCCCCAATAGCTTCGAGATTTCTACCCAAGTAGAAGTAGAGAACCATTAAGTTGTGGTAATAAATTCAACTTGACATTTGCGCCGCCTTCAATAACAGCGATCGTGTCAAAGCGACGGGTAGTATTGTTCGTCAAAGATATCGTAATTCATTTTTGCTTTTTTAAGTAAGAATAAAAAGTGCGATCGATCAAACTATTTTACGGCACAATTGCCCAACCAATCAAAAGTCATCAATCAACAGCATTAGCTAGTGACTGATGACTGATGACTAATCACTAATCACTACTAAGACGGCCCGCACGGGGAACTGCCCCTACTGACTACTAACTAATGACTAATGACTACTGACCAATGACTAATGACTAATGACTAACCAATTAAGAAAGTACCGTTACCGTTAGATTCTTGGAAAGTCAAACCCAAAGTTGCACCTCCTTCAATCACGCCCAGCACATCTCCAAAACGCTGGATTGATAAATTGTTGCCAACGGGATTCAGAGTGTAGCCGTCGTTTAAAGAATTTCCTTGCAGTTGGATCAAATCGTTTTCTATGTCGAAGTTCCGAATTGTAGCTTGACCGTTACCCGTATACAGGGGTGTCGCGGAGGGATTCTGGGCTGCTGCTGGAACTCCGAGGACGAATGTATCAATGCCCGGACTGCCGGTCAGCACATCGAATTCATTGGTGCCAAAGCTTTCATACTGCCGGTTCCCGTTGCGATCGATGCCTACTTCCACTCCGATAAGTTCGGCATTTCCTGCGCCCGCACCAGTGATGACATCGTTGCTGCGGCTGCCAACAAAAGTCGCAGACCGGCTGGGTTCGTTTTTGCCGAAATTGAAGAAGTGTTCCCGACCGGTTTTCAAATTTCCCGAGTTGACAAATGGCACAATATCAGGATTTTTCTTTAAGTATTCCGGTTCAAAAAATGAAGTTCCAAAACGACCTTCTTTTGCGCCAAATTGAATGAAATGCTGATACCCAGATTTGAAAGTTCCGTTCTGAATAAACGGTTGCAGTTCTGAGTTGTTTGCTAAATAAAAGCTTTCGTTGTATTCGGGAGATACGGAGGCCCGGCGCTGTCCTTCATCGTAGCCGAATTGAATAAAGTGATCGAGACCGGTTGCAAAAGGTGCGTTGGGATTGACTGTGCGGACGAAGGGTTGAAGGTCTGGGTTGGCGGCGAGGTAAGTAGCTTCGTCAAAATACCGCGATATTTTAGTTAAGCCGCCGGCTTGACCGTATTTTTCAAAGTGTTCTTTGCCGGATTTGATGATTCCTGCATCAATGGCGGGTTTGACCCAAGGATATTGAGCTAGGTAGTATTGTTCGTCGAAAATTGCGTAGTTAGCCATGTTTTCCCCCTAGGGTTTTGATGAGCCTGACAATAAAAAGCAATTAATTTCGCTGGCGATCGATCGCGGATCGGGAACTTATACAATACTGAATTTATGAAACTGTTTTAAGTTCCCGACCAATATATAAATTTTCTCATGCGGAACTCATCAGAACGGAAAATTGCAGATTCGGAACTGATTTTTTTCTGCATTTGATTAATTGCTCGATCGCCAGTTTAATTAGTTCTACAAACTTTGGAACCTTGGTCAGGAGCGTTTTTCTCAAAGATTGGTCTATCGTTTATTTTTTTATCATATTTTATGAATTCATATATTTGTTTTTCTGTCAAGTAAAGATTTACTAATAAAATTTGGAGTGTTTGCTCAAGGAATTTGTCAAATAATGTAACGAAAAATCGTCATAAATTTGTCGAATTGTGTCATGTGCAGGCTCAAATCGCCCAATGGCAAGCGTTTTCTGGTAAAAATGCTTATGGGATAAAAAAATTCCCGATTGCCGAAAACAGCATCTTAAAGGAGCCTAACCGGATGTTCACTCACGTCAAGCCCACCATTCGCCACGTCGTGCCGGAAAACTTGCAGGGGCGATCGCTCATGAAGGTGGTCTATGTCGTACTAGAACCGCAGTATCAAAGCGCCCTGTCGGCAGCGGTTCGAGCGATAAATAACAAAAATCCGAATCTGGCAATAGAAATCAGCGGCTACCTGATCGAGGAACTCCGCAGCCCGGAAAATTACGAGGCCTTCAAGCGGGATGTGGCCGATGCCAACGTATTTATTGCTTCTCTAATTTTTATCGAAGATTTGGCCGAAAAAGTGGTAGCGGCTGTAGAACCGCTGCGCGACAGCTTGGATGTCGCCGTTGTCTTCCCGTCGATGCCGGGGGTGATGCGCCTGAATAAAATGGGCAGTTTCTCGATGGCGCAGTTGGGACAAAGCAAAAGCGCGATCGGCGAATTCATGAAAAAACGGAAGGAAAAATCCGGGAGTTCCTTCCAAGACGGAATGCTGAAACTGCTGCAAACTTTGCCGAAAGTGCTGAAATATTTGCCGATCGACAAAGCCCAAGATGCCCGCAACTTTATGCTGAGTTTCCAGTATTGGCTGGGCGGTTCCCAAGAAAACTTGGAAAACTTCCTGCTGATGCTGTCCCATAAATATGTCTTCAAAGGCCAGGAACAGCTAAGTTTTCAAGAACCGGTTGTCTACCCAGATATGGGGATTTGGCATCCCTTGGCACCAGGAATGTTTGAGGATGTCAAAGGATATCTGAACTGGTATAATGCCCGCACAGATATTTCCGCAGACCTCAAAGACCCCCTCGCACTCTGCATCGGTTTAGTGTTGCAGCGCACTCACTTAGTTACCGGAGATGACGCGCACTACGTCGCAATCGTGCAGGAATTTGAGGCAATGGGGGCGCGGGTTTTGCCGATTTTTGCCGGCGGTTTGGACTTCTCTAAACCAGTTGAGACTTTTTTCTTGGAAGTCGGGGCCAAAGGTGTTACACCTCTGCCGATAGTTGATGCGGTAGTTTCTCTGACTGGTTTTGCTTTGGTAGGTGGCCCGGCGAAACAAGATCACCCAAAGGCTATCGATACTTTGAAAAAGCTCAATTGCCCTTATATGGTGGCTTTGCCGCTGGTTTTCCAAACGACGGAAGAGTGGGAAAATAGCGATTTGGGCTTGCACCCGATTCAAGTTGCTTTGCAGGTTGCCATTCCTGAGTTGGATGGTGCGATCGAACCGATTATTTTGTCGGGAAGAGATGGCGCAACTGGCAAGGCGATCGCCCTACAAGACCGAATCGAAGCAATTTCCCAGCGTGCCATGAAATGGGCAATGCTGCGCCGCAAACCAAAATTAGATAAGAAAGTTGCGATCACAGTTTTCAGTTTTCCTCCCGATAAAGGCAACGTCGGAACAGCCGCTTACCTCGACGTTTTCGGCTCAATTTACGAAGTATTGAAAGCCCTAAAAGGCAACGGTTACGACTTGCCAGAACTGCCGGAATCTGCCGAAAAGCTGATGCAAGAAGTCATCCACGACGCCACAGCCCAATACCAAAGTCCTGAGTTAAATATTGCTCACCGGATGTCCGTAGCTGAGTATGAAGAATTCACTCCTTACTCGGAACGATTGCAAGAAAATTGGGGCCCGCCTCCGGGACATTTGAACAGCGACGGACAAAATTTGCTAATTTACGGCAAACATTTTGGCAATGTGTTTATCGGAGTGCAACCTACTTTTGGATACGAAGGCGATCCGATGCGGTTGTTATTCTCTCGTTCCGCCAGCCCGCACCACGGTTTTGCTGCTTACTACACATATTTGGAGCGCATTTGGGGTGCGGATGCGGTGCTGCACTTCGGCACTCACGGTTCCCTAGAATTCATGCCCGGTAAGCAGATGGGAATGTCTGTCGATTGTTATCCTGACAGTTTGATCGGCAAGATTCCTAACCTCTATTATTACGCTGCTAATAATCCTAGTGAGGCAACAATTGCTAAGCGCCGCAGTTATGCTGAAACAATCAGTTATCTGACTCCTCCGGCTGAAAATGCTGGGTTGTACAAAGGTTTGCAGGAACTCAGCGAGTTAATTGCTTCCTATCAAACTTTGAAAGAGACTGGGCGCGGTGTGCCGATTGTGGATGCGATCGTCGAAAAATGCCGTTTGGTCAATTTAGACAAAGATATTGACCTACCTCCCGAACAGGAAAGAGGGGTTGCTGCGGGGATGACTGCCCAGGAACGGGACAATTTAGTTGGCTTGGTTTACCGCAAGTTGATGGAGATTGAATCGCGGTTGTTACCTTGCGGTTTGCATATTATCGGTAAGCCGCCAACTGCCGAAGAGGCGATCGCAACTTTAGTAAATATCGCCAATTTAGATCGCGAAGAAGACAACTTGATCAGCTTACCGCGAATTATCGCTAACAGTCTGGGACGCGATATCGAAGAAGTTTACACTAACAGCGACAAAGGCATTTTAGTTGATGTCGAATTGCTGCAAAACATCACCCTAGCCTGTCGGGATGCAGTCAGCGCTTTGGTGAAGGAACAAACCGACGCTGAAGGCCGAGTTTCCCTAGTTTCCAAGTTGAATTTCTTCAACATGGGCAAGAAAACACCTTGGATTGATGCCTTGCACGCAGCCGGTTACAAAAAAGTCGATCCAGAACCGATTAAACCGCTGTTTGAGTATCTGGAATTCTGCTTGCAGCAAGTTTGTGCCGACAACGAATTAGGCGCTTTGTTGCGCGCCCTAGAAGGCGAATACATTATCCCCGGGCCCGGCGGCGATCCGATTCGCAACCCGGATGTTTTGCCGACTGGCAAGAATATGCACGCTTTAGATCCGCAGTCAATCCCGACGACGGGTGCGGTGAAGTCTGCTAAAGTTGTCGTTGACAGACTATTAGAAAGACAGCGCACCGATAACGGCGGAAACTATCCCGAAACCATCGCCGTTGTGCTCTGGGGAACCGACAACATCAAGACTTACGGCGAATCCCTCGCCCAAGTAATGTGGATGGTGGGAGTCAAGCCAGTACCCGATGCTTTGGGCCGGGTAAACAAACTGGAATTGCTGTCTTTAGAAGAGTTGGGACGGCCTCGAATCGACGTAGTAATTAACTGTTCTGGCGTATTCCGCGACTTGTTCATCAACCAAATGAATTTGTTAGATAAAGCCGTGAAAATGGCAGCGGAAGCCGACGAACCTTTAGAAATGAACTTCGTCCGCAAACACGCCTTGAAGCAAGCGGAAGAAATGGGAATCAATTTGCGCCAAGCAGCAACCCGCGTGTTTTCCAATGCTTCTGGTTCCTATTCATCTAACATCAACTTGGCGGTAGAAAACAGCACTTGGGAAAGCGAAGCCGAGTTGCAGGAAATGTATTTAACCCGCAAATCCTTCGCCTTTTCTTCCGACAATCCGGGAACTATGGAACAAGACAGGCAGATTTTTGAGTCATCCTTAAAAACTGCTGATGTCACCTTCCAAAACTTAGATTCTGCGGAGATTTCGCTAACCGACGTGTCGCACTATTTCGATTCCGATCCGACTAAATTGATCGGCAGTTTGCGGGCCGACGGGAAGCAACCAACATCCTTTGTTGCTGATACGACAACAGCCAACGCGCAGGTGCGGACGCTATCAGAAACCGTGCGTTTAGATTCGCGGACTAAGCTGCTGAATCCGAAGTGGTACGAGGGGATGTTATCGCACGGATATGAGGGCGTGCGGGAGATTTCTAAGCGTCTGGTGAATACGACTGGATGGAGTGCGACTGCGGGCGCGGTGGATAATTGGGTGTATGAGGATGTCAACACCACTTTTATCGAAGATGCGGAGATGCAGAAGCGTTTGCTGAATCTGAATCCTCATTCGTTCCGCAAGATTGTCAGCACTTTGCTTGAGGTGAATGGCCGGGGTTATTGGGAGACTTCGGAGAGTAATTTGGATCGCTTGCGCGAGTTGTATCAGGAGGTGGAAGATCGGATTGAGGGGGTAGAATAGGATTGTAGTAGGCATCAATTAGTAAAGACGTTGTATAAAACCTCTCTACTAATTGATGCCAAGCAATGAGGCAGAATTTAAAAGCTCAAAAATTAGTTAAATTATCATATTTACAAAGTATTTATTGCCAACCAAAATGAATGCTATAATTGTAATAATCAAATTCATAAAGTTTGAGAGGTTCATAAAAAAATCAAGTAAGGTTGTGAGGGGATTATGTATATAGTTAAGGAAAAACATCATAGCTACGCGGGTCAAACACTTGTAACTACTTTCCATATAACTTATGAATGGGATGGCAAAGAAACAGTAATTAAAACGGTAGAAGAAGAAAATGTAAGTAGACCTTTCTTCAATATGCCTCGATGGGAACCCACCCGTCGTCAAACAGTCAAGTTTTCGCAGTTAGGCGATGAGATTCAAACTGCTCTTTTACGAGCAAAAGAAACTGGCGAAGAAGTTGATATAGGTGAGTGGGGAATTCCAGATTAAGCCAGTAGCTATGATAACTTAGCTGTTAGCGGTAAAATAATTATCCCTTATCCAAATTAACAATTGTAGAGGAAGACCAGGCATTTATTGCAGAAGTGCCTGAATTGCCCGGATGTGCTGCTGATGGTGAAACTTATCAAGCAGCACTGCAAAATGTAGAGGTGATTATGCAGGAGTGGATTGAGACTGTTCAGGAATTAGGGCGAATTGTCCCTCAACCGAAAGGTAGATTGATGTTTTCGTAGTTGAAGTAAGGATAAAATATTGCTATGACTACCCTCACCCTCAACTTCAACCCTATTATTAAGCTGACCAGGGAGTTGAGCTAGTGAACTCGGCAATCAGAGAGTTTAGAGAGAGAATAAAAAATCAGTTAGAGGATAGGCGGAAAAAAATTTATACAAGAGATATATTACCACGAAAGAGAAAAATACTGGTAATGCCTTTTTAAGAATTGTCTCTAGTGATATCTTTGATATTTCTTGATCTGACTGGTTAGTAGTATTAATATGTTGCTTTTCTGCAACTTCTAAAATTTCTGAACTGCTGTTTTCTTGGTCAGAGTTTTCTTCTTGATTCACTGAATTATCTAAAAGATTTGGCTCTTTGTTAAAATCAAGAAAATTAACCTTGGGATTTTTGATAACATAAATAGAAGATCCTATTGAAGCTAAAAAGAATAGAAATATGTTAACAATATCAGCTTGGGTGAATGTCAATATCATAAAACTACACTACTTTTTTTCTATTGTTCGTTCTTTCAAGGTTTTTCCTATTTTATAACCGAATCTTCCACCTCGAACATAACCATCTTTCACTATATTAGAATCGTAAGATTCAAGATGAGTATCATAATATTCTAGTTTGGGATATTTATCATTACTTTTTTTGTCTACTCCCGTAGATAATTTTTCACTTTGGCGGGGCCCTAAAGTTTCTTGGAACCTAGTTTCACTTCTTATTGATTCAGTTGTTTTCCTTACTATGCTAGGCTCAGCTTGGGCTTGACCAAGCGGAAGCAACCACAATAAAGCAATCCATACAATAGCTACTCCAACATAAGATAGTTTTTTGCTCATATCCCCCAAAAACCTAGAGAAAACCCAGTAATTGCTCCCCAAAGAAAAGCAGCTAGCCAAGTGGCTGCTAGGGTTATAAAAGCCCCAATAAATATTGCTACAAAGTTACCCATATTAATGGTTTAATTTTAATTACTAAGGTAACACTGAAGTTACCTAATTGTCAATAAGTAATTTTACGGAATTATGAAGCCGTGGATAGAGACTACCTGCTAGTGAACTATGGTATCCCATCGGTCAGGCTCAAGACCCCTTAATATTTCTGGATGAAGGTGAAATCGAAAGCGATCGCCCGTTTCTTCCCCAAGCGCGATCGCCCTTATCTTCCCAAAGTGCGATCGCCCACGGGATAGCTACGCCGATCGCACTATTGGATTATTTACCTATCAGCCCATCGTACTCTGCGTGAGTACCAATCCAAAACCACAAAATACCTGTTTTAATTTCAATACCCAACGCCCGATAAGCCTGTCCAGCCCTTACAGACCAATACTTACCAACTTTCTTAAAATGTAAAGAAGGATGAGACGGATCGACCCTCAGCAACTCATAACACTGATCTGCTGTAGCCTGTACCGTTGAGGGTAAAGCGTTATAACAGTCCCAAAATTTTCGAGTAGTATAGTGCATTAAATCTCTCGATAGTTACCACTCTCAAAATCGGCGATCGCTTCTCCTGCTAAAGCATCCAGTTTACCCTTAGCAATATCTTTCTCTAGCTGAATATCCCATCGTTGGTAATCCAAATTCAAAAACCACTCTAACAACTCTCCAATTTCGTTCGGCGGAAGTTCGAGAATCGCATTTTCTATCTGTTCTACAGTCAACATAGGCTGTCTTAGATTACACTTTATTTCGCTGATTTTATCGTAGCACTGCGATCGAAGTGATTGAGATATTACTCATCCCATTCTTCTCTTAGCTGCAACTGGAATTCCAAAGCATCCACACGCTTCGGTAAAAAACCGCGCCATCTCTTTAAATTTTTCCTGGGCAATCTTTGACTGCTATCCTGAGTCTCGGTTGTTTCCCGCTGACGAATCAATGCTGACAAAAATTCTAAAAGTTGCTGTTGCTCTTCAAGAGTGAGACTTTGAGCCTGACTTAGTACCTCGCTATAAGTAGACATAGGCTTTATGTTGAGATTTTTGGGCTGATTGTTATTATAGCAATTTAGGCTCTAGGAAAATGCGATCGCCCGTTTCTTCCCAAGTACGCCCTTTTCTTCCCGAAGTGCGATCGCACTTCAGTTAATCATAAATTTCTCTCCGGTGTCCAATCTGGTGAATAGTAATCACATTTAAATCATCATCAAAAGAATAAATTACCCGATATAGCAATCCTAAGTGATTTTCTAGATCCGTAAAATTTGAAAGCCTTGCTATACAACAAGTCTAGGAAGACAAGAGGGCGTTGTGTTGTGAGACTCAGATCGGATTGCTATAATCACCCACTCTTAACTTAAAGAAACCTGCCAGATTAGCCGACAACGGCATAGGAGTAATTTGTTCAAAATTTTCAGCCAACCAATTGATTTTATTACCTATACGCTCCCGCACAGGCTGAGTCAATCTTTCTTGGTTAACCAGAGCTTCTGCTGTCAACTCAACCAAATAGCTCATTACGCCTTCATGCCGAGTTTTTGATAAACTTCCCCCGCTTCGATGCTGCTTTCTCCTGCTTGCTTGCGCTTCATTGACTCTAACAATTTCAGCTTGACTTCTTCCTTAACTTCTAAACCTGCATCAGGATCGCCCAAATATTCTTCTAAGCATTGTTCAACGGTATGCCGAATCAAGTCCCGCAGTTGCTCAACTGTCATATCTTTGACTTGCATATTAATCTCCTAGTCTGTGGGATTATCGATAAATTATAGCAACTTTCTTTGAGCCAAACCCAATCAAACTGATTTTGGCTCAAAGAAAGTGCGATCGCCCTTTTCTTCCCGAAGTGCGATCGCGCGGATTAACTATCGATCGCCTGCCGGATCGCTTTGGCCCGCCACACTCAGCATCGGAAGAAAATCAGTATAATGCCAGATCCCCGCTAGCTTTTCGCGCGATCGAACGCCAGAGGATATTGCTGTTAGGGCGATCGACCTTTTGGTGCTCTCCTCGGGCGATAGTTAATCCCCAAATTTTAACTTAAAAATAAATTTTTCCACCATCGTTTTCCAACCGCCAAGCAGCTTTATCTATGACAATTGCAGCGGGATTGGCAATAGTTGCCGTGTACTTACCGAAAATGCCAACCCTTTTCGCTATTCTTTCTCCCACCTATTCCCAGCAATTTTAATATTGCTCGCAATAGCAATGACCGACACGGACCCATCAAATAAAAACAAAGCAGGCAATTTTTTTCTGGTTGCTGTATTTTGTGCTGGTTTGGCAATTAGCTACGATTGGGATACCACCAAACAAACTTATTCAGCGTATCTAAAAAACATTCAATTTGGACTAACAAATCCATCGTTAGCTACAGCCAAGCAAAAGTCGCAATATGCAGCCCTACAGCAGTCTATTCCACAAGGAGAAACAGTTTTGACCAGACTAGACGCACCTTTTATTCTCGACTTTAAACGCAATCAAATTTTTCTCGCTGACTGGCCCGGGGGAGCTAGTTTGCCACCCGGTATGCCTGCCTTCAAAGGCCCTGAAGCCTTGGCAAACTATTTAGCCACAAAATCTATTCGATACATAGCTTATTCGTCTTGGAGTCTCCATCATCCTGCTGTAGATACTTCAGGGCCTGGATTGTCATCTTGGTTTCGACTGCAAGCAAAACTTTCTCACGACTTTCGGGATAACGTGTGGGAACTTGCAAAAACTCGAAAACAATTGTATGAAGACGGAGAAAATTTTGTGCTGGATTTAGAAACAAAATTGTAGAAAGTCTTGGACGCGGAGATAGTCAGAAATTTGGTTTTTTCCAAACATCTTTCGTTGCAGCCAACAGTAAAAGTAAAAATCAGGTTTCTTCGATCACAGGGGATTTTTTACATAAAAAAGCAAATTGGATATTAAACCGAGAAGCCGGAAATGTTTGGTATCAATTTTAGCCTCTGCTGGCAGCATCTGCAATACATCTTTTTCGGATAAAAGATTGAGGTTTTCTTCTTGGGCGAAAAAGTTCTTGCCCAGCAATCTCAAAAGAGCTCGAAACGAAGAGGGGGGAAGCCAGTGAATTAAGGGGACAGCGGTGTGGAATTCTACGGGAAACCAGCGGTTAGGAGTAGTGATGCAGCAGGTTTTGCCGACGCGGCAAAGTTCTCGAATAAAAGTTTTTTGCTGAGTTCGATTGCCGACGTGTTCGATGACAGCAAAACTCACGACTAAATCAAAACTTTTGTCTGGAAATGGTAAAGTCAAACCGTTAGAACGGACATACTTTAAACCGGGATATTCTTGTTCTAAAAATGCAGCATCTTCCATGCCCACAGCGGTGATTTTGTGGGGGTAGGGATAGAGTTTCTCAAAAAAATTGCAATCTTCGCGGCGGTCGGAAGTTACTCCTACATCCAACACGGTTGTGTCGCCGCTGGGATTGGCTAATGCCATGAGTAAATTAAACATTTTTTGGCGGGCGTACCAAGATAGTTTGGTGGCGAAACCACCAAGCTTGGGGCCTACGTACTCGCTGGAGTTTTTTTGATTTATTGTCATAGGATTTGAGGTTTTGGATGTACTCAGAGCAGAGGTTGTAGTGTTTCAGTGATAATTAGTTTACCTGCGCTTCAAGCCCAGCACGCTGAGAAAAAAGCTGGATAGAACCATCTGTAAACCGACGGTCAGGCACGTGAGCGAGGGAATAACTAAACGGAGAGTTTTAGAAGGATCTAGAAAACCGAAAGCTGTATCGCTCCAGATAGTTAATGACAAAAACGAGCCAACTATTCCGATTAATATCAGCGTGACTCCGGTAATCAATCCTGTTTCTAAGGTAACGTAGCGAAATATTTTGTTGAGTTTGGGGTCTTCCGGCAGCAGTTTTTCGCTGATGGCGAAAACTTTGGTGAAGAAGGCGAAAGTTACTGCTTGAAAACCGACGATAATTGCGATCGCCCCATAAAGCAGCGTATGTACGTCAAAGTTAATACTGCCAATCTTTTGAGTACCGGGCAACAGCCAGATGGTAACAATTATACCCAAAATCATCAGCGCCACACCAGGATACAAAAACAGCCAGCGAGGACTGTAAAGCAACAAAAATCTGAGATGCCGCCAGCCATCTCGCCAAGTTCGCAAGTGCGGCGGGCGACTGCGCCCGTCGGGAGATAGTACCGTTGGGACTTCAGCGATTTTCAACTTGTACAGAGATGCTTTGACGACCATTTCGCTAGCAAATTCCATACCCGTTGTTTGCAAGTCGAGTTTCAAAATTGAGTCTCTCCTAAAACCCCGCAATCCGCAGTGAAAATCGCCGGCGGGACTTGCAAAGAATAACCGCCCAACCCATGTCAGCACCGGATTTCCTAAATATTTGTGCAGCGGCGGCATTGCACCCGGTTTGATGCCTCCTTGAAAGCGGTTTCCCATGACTAAATCGCAGCCTCCCCGCAATTTTTCGACAAAGGCACCGAGGTTAGAAAAGTCGTAGCTGTCGTCAGCGTCGCCCATGATAATATAAACTCCGCGCGCCGCTACGATGCCTCCCATCAGGGCGCTGCCGTAGCCTTTGGCTGCTACGGGCACGACTCGGGCCCCCATTTTGGTGGCGATATCTTGGGAACCGTCAGTGCTGCCGTTGTCTGCTATGATGACCTCGCCGGCAATATCCAGTTCGCGCAGTGACCTCTGAGCCTTCTCGATGCAAATTTCTAAAGTTTCTGCTTCGTTGAGGCAGGGCATGAGTATCGAGAGTTCGAGAGTGTATTCCCCGCTGGTGTTGGTCTGTTCTGCCATAGGTTTATTCCAGGCGTTGCTGGCGATCGACAATACTTACTTTTCCAGTATCTCTGCTTAAATTATTAGTTGTGAATAAAAATCAACAAAACTTAATTAAAGTTTTTCAATTTTTTCCCAACTGCCGTTTTTTTGTAATATTAGGTTAGTTAATTTATGAGTAGAAGCGTTTTTCTAGTTTTGCTCGCTGCTATTTTGTGCAGTGTAGTGGGTCAATTTAGTCTGAAAGCAGGAGCAAAAATCTTAGGGCCCATTGGCGCGGCTAATTTAGTGGAAAAAATTCTCGCAATGGCAACTCAGCCTTTGATAGTTGGAGGTCTGTGTTTGTATGCAGTTTCTTCGATCGGCTTTATCGTCGTTTTGTCTCGCGCCAACATTAGCATAGTCTCGCCTTTACTGTCAATTAGTTACCTGTTTACTGTGTTGGGCGGGAAAATTGTATTTAACGAGCCTTTGCCACCGCTGCGGTTGGTAGGCGTGGGGCTAATTATGACGGGAGTAATTTTTGTACTCCAAGGTCAAAGTGGGGGAACCGCTGGGGGCAACTAGCGATCGCTTTTAACATTGATCATTGAGTGCTGAGTTGATAACTTAATTCAAAGGGTGTGTCTGATCGTAACCTTCTAAATCGATACTGAGGTCACAATTATGAATTATTATTATTTTATTTCTTTTGCCTGGGGAATTTTCATTCTTGTATCCCTGATTGGTTGGGGTGGAGTAGTCAACCGCATCCTTTTTCCTCAGTACAGAGTTGACTGGGGACAAAGAGCCGCTTGGGGGATAGCTTGGACGATTATATTTGGTGGTTTATTAAATGTGACATGGACTATTTCGCAAGCAACTATTTTAATATATATATGCTTGGGCGCACTTTACGGAATAATAGATGCCTGGGCAAATAAAACTTTGATCGCCGACGAGCTGAATCGGTTAATTAATGCTTTTAAAGAAAATAGTTTTTTGGCGATCGGGACTTTTATCGCTTTGCTTCTGGCTGCTGTGCAATACAGTGGTTCAGTGGCCTGGTATAATTTTAATCCTCACGATGACTACCACGCCTATTTTGTATTCCCCCATAAAATGCTTCAAATAGGTTCTCTTGGTTCCGATCCTTTCAGCGAAAGAAGATTGGTATCTGCACTGGGAGGACAATCATTCTTGCATACATTAATTCTCAGCCTGTTGGATGAAAGAAGTTTATATCTGATCGATCCCGGATGCGCCTTAGTCGTAATGATAGGACTCACGATCGGATACTGTCAGCAAAAACAATTTTCAAAAAGCTCGACATTACTGATTGTGTTCGCATTTTTATTAATTAGCCGAGATCATACAAATACAACTGGTATATTAATTCCGGTATGTCTTTTCTTCAGCTTATTTAGAGTTTTTGATTGGGACAAGCTAAAAGCAACAAACATCCACAGTAATGCTGCGATTGTAGGATTGCTTGCAGCCGCCATCTGCGCTTTAAAAACCACCTTGATTCCCGCGTGTATTATTTTCTTCACCTTTAGTTATTTTTTCTATATCCTTGGCAGCCAAATAAAGCATAAAGCAATCTACGAATTTTGTTTGGCTAGTATTTTATTGGCTGTGTTTATTTTACCCTGGTCGATCTCACTGTATCAGTCATCAGGGACTTTACTATATCCCATACTTGGGAAAGGTTTTCATGGTTCTGTATACGGAGGCTCGGTCAAGCTTCCTAGCAATGAGATTTTTGGAGAGCTTTTTCGATTTTCAGCACTTAGACTCAAGCTATATGCAATTTTAGCAATTGTTTATTTATTGACTGTATTGAGAATTAGATTTTTTATGGTTGGTCTCCATAAAAAGCCAATTGTTAGGGAAGCAACTCTGTCTATTAATCTTAGTAATGTGATGGGCGTTGCAATCATAGGAGTTTCTACTGGAGGCTCGGATATCGACCGCTATTCATATTCACTACTATTGGTTGTGTTCCTGATATTAATATTGGTTGTTATGGAAAATATCGAGCCAAAAATGTCAAACTTAAACTTAAGAAATAGGCGTTTCATTGGTGTATTATTTTTGTCATTGTTATTAGCGATAAATTGTAATGGCGACAAAATGTTTATACAATATAATAACTATGTAGAGAACATTGCCTCTGGTTTGAAAAATGTACCTTTAGTGACACGAGACGAGCGAGAAAAATAT
Organism: Microcoleus sp. S1D4; assembly: GCF_036700765.1. NCBI lineage: Bacteria > Bacillati > Cyanobacteriota > Cyanophyceae > Oscillatoriales > Microcoleaceae > Microcoleus > Microcoleus sp. S1D4. The sequence continues at coordinate 123,266 of NZ_JAUBPP010000004.1, forward strand.
TCAAAAATGCTAGATTCGGTTCCTGAAGGAGAAATAGTTTTAACAAGACTTGACAAACCTTTTTTAATGAATTTTAAGAAACATACAATCTGGATTGCAGACTACCCAGGCGGGGCTAGCCTTCCGCCCGGTATGCCTTCCTTTAAAGGAGAAGAAGCGCTAGCAGATTATCTAGTTTCAAAATCGATTAGATATGTTGCATATTCTTACGCTAATGAAGCGAACTTTCCTAGGAAATCTCTAGAATATAGACTCGAAGTCAAGCCACTAGGTTTTTGGCTCCGAAATCAGGCATTGAACACTTTTGAATTTCAAGATACCTTACAAAAACTCGGTCAAACGAGAAAACGGATTTATGATGATGGAGCAAATTTTGTAATTGATTTGTCAAGCAATAAAAACAAGCAGTGATATCAGTTTTATTTGCAGTATTTAAAATAGATGAACCAACATCACTTATTGATCGACCGCACCGCCGTTATTGCTACAATGCACCAAAAAGAACGGGTGATGGCTCCCATTGTGGAACGAGAATTAGGCGTTAAAATTGTACTGTCGCCAGAGCTTAATACAGACGCTTTCGGAACATTTACTAGAGAAGTTAAACGCTTGGGCACTCAAATAGAAGCCGCCCGCCGGAAAGCAGAAAAAGCTCTAGAAATTGCGGGCGAAACTCTGGCATTTGCGAGTGAAGGTACTTTCGGCCCTCACCCAATGATGCCGTATCTGCCAGCTAATCGAGAAATCGTAATTTTATTAGATCGAGCCAACAATCTCGAAATTATCGGCGAATCATTGTCTGTAGAAACTAATTACAGTCACCAGTTAGTTGCCACTATAGAAGAAGCAGATGATTTTGCTCAAAAAGCTGGATTTCCCGCACACGGACTGGTGGTTATAGTTGGCGATGCTGCTAAAGGGGAGGGAGACATTGTTAAGGGAATAACTACCGAAAAGCAGTTGTTTGAGGCGGTGACAGCAGGCTTGAAAAAATCTTCAACTGGCAGAGTTCACATCGAAACAGATATGCGGGCGATGTACAATCCCACTCGGATGAAAAACATCGAAAATGCAACTCTCGATTTAGTTAGAAAATGTCAGCAATTGTGCCCGCAGTGCGGTTGGCCGGGATTTGAAGTTACTGACAAAAAAATCGGATTGCCCTGCGGACTTTGCTATTTTCCGACTCAGCTAGTGCGATCGACTATTTATCAATGCAAAAACTGCGGTTATACTAAAGAAGAACTGTTTCCCGACGGTCGAGAGACTGCCGATCCAGCTCAGTGTCAGTATTGCAACCCTTAAAATTAAGTTACTAATGATAGCCGTAGCAACCGAACGCAACTGGAAACCCGTTATTAAAGAATTTGAGGCTGTAGTCGGCAAAAACGGGGTAGTGCAGCGCCGCGAAGAATTGATTGTTTACGAGTGCGACGGGCTCGCCAGCTACCGCCAGCGCCCCGCTGTGGTAGTGTTGCCGCGCACTACCGAGGAAGTGGCAAATGTGGTCAAAATATGCGATCGCAATTCCATTCCCTGGGTAGCTAGAGGCGCAGGAACCGGGCTTTCCGGCGGCGCTTTACCCGTAGAAAACTGCGTGCTGATTGTCACAGCCCTGATGCGAAAAATCCTAAAAGTAGACTTAGAAAATCAGCAAGTTGTCGTACAACCGGGAGTAATTAATAACTGGGTAACGCAAGCAGTTAGCGGTGCCGGTTTCTACTACGCACCCGATCCTTCCAGTCAAATTGTTTGTTCGATTGGCGGTAATGTTGCCGAAAATTCTGGCGGCGTTCACTGCCTCAAATACGGAGTTACAACCAATCACGTTTTAGGATTAAAATTGGTAATTCCCGACGGTTCCATTGTCGATGTTGGCGGCGAAATTCCCGAAATGCCCGGTTACGATTTAACAGGTATATTTGTCGGTTCCGAAGGCACTTTAGGCATCGCCACGGAAGTTACTTTGCGAATCCTGAAAGCGCCGGAATCGATTTGCGTTTTGTTGGCGGATTTTGCCAGTATCGAAGCAGCGGGCGAATCGGTTTCCGATATTATCAGCGCTGGGATTATTCCAGGCGGTATGGAAATCATGGACAATATCAGCATCAATGCTGTAGAAGATGTAGTAGCAACTGGTTGTTATCCCCGCGATGCGGCGGCAATTCTGCTGATAGAAATTGACGGTTTAGAAGTGGAAGTTGCCACAAACAAACAGCGAATTGCTGATATTTGCAAGCAGAATGGAGCGCGAAATATCACTACTGCCCATGACCCGGAAACGCGGATGAAAATTTGGAAAGGGCGGAAAGCTGCTTTTGCGGCGGCGGGTCATCTCAGCCCGGATTATTACGTGCAAGATGGCGTAATTCCGCGCACGCAAATGGCTTATGTTTTGAAGGAAATTGAGGGTTTGAGCGAGAAATACGGTTATCGGATTGCGAATGTATTTCACGCGGGAGATGGGAATTTGCACCCGCTGATTTTGTACGATAACTCGGTAAAAGGTGCGTTGGAAAAGGTGGAAGAATTGGGGGGAGAAATTCTCAGGCTGTGCGTGAAAGTCGGCGGCAGTCTTTCGGGGGAACACGGCATCGGTGCTGATAAGAAGTGTTTTATGCCGGATATGTTTTCGGAGGTAGATTTGGAGACGATGCAGTGGGTGCGTCAGGTGTTTAATCCGAAAGGTTTGGCGAATCCTGGGAAGATGTTTCCGACGCCGAAGACTTGCGGGGAAGCGGCGAGGGCTAAGGTTGAAACTATGAAGAAGTTGGAGGGTGCGGAGGTTTTTTAATTCCCCAGATAAGACGGCAGTTTCAACCGCCGTCTTATCTAATGTGCGATCTAATGTGCTAATGTGCGATCGGCATTTTGATAATAAATTCCGTGCCCTTGCCCAATTCCGAAGTACAAGATAATTCGCCATTGTGTCTTTCTACAACAATTTGATAGCTAATTGACAAACCCATTCCCGTGCCTTTACCAACGGGTTTGGTAGTAAAAAATGTATCGAATATGCGCTGCTTAACTTCTTCAGCAATTCCCGGCCCGTTGTCAGCAATTTTGATTTCTACAAAATTCTCCCTAACTTCTGTGCAAATCTTAATCTGGCTGGGACTCTCTCGCATTTCTTGAAAACTTTGCTTACTATTCCCATCACCTAAAGCATCGATCGCATTACTGAGAATATTCATGAAAACTTGATTTATCGGCCCACCAAAACACTCCACAGGTGGTAAGTTTCTATATTCTTTGATAATTGCAATTGGCGGTATTTCACCATTTCCTTTCAAACGGTGATTTAGTATTAACAGCGTGCTGTCAATACCTTCATGGAGGTTAACGGGTTTCATCTGTGAATCGTCGTGCCGCGAAAAGTTCCGCAGCGACTTGACAATCTGGTCAATCCGCTCGATACCGACGCTCATTGAAGATACGATTTTGGGGAAATCTTCAACCAAAAAATCTAGCTCATTCTCTTCTATTTTCTGTTGAATTTCTACAACTGGATTGGGATAGTGCTTTTGGTAAAGTTCGAGGTAATTAAACAAGTCTCTAGTATAATTTTTGAGGTAAGCAAGATTGCCGTAAATGAAGCTGACGGGGTTGTTGATTTCGTGAGCGACTCCGGCAATTAGCAATCCCAAACTAGACATTTTTTCGCTCTGCACTAATTGGGAATGAGTGGATTTTATTTCTTTTAGTGCTGCTGCTAGTTGAGCTGCTTGTTCTCTGCTTTGTGCTTCCGAATTATGCAATGCTTCTTCGGCTTGTTTGCGATCGGTTATGTCTCTCTGTACACCGATGAAATGAGTTAATTTACCTGTTCTATCGCGCACTGGAGATATTGACAAAGCATTCCAAAAAGCGGTTCCGTCTTGGCGGTAATTTTTTAATCTTACCTTGCATTCGCTCTCTGTTTTCAATGCTTGGCGGATGGTGTTTAGCGCATCGGAGTCTGTATCGCTTCCTTGCAAAAATCGGCAGTTTTTCCCGATAACTTCCTGTCGCCGATAACCTGTCATGCTCTCAAATGCGGGATTGCAATAAATAATTGGATGTTCTGGGTTAGTTGCGTCAGAGATGACTATTCCGGTGCTGGTAGCTGCCATAGCCCGATCGTACAACCAAAGCATTTCTTCGGCGCGCTTGCGATCGGTAATGTCCCGCAGCGTCGCTAAATAAGCCATTTCTCCTTCCCATTCCGTTTCCACCAACCGCATTTCTACCACAGCATTTTCTTGCTGCTTGCGAATAACTTTAACTTCTGTTTGTACGACGCGAATTCCTGCTGTAGCTGCTTTTCCAACTGGGGGAATAATATCTGCGTTCATCTCCAGATCGCAAGCAGAACCTTCTACTAGCAAACCACCAAAAAACTCTCGACCTAAAAGTTCCTCCACCGTGCAGTTAAACAGCGCTTCTGCTGACTGATTTACAAAACAAACCAGTCCTCGTTTGTTGACAATTACCATGCCGTCTGCATTCTTTTCTATCGTATTCCGAAACCGACCTTCGCTAGCTTTCAAATCCTGCTTGAGCTGTTCCATTGCTCGCTGCATCTGCTGCATTTCACACAAACTCAGACTGTAAGCTTGTGAAAAGTTGGCCTGTGTCGAAGTTTCTGCTGATTTTTTTGATATCTCTTGAGAGTTTATTCTATTGGTCATGTTGCTAGCAGTTTGTTTCGGGTTCCTGCTAATATTACTGAGCTGATTTTCTGAATCTGCTTCTTGAAAAAACATATTTGAACCTACTATTTTTTTTATTAAGATGTCGCTCTTGCCCAATTTTTTGGCTAATTTAGGGATAGAACAATTTATAACCGATGCTAGCACATGAATTTGATAATTAATCCTAAAATATCCTTAAGATTATAGAGCGATCGCCAGCGAATTATCTATTACACTTGAATAAGTAATTTTAACAGCATAGACCCGGGCGCGGGAGGCTGCCGTGAAGGGGAAAGATGGCTTCAATCCCTCTGACAGCGGACAATATAACAGGATCGACGCACCAGTTATAAATATTTATAGCCTTTCTCCGAAAGGTGAGGTACTGTCCGGCATAGGGCATATGGTATACCTCACCACGCTTGAGAACAGCTATATAATTAACTGAAAAGTGTTTTATTGTATAGAAAAAATATACTTATAACAAGCCAAGTCATGTTGAGATAATGTAATCACAGTCACAAACTACCAAATTATTCCCCTACCACCAGATTTGATATAGAATATAACCTGTCTATTTTTGCGATCGCAATTTCAAACCAATGGCACGTCTAGCACTTCTGAGCGTATCCAACAAAACCGGGCTAATCGACTTAGCGCGCAGTCTAGTAGAAGAATTTGAATTTGACATAATTAGCAGCGGCGGGACAGCAAGCGCCCTCAAAGAAGCAGGAATCCCAGTCACAAAAGTTGCAGAATATACTGGTTCCCCCGAAATTTTGGGAGGGCGAGTCAAAACACTTCACCCGCGAATCCACGGAGGTATTTTAGCGCGCCGCGATGTAGCGCAAGATATCGCAGATTTAGCCGAAAATCAAATTCGGGCGATCGATCTAGTTGTAGTGAATTTGTATCCATTTGAACAAACAATTGCTAAACCGGGAGTAACTCTAGCAGACGCAATTGAACAGATCGATATCGGCGGGCCGGCAATGCTGAGAGCTTCAGCTAAAAACCACGCTCATTTGACAGTTTTGTGCAATCCCGAACAGTATAATACTTATTTAGCAGAACTGCGGGAAAACGGCGGGGAATCCTCTTTAAAATTCCGGCAAAAGTGCGCGTTAGAAACCTTCAAACATACAGCAAACTACGATCGCGCGATCGCCAATTATCTCAGCAGCCAATCCGAGCCAGAATCGAAGCTACCAGAAGATTTCAACGTATCGGGAACAGAACTGCAAACACTCCGCTACGGCGAAAATCCCCACCAAGCGGCCACCTGGTATCAAAGCGGAACTGCACCCACAGGCTGGACGACTAGCACCATCCTGCAAGGCAAAGAATTAAGCTACAATAATTTAGTAGATTTAGAAGCAGCAAGGCGGCTAATTGTAGAATTCCCGGACACTCCCGCCGCCGCTATTCTCAAGCATACAAATCCTTGCGGTACAGCCTTGGGAACAACTATTTCCGAAGCGTATCAAAAAGCTTTCGACACCGATTCAGTCTCAGCTTTCGGTGGAATTGTCGCCCTCAACCGCCCGATTGATGCTGCTACCGCAACGGCGTTAACTAAAACATTTTTAGAATGTATTGTTGCGCCGGGGTGCGAACCAGAAGCGGAAGAAATTATCAAGAAAAAGGCAAAAGTTCGAGTCTTGATTTTGCCGGATTTGACTCAAGGGCCGCCACAAACTGTTAAAATTATTGCAGGTGGTTTGCTGGTTCAAGAGTCAGACAATGCAGTAGAAGAAACTAGCAACTGGCGCGCAGTTACTGAGAAACAGCCGACTGCTGAAGAGTGGGAAGAGTTGCTGTTTGCTTGGAAGGTAGCGAAACACGTTAAATCTAATGCGATCGTTGTAACGCGCGATCGCACTACAATCGGTGTCGGTGCGGGACAAATGAACCGCGTCGGATCGGTTAAACTAGCATTGGAACAAGCAGGAGAGAAGAGTCAAGGAGCGATTTTGGCTAGCGACGGCTTCTTCCCCTTCGACGACTCCGTAAAAACGGCGGCGGGCGCGGGGATAATTGCGATCGTCCAACCGGGAGGTAGTATGCGCGATAAAGATTCGATCGAAGCAGCCAACCAACTCGGAATCACAATGGTTTTCACCGATATCCGCCACTTTTTGCATTAGGAATAATACCTAGCAATTTTCAATTGTGTATCATAGGGTAGGGATACAATAGTGTTTGGGGATGTCAATAAGCGCCTAATTTTTTTGTATCCCTCGTTGATAGCAGAGTCTAGATCCCCCTAAATCCCTCTTAAGAAGGGGGACGAAAGAGAATACTCTTATCCCGTCTTAAGACGGGAGATTATGACACTCTTGTCCCCCTTTATTAAGGGAGGTTAGAGGGGATAGAAAAGACTGTGACACCAATCAAAACTGTTATATCCTAACGACTTCCCAGTTGCATCCTTAAAAAATTATGACTTACACTCAACAGCAAATTCAACCCCAAGACGTAAAAGTTAAAATCCTGCTCACCGGCGGACATCAGTGCACCATTACGCTCAAATCCGACACACCATTATTGCACAGCCTAGTCAAAACATTAGTCGATCGCACCCAAGCAACAGTAGGTTTTTCCACCTTATTTCAAATCCCCATAGACGATGGGCGTTCTAGCCTTTCCTTTCCCGGCGAACACCTAGTCGGATTAGTCACTGAACCCCCAATTTACTTGCAGCAACTGCAACCGCAGCAGCCAGCAACTCCCGCCGAAATCCCCGCCGAAATTCCCGCCGAAATTCCCGCCGCCGCGCCTATAAATGACGACTTAATATCTCGCTACGCCCAAATAGATAACTTTTTGACACCAGCAGAAAAGAACAAATTAATCAAATATGTTTTAGCAAAAGAATCCGAATTTGTGAGTACCAGCACCTCAACAAATGCCGAAGATTACCGCCGTTCTATGGTACTTCATTCATTCCCCGAATTTTCAACAATGATGGTAAATCGGATTAAAGGAATTCTCCCCGACGTGCTGCGGAAATTAAATATCCCATCATTTCCGCTTGGTCATATAGAATCTCAGCTAACCACACACAACGACAACAACTTTTATAAACTTCACAACGACAGCGGCTCGCCCGATACCGCGAGTAGATTTTTTACTTACGTTTACTATTTCTATCGAGAACCCAAGGCTTTTTCCGGTGGCGAATTGCTGATTTATGATAGCAAAGTCGAGAACAATTTTTATGTGGCGGCCGACACATTCAGAACGGTAGAACCTCGGAATAACAGTATCGTATTTTTTCTCAGCCGCTATATGCACGAAGTTTTGACAGTTAGCTGTCCCTCGAAAGCTTTTGCTGATAGTCGCTTTACTATTAATGGCTGGGTGCGGAAAGCGGATTGAGATAAGATTTGCGGGTTAATCTGGGTGCGCAAAGTAAAGATAAAACGGCGGTTAATATCAATTCCGGTTGCACTCATACATGATGTTAACTGTTAACAGTGAATTTATATCAATTCTGTTAGCATCAGAATTATTCATTTCTCTCTAATCTCTCTGTGTTCTCTGTGGTTAAATCATTCCGATGCAACCGGAAACGATATTACTATTCCGATGAAGAGAGAATTTGATATAAAACCAGGTTTACACAAACAAAACCCAATCTGAGAGGGGTTGAAGAATGGATGGTTAACATTACGTTTTTTTCTTGATACGGCATTTTTTTCAGTCGGCGGAGGCGGACTAAAGTTTTTGTAAACCTGGTTTCAACCGCCGTCTGCATCTGCATCTCCCATGATGCGATATTTATTCCTGTGCTCCTGCATCTTTTAGCAATTTCACAATAGTCGAATAACCTTTAAACTCAGCCAGCATTAAAGCTGTATAATTGCCGGGATTTTTGTGATTTAGTTCTGCACCGGCGGCGATTAAAATCTTAACTGCATGAGTATAACCGCGATGGGCGGCCCACATTAAGGCAGTTGCACCGGAATCATCCAGCAGGTTGACATCCGCGCCTTTTTCGACTAATAATTGGACGATCGCCAAATAACCGCGATCGCACGCCTTCATTAAAGCTGTCTTCCCCAAATCTGCCGGAACATTCGGATTTGCACCGCCGTCGAGCAAAACCTTCACCGTCTCAGTATGTCCGCCAAAAACAGCCAGCGTCAAAGCCGTCTCCCCAAAGTTTTTAGCATTCAGAAAATCTGCCTGATTTGAGTTGACTTTTTGCAGCAAAGCCGCTACGATCGCACTGTGACCGTGAACAGCAGCCACCAGCAAAGGCGTATCGCCCAACCGATTTCTGGCTCCGACACTAGCACCTCGGTTTAATAGCAATTCCACCACATCTTCGCAGCCTTCAACCACCGCAAAATTCAACGCAGTTTCATCATCTCTGTCCTTAGCGTTGATATCCGCTCCAGCATCGAGTAACATACGTGCGATCGGCAAATTTCCCCCAGCAGCAGCCGCCATCAAAGCCGTGCCCCCATCTCCATTTTTCACATTCGCATCAGCGCCCGCACCCAGCAAAGCCCGCACCGCATCAATATTGCCGAAATCCGCAGCCAAAGTCAAAGCAGTTTCGCCGTCTTTGTCGCGAATTTCCGCATTAGCGCCATCCGCCAACAGCACCTCGACAACCGCCAAATTGCCTGCCGTTACAGCCTGCATCAAAGCAGTTTTGCTCTCTAGATTTTTAAGATTAACATCCGCACCGCGATCGAGCAAAATTCTGACAATTTCAGCGCTACCTTGACTAACAGCTAAAAACAGCATGAAATTGTCAGCAACAGCACCCGCATCAGCCAAAACTTTCACAACAGCTTCGTTCCCGGACAAAGCCGCTATTTTCAGAGCAGAATCTCCATCTATATCTCGGACATTCACATCAGCCTTAGCATCAAGCAAAAGCCGCACAACATTAACATCTCCTTTGAGAGAAGCGGCCATCAAAGCCGTACTTCCATCATCATTTTTTGCATCAACATCAGCCCCCGCAGCCAACAACAGCCGCATAACATCAGCCTGTTTGTGAGCGGCGGCCAGCATCAAAGCCGTCAGCCCAAAACGCCTGCTCGTGAGGTTGACATTAGCGTCATTGTTTAGTAGGATACGCACGATTTCCGTATAGCCATTTTGGGCGGCAAACATCAAAGCCGTTGTCCCCTCAGAGTCTTTGGCATTAGCGTCAACGCCTTTAGCGAGTAAAGCTTGGACGTGAATAATATTGCCAGTCTTGGCCGCTTGAATCAATACAGCGTCTTGTTTAGTGGCAGGCATAATAGTATCTCGTTCTGTATGTTTTTACCATCACATGAGAGGGACTTACTGGTATACTAATTTTTATGAAGTTTTTTTGCTAATTCTGAGAACACTATGAACCTCGAAATTCCTGAGTCAGTGAAAGTTTGGAGCCAATTCTTCCACCCAATTTTAATGTGGGTATTGCTGGCTCTGTCATTTTATGCTTTGTATCTCGGTCTTCAAATCCGCCGTACCAGAAGTGCTGAAGGCGAGGCCAAAAAAGAATTAATTAAGGGCAAATTCAACATCAAGCATCACCAAATTGGTTCTTTGCTGCTAGCCTTGATGGTAACAGGGGCGATCGGCGGAATGGCTGTCACCTACATCAACAATGGCAAACTATTTGTGGGATCCCACTTGCTAGCAGGCTTGGGAATGACCGCAATAATTGCCATTTCAGCCTCGCTGACTCCTTTGATGCAAAAAGGTAATGATTTGGCCAGATACAGTCACATCGTTCTAAATGTGGCGCTATTGGGGCTGTTTGGCTGGCAGGCGGTAACAGGTGTGGAAATCGTGCAAAGAATTATCAGCAAAATGTAATCGTTAAAGCACGATTCACTCTTGGACGCGCGAGTGTCCTGAAACCGGGTTTTTCACGATAATACTTCGTTTGTAGACGTAGATCATTCTAAAAACTCGGTTTTTTTAGTCCCAGTGCGTAAGTGCTATAATTGCGATCGGGCTGTCATATAGCCTTGCTCAAAAAAGTCAGATACAGGTTGAAATTTGAGATTTGAGATTTGAGATTGAGGGTTTGATACCTCATTTTTGTCAGAACTACTATAGCGATTCTCAAGCGTGGTGAGGATAGCCCAATGCCCTGCGCGGGCAAATGCCCTATCCGGGATAGTACCTCATATGAGAGCTTGAAAGGCTATAATAGATTAATCTATTTTTGTTGCCAAATTTTCAATTTACTCTAAATTGTGCTTTGCTCAAAGTATAAGTAAGCAAATTAGTTTGCGGTCAAGTTTAGTTTAGCAAAGCCAACCAACTAAAATGCCCTCTTTAAAAAAATATCCTTTATCAAAAAGTTTAGATGTTAGATTTTTCGGCTTCGCGAGCGAACAAGTTTTAGATGGGAGGATTGAGGGAGCGAGCGATCGGTCAATACCTCCTATGATATCAAATCCTCTCTTCATCGGAATAGTAAATAGACTGTTAACAGTTAACAGTTAACAGTTAACATCATGTATGAGTGCAACCGGAATTGATATGAGAGCTCGAACTGCGATAATTAATTTTGTTTAACTACTTATCGACTTTCTATCCAAAACTCTATCCAGTTCACTTTGTCGGGGGTTTTGCTGGAGCCGAGAGTGTTGCTAAAGCTTGATATTAATTGGCTCAAAGCCTTGAAAAAACGGAGAGGGTGGGATTTGAACCCACGGAACCTTACGGTTCACCTGATTTCAAGTCAGGCGCATTCGACCACTCTGCCACCTCTCCCGGTAGATAAACTACATCATACCAGTAGTTGCCACTAACTACAAGCCTTTGCCGATTCTGTGTGCCGGTAAAGAATTTGTTCTAAAACCACTGCGAAATCTTCCCCCAGCCAAACTAGAGACGCTTCCGACACTGTGCCATTTTCCAGCAGCACGATCGAGAAATTCCGCAGTTTCGATCGCTCTCTCTCCACAATTCGCGGTACGCTGGCGGCATTCAAATAAACTGTACCCTCCCCACTCACGAAACATGACTTCCGCAACTCGTGCTTAGTGTGTCGCAGTTTGTGGTGCATATGACCAAAAGTTACCAGAGGTACGTGCTTCCCAGCACTCCGAGTTCGATCGATCGCCTCAGCAAAATCCGGGTCTCCCCAATCCCCTCCCAGCGGCTTCCAATCTCGACCGCAGGGGTCTTCAGGAGCCTCTCCCAGACCCGTCGGGCCCGTGTGACCCAAAAAAATCACATTTTCGCAATCCGCATCCGCCGCAGCTCCTGCAATGCGTTTGGCCGACTCCTCAAAACTTTCTACCCCAAACCATTCCGAGTAAAAATCGTTGTACTTCCACTCCGACCCCCCCCAAGTAAACGGGCGGCTTCCCACCACAGTTACGCCCAATTTGGGAAAATCTCGCTTGCTGTAACCGACGTGGGCTTCTCCCATTAAATCTAACTGCTGTTTTACCCAATTTTCTTTAGTGCGATCGTAGGGGCACTGACTCCGGCCCCACTCGGTTGCTGTGTACCAAGCGTCGTGGTTTCCAAACACCGCAGCTTTCGGAATGTCCAATTGGGCGATCGCCCGCACTACATCCACCGACTCGTTCCCAAAATCCCCCACAAACAGCACCAAGTCAACGCCCAAATGCTTCAGCGCCTCGCCGTCTTCTGCTTCCCAGTGATCGTGAACGTCCCCCACCACCGCAATTTTGATAGATTTAGCTTTATTCATTTGATTTGTTATGTGCGATCGATCCCTAGCCCCTTCTTATCAGCATAGGAAACAGCGACCAATTTTTGCACTCTCCCCCAGGCAATTTTAGATTTTAGATTTTAGATTTTAGATTTTAGATTGGCCCAACCAGCCACTTGCAACCGTTTTTGGTGAATTCAACTATAATTCAAAATACATTTGAGTCCAGCCGCCACCATTCACCCAAGATTCTAACTGTGTTTACCACCGCACCTGCTCCCAACTTTACCCAAACCAGACTGCCCGACGACTTGTTTGCCGCAATCAACGCCCTCAAACAAGAGTTAAACGCCGTCATTCTCGCCCACTACTACCAAGACTCCGACATCCAAGACATCGCAGACTTCATAGGCGACTCCCTAGAACTTGCCCGCAAAGCCGCCAACACCAGCGCCGATGTCATAGTTTTTGCCGGAGTTCATTTCATGGCAGAAACCGCCAAAATCCTCAATCCAGACAAATTAGTATTATTGCCCGACTTAAATGCAGGTTGTTCCCTCGCCGACAGTTGCCCGCCCGAAGCCTTTGCGGCATTCAAAGCCGATCGACCAAAACACTTAGTTATTTCCTACATTAACTGTACCGCCCAAATAAAGGCAATGAGCGACATAATTTGCACCAGCTCCAACGCCGTCAAAATTGTCAACCAAATTCCTGAAAATCAGCCAATAATCTTTGGGCCCGATCGCAATCTCGGCCGCTACGTCATCGAACAAAGCGGTAGACACATGGAACTTTGGCAAGGAGCCTGCATCGTCCACGAAAACTTCTCAGAAAAAAAGATAGTTCAACTCAAAATCGAAAATCCCGAAGCCGAAATCATCGCCCACCCAGAATGCGAACCTCCCGTACTTCGCCACGCCAATTATATCGGTTCCACCGCCGCTTTGCTCAAATATACTCAATCGAGTTCCAGCCAAGCATTTATTGTCGCGACTGAACCGGGAATAATTCACCAAATGCAAAAGCAAACACCACACAAACAATTTATCCCCGCTCCTGGCAACAACAATACTTGTGCTTGCAACGAATGCCCGCACATGAGATTAAATACCTTGGAAAAATTGTACCTATCCCTCAAAAATCAAACTCCCGAAATTACCATGTCCCAAGAACTGCAACTAGCCGCCTTGAAACCAATCCAGCGAATGCTAGAAATGAGCTAACCATCAATCACTAATTTTCAGTTAACCTATTGTAGGGTAAATTGGGTGCGACAATTAACTTAAGCCACCAAAAAACAAATATTAAACCGCGCCCAACCCACCACTATTAGATTTGCATTGCACTCAATCGCAGACAATATTGAAATTATCTGCATTTATCTGTGTCGATCTGCTTAAAATCTGCAGTTTACCCGCTCTATCCTGTGATTTGTGCAAAAACTCCCCTCAAAAATCTCAAATTTCAAATGGTATGATTCCAGAAAAACTGATTGTTTTCAGCCGCTATCCCGAACCCGGAAAAACCAAAACTCGACTGATTCCTGTGCTGGGAAAAACAGGTGCTGCCAATCTTCACCGCTTGATGGCCCAAAAGGCGATCGCCCGCGCGCGCTCTCTCCAAAACTCCCGCCGATTATCAGTAGAAATTCATTACACAGGCGGCAGCCCACAACAGATGCAAGACTGGTTGGGAACCGATGTTATTTATCAAAATCAAACAGACGGCGATTTAGGGGCCAGAATGACCGCAGCATTTCAAAATTCTTTTAATTCGGGGATTGACAAAGCTGTAATTATCGGCACTGATTGTCCCGCTCTGAAACCAGAAATCATGGCAAAAGCTTTTGACGAACTGAGCCAACACGATTTAGTTTTGGGTGCGGCAAAAGACGGAGGTTATTATCTGATCGGGCTGGGGCGATCGATACCGGAATTGTTTGGCGGCATTAACTGGGGAAGCAGCGAGGTATTTGCTGCTACGCGGGCGATCGCCCAAAACCTCGATCTGAAAATTGCTTATCTTCCCACTCTTGCAGATATCGATCGACCGGAGGATTTGCTAGATTTAGATATGAATATGTTGAAATAATTAAACTCGTCGATTGAGCAGATCTAATTCATTAGTAATTCTCATGTTTAATTAATAAAAAACACTTGATTTTGAAACCAGAAAGTCACAATATAGTAATTGTATTTGTCTGACCAAATGCAGTGGTTAGACAGCGCTTGCGACAATAGTCGCAAGCGCGACAAAAAGCCAAAATACAACAAACTTTAGTTCAAAATAGAATCATGATTTGAGGGCGATACTCTGCGATAATCGTCCCCCAAATCGTAGAAACCCGGTTTCTGACTGAATTGATCCTAAAGCGTCGCCCAACTCCTAGAAACCCGGTTTCTGACTATAGCGGTTATCAAAAAAGTGAGGATAGCCCAATGCCCTGTTTGGCCAATCCCTCCGCTTCGCTCCGCCCTGTTTGGCCTATGCCCTATGCCCTATCCCGGATAGTACCTCATATGAGAGCACAGAAAGGCTATATTTATGGCTACTCAACCCAAAACTCATAGAAACCCGGTTTTTCGACCCCATCTGTAAAGCCTAAAACTGTCCCAAGCTGTTGAATAACAGATAAGCTTTGTACAACCCGCCCTCTATGTCACGGGTTGCTTAATTCTGTATGCCATCAGAAAATCATAATCTCAAAATTTCTATTATTATTCCAGCCTTAAACGAAGCACCTACGATCGCCCCAGTCATCTCCACCGCCCGAAATGCTAAAAATGTTGAAATCATTGTCGCCGACGGCGGCAGCAGCGATGGCACCGCAGATATAGCCCAATCTTTGGGCGTGCGAGTTATCTCTACCTCCCCAGGCCGCGCTACTCAAATGAATGCAGGTGCCGCCTCCGCTACTGGAGATATCCTGCTTTTCCTCCACGCCGACACTCTTTTACCCCCAGGCTACGACTCTGAAGCGCGCACGGCATTAGCTAAACCGTCCACACTAGGGGGGGCGTTTCCACTCAAAATTGATGGGCGCAGGCTCTGTCTGCGGCTGGTAGAAACAGGGGTAAACTGGCGATCGAACTTTCTCCAAATGCCCTACGGCGATCAAGCCATTTTTCTGTACTCAGCTACCTTTGACAAAATCGGCGGTTTTCCCGACTTACCCCTGATGGAAGACTTTGAATTCGTGCGCCGGTTGAAAAAACAAGGCCGCATTGCCATATTACCCCAGCCCGTGCTGACCTCCGACCGCCGCTGGCAGCAGCTTGGGGTCATTAAAACCACTGCAATTAATCAAATAGTAATTATCGCTTATTTCCTGGGAGTGTCGCCCGATCGACTCGCTTTCTGGTATAGAGGACAAAAGAAAAATTCTTCTGAAAACTAAAGAATAGTGAACTTTTCTAAAGCTCGGTAGCATTTATGCAAATAGGAAGCCCGTCCCTGCGTAAAATATGACTTGAACGCCTCAAAATTTACGCACAGCGAGGAAAAAGAGAATATGGCCGATCCCAGAGATGCAGAGCTTATTAAACCCTTTAACGGCGACCCCTTCACGGGTCATCTAGCAACTCCCATCAGTGCTTCTGATTTCACCAAAGCATTCATCGGGAACTTGCCTGCCTACCGCAAAGGACTCTCGCCCCTAGTTCGAGGTCTAGAAATCGGTTTGGCACACGGCTATTTCCTCGTAGGCCCAGAAATCGTCTTCGGACCCCTGCGGGATTATCCTGAAGCAGCTAATCTTGGCGGACTAATTACAGCCCTAGTCATAGTTCTACTCGGCACACTAGGTATGTCTGCTTACGGTTTGGTCTCTTTCAAGCAAGACAACACCAGCTACCCCAGTGCTAATCCCATGACTCCCGATTCCCTCAGAAATGGTGAAGGATGGAGTCAGTTGACCGCTGGTTTCTTCATTGGCGGCATGAGCGGCGTCTTTGCTGCCTACTTCTTGCTGGAAAACTTTAATGGCGTTGATGCCATTTTCCGGGGTTTAGTCAACAATTAGACTCCGCTGCTCGATATCCCTGTTGGAACACGCTAACTTTAGTTTGGAGAATTTGACATGACAGGTACCTACGCTGCCTCTTTCTTACCTTGGATTTTGATTCCGGTAATTACCTGGCTGATGCCAGTTGTGGTAATGGGTTTGTTGTTTATCTACATTGAAAGCGACGCCTGAGCTTTTCCCACAAAGCAACACCTCAGTTGGAAGATTGACAGACAACTTCTCTGAAACCTCTCTCATAAGTCTAGGGAAAATCCGAAAAAATTGTTTTGAGATTGCTGGTAATTAGGAAATTTGCTTTCTTTACCCCCACCCCCAGACTCGACTGTGTGGAGCAATCTTTCTGTCTTCTTCCATCTGAATTCGCCATTGCAAAAAATCCTCTGTCATGCGGGCAGAGGATTTTTTTACAAATATTTTTTTCCCGCAAGCACAAATCACCCGATCGCTAAAGACAAATTGCCAAATTCTGAGCCACAATTGTTATGGAAACCTACTCATCAGGAGACAGCGATGCAATTTCTCTCCGCGCGCAAAATCTTAGCTCCATTCCTGATCTCGGTACTGCTGCTGGTGACTTCCTGCGGTCAGAATCAGGCCTCATCCTCTCGCTGGGATCAAGCCCAGAAGGAAAGTACCCAAAAACCCGCGGCTAATACCAAGCAGGCTACTGACAAATCCATAGCTCAAAGTCAAAACCTTCCCAAGAAGGCAGTCGCAGGTGGCAAGTTAAATAAATACTTCCCCTCTTCAGGTGCCGGATTCGATCGCGTCTTCGCTCAAGAAAAATCCGGTTTTGCTGAAGCTAAGCTCAACAAAGGCGGTAAAAATGTCGCGGTACTCTCGATTAACGATATCGCCGGCAACCCCTCGGCTGGTACAAAATTCCAGCAAAGTACCAAGCAAATTAGCGGCTATCCTGCTGTCAATCAGGGTGCTAATATCACTGCTGTTTTGGTGGTAAATCGCTATCAGGTGAAAGTTCAATCCCGCGATCCATCTTTTACTGCTAGCGATCGCGAAGCTTGGCTGTCAAAATTTAACCTCCCCGGCCTCGCCCGCCTCAAGTAGCGATGTCCCCGATAGAACTCCCCGCCCGACTTTAGTCAGGCGCAATCAGAATTAAGTCTGCCCAGACAAAATTGTGAAGTTCTTGCCATCTGTCAAAAGTAATATCTTTGATTCTTGTTCAGCTATAAGGAGTTTTTTGTGAGCAAAACAGTCTTTGAATTAGTCGATCAACTGCCAAAAGACAACATGACTGTCAAAGCCCTGCGAGCGCTTGACTTTGTGGTTCCCGGCGAGTGGAACAATTTAGTGGGCTTTGAAAATACCATTCGCACTGTTACTGGCGAAACTGATGAAGATTTGATTCAGCAAATTGGCGATCGCGCCATCTATCTCTACAACGATAAGTCCCAAGGCTACCAGCGCGCTCTTTGGCTCTACCAAACCATCGACAGTGCCTCCGGTGCCCTAGGCGCGGCTGCTATGGCTAACAAAGTATCCGAAAATGTCCCGTTTTTGGGCTTCCTCGGCAATCTCACCCCGAAGCCAGAAAAAGCTCAGACGATCGACCTTTCTTTGAAGTTAGTCACTGAGTTGCTCGCTTTTTGCCAAATTAACGGGATTCCCGGCGACAGCATCGGCGATTTTGCCGGGGCTTTGGGCGACTACGGCGGCGAATCCCTGATGCGGATGGCTGCTTTGGTTTGTTTCGACGGTTTGATTCCCCTGGGCCCAGACTTTATTATGGCCACTCAGTCTTGGATTCAACGCCTCTCTCCGCAAGATTTGCAAGATAATGTAGTGTTTAAGTCGATCGGCGGCATGATTCCAGGCGGCTCTCCCGCAGGCCAGCTCGGCTTTATCGGCGAAAGCTTTAACTCGGTTTCCGGTTGGATGGGATCTTTTGTCAGCGATCGAGGTTTGACTCCCCAAAACGTACTCGGCCACTTGCAGAATTTTGTCGAAATTTCTGCCGATAAGGTGGACTATGTGGGCGCATTCCTCGACATGACTACCAATTACTACGAACACACCGGCGTTCAAACTCTCGCCCGCCGTTTGATTGAACGAGCTGTCGCTGAAATTTAGAGTCATCACTGGAGTTGCAATTTGTCAATAGGAAAACCCGGAAGCGAGTGTTTTGATCTCAAAGTTTTTTGACTGACAATTCTTTAAGCTTGGTTTTCGATAAAATATCTGTGCGATCGATCGAGTCGATCGCCCGGATCTCAACTCAAAACTCCTACCAATCAATTTTACAAGGAAGCCTTAATGCCAGAAGAACCGCAAAACCCTACCGCTGGCGAATCAGAAACTCCCAGTGCTGCGATCGAGAACGCCCCAAGTTCCGACGCACCCGAGACAACCGACTTACCCAGCACTGACAAGCCCGCAGCTAAAGCTAAAAAGCCCCCAGCTAAAGCCGCTGACGGCGACAAGTCCCCAGCTAAAGCCGCTGACGGCGACAAGTCCCCAGCTAAAGCCGCTGACGGCGACAAGCCCCCAGCTAAAGCTAAAAAAGAAAAAGCACCTGCTGTTGAAGACAAGCCCTTTGCAGAATTTATTCAACAAGATTATTTGCCCGCCTTGCAAACTGCTTTGACTAAGCAGGGCGTTAAGGACTTAGAGGTACGTTTTACCAAGCAAAAACTCCCCATTGCCGGTATGAGTACCGCTGGAGATTGCTGGCAGGTAATTGGTAAATTCCAAGAAGGTCAGCGCCAATTTAACCTGTATTTTCCTCAAGAAAATATTCAAAGTCAAAGGGCGTTTTCCTGTGCTGAAAATAATACCCATACCAGCACTTTAGAGCCTTTTTTGATAGACGAGCGCAAGATTACTCTCGACCTCATGGTGTTTGGCGTAGTCCAGCGGCTTAACGCTCAAAAATGGCTGAATCTTAATTAGTCAGTTGTTAGTAGTCAGTAGTCAGTAGTCAGTAGTCAGTAGTCAGTAGTCAGTAGTCAGTAGTCAGTAGTCAGTAGTTGTTGGGAATTGGTTATTAGTTATTAGTTATTGGTTATTGGTTACTTGCTACGAATTCCCAATTTCCCATTCTCAATTCCCAATAACAACTAACAAATAACAACTAACAGCTAACAGTCATTAGTCATTAGCTATGACTTGTCATTTATTGGTCACTAGAAGCAAAATTACAGATTGAGCGATCGATAAAGTTCGTATCCAAATTAACGAAACCGTCACTAAAAAGTGCCTGGAGACAAGCAACTAATGACTGAGGACTATTGACTAATGACTCCAAACTAATGACTAATGACTAATGACTCCAAACTAATGACTAATGACTACTGACTATTGACTACTGACTATTGACTACTGACTAATGACTGCTGACTAATGGATTCAGTCAAAAAATTGCGCTCTTGCATAATCCCGTAAAGGTTAACATCTGTTTCTAACAAACAAGCATGACCGCTGTTACCCAGCAGCACCATCTCCGCGTTAGGAATTACCTTAACTAAAAGCTTCCCTTCTGCTAAAGAAGGTAGCAGCCTATCGGCACCGCTAGCAATTACTAACGTCTGCTGTTTGATGCCACGCAACTGATTTTGATCCACATCAAACGATCGCACTAACGCCAATCTCCACACAGACGTGTGTTGCGGTACCGCTTGCATCGCTTCTAGCAAAGCCCGCCGATCGTCGCGCCCAATCTTTCCTAATGATGCTAACATCGGCAACAAACCGATTACCGACAGCGGATAAAGATTCGCCGGCAACCACTGAGTTAGATGCGAACCCCACTGCACCCAAGGCTGTTGTCGGAATGAAGAAGCAGGATTCACTAAAATTAGTCGATCGCACAATTGAGGAGCTTCTAAAACAATTTTCATCGCTAAACAGCCCCCAAATGACTCCCCGCACAGATAAACCGGGCGCTGCTGCTTTCCGGTTTGTTTTTCTGCTTCGATTAAGGCAATTGTTTCGCTGACAAGTACCTCCCAACTAGCCATATCGTCAGCAGGTAAAGTTAAGCAGCGAATGTCGAAATGATTTGCCAATTTAGAAATTTGCGGCCGCAGCAGCAATCCGCTACCATCCATACCGGGCAGAAATATAAATAAAGGGCGATCGGCTTTCGGCGGTTTGGGGGTTAGAAAACGAACCTGGTTACTAGCATTTGGCATGATTAAAATCAGAAATTAAATTGTATGAACTCTATCAGTCGGGGATTGCTGTCAAAAATAGGGGGATAATCAGAGAGCAAGAACAATCATCAATTAAGACATCAGACGAATCAAGAATCTTAAACCAAGAAGCGACTAAGAATCAGCCGAGGACGGCGACACAAGGAAAATGCGAGCAAAAATCACAAATTTATTCCCTCTTCCTTCTTCCCTCTTCCTTCTTCCCTCTTCCTTCTTCCGACGGACATCGGACTTACATCCGTTACATCCGTTACATCCCGTACATTGCTCGTTGCCGAACTTCCTTCGTTACAAACACCCTCGTTGGAGCAATTGTGCAATTTCCCCCTGACAGTGCTCTGTGAGTTCAGCAACAACGGCTTTGGCTTTTTTGCCTCGATATTGCTGCTGTCTCTCGACAGTAATCCAGTAAGGCCGACCGATTAAAACATTAACTCGCTGATAAACTATCACAGGATGCCACCCGGCGCGATCGAACAGCGGTTCGGAAGGATCGAACAAACTCAACAACTTGAGCGGTACACCAGAGCGCACCGACTTTTCCTCCATCGAACCAATCGCCACCGGCAACACCGCCAAATCGCGCAGCGGAGCCCGCAAAGCCAAATGAGCAAATCCCCGCTGAAACTTCCCCACAGTATTCGGTTGAGTACACTTCACCATCGGTTCTGCACCCTCTGGAAATACCCCCACCATCTCCCCACTTTGCAGCAGCGACGTCGCTTGAGAGAAAAAATGTTGCTGTCGTTGCTCCGGTGCTTCCAAGGGGAAAGCGCCGAAAGTCGTGACAACTTCCCGAATCACCGGAACTTGACCCATGTAGTGATGACAAGCAAACCGGATCGATCGACCCAAAGCCGCCGTCAGCAGTACCGGATCTAAGAAACTGCGGTGATTGCTCACCACCAGTACCGGACTATCTCGGGGAATCCGGTGCTGGTGGTGCAAAAACATCTGCGTTCCCAAACCAGCCAGGAAACAGCGCGAAATCAGCAATGTGCGATCGGAAGACATGGGCTAAAACACAGGTGCGAGGCTATAAAGGTTGATTGCATCCCCATGCAGCTTAACATTACTTTACAAAATCGGGAGTCAGCCAAAAAGCATACTTCCCCTAGACAAGACCTTTGCAAATCTACCCGCATTTCAGGCGCAGCGCGGATCTACAGATAGCAGTTCTCAAGCGTGGTGAGGTTGCCCACCCAATGCCCTGTTTGGCCTGTTTGGCCTGTTTACCCACTGCCCTGTTTGGCCTGTTTGGCCTGTTTGGCCTGTTTGGCCTGTTTGGCCAGCAGCACCTCATCTTTCTGAGAAATGCCTAAGTCTTGTTGCGGCAAAAATTCCCTATCCGAAACAAAAATTCATAAAGTGTTGTTGCAAACTTCTATAAAAATGTTTAAAACTCCCGCAAAACCTACTTGTGAACTCTAAAATTATAAATTTACAGTCAGTATTGACAGGCTGTCAAAGTATTTTTGGACAAGTCGTAATAGCAATCTCCCGAGGCATCAAATGAGTAACATCCAAAACTATCGCCTTAAATGTACCCTCACCTTTGGCGACATTTACGGTCAAATCATTGTTTGGCTGATAGTCATCTTCCTGAGTCTAGCGTCAGCACTCGCCCTGTGGAGCAGCGCCCGTCAAATCTACGCTTTGGCTACAGTCGGCTTGATTTTAGTGCTGTCTCTGCCCTTCTTGCTGTTTGCTTTCGTTACAACTCTGCTAAATAACATTCAAGTGCTTTCGGTAGACCCCGCCACCGAAGATCAACCTTCTGCAACGGGAAATCAATCCAATCAGCAGCCTATAGAAACCATCGGCTAGTTTAATTTGAAATTTTAACTTTTGATCTTCCATTCCAATCAAAAGTTAAAAAACTTCCCGATCTTTTGATAGGAAGTTTTTTTTTGCGTCACGATAAGTTGAGGAGAACACTCAAAATTACTCAAACAATGCTGGAACACGACGTAATCATTGTAGGCGGCGGTTTAGCAGGTTGCCGCGCCGCTGTAGAAATTGCGCGGACTGACCCCAGTCTCAAGGTAGCAGTTGTTGCCAAAACTCACCCAATTCGATCGCACTCCGTCGCAGCCCAAGGCGGCATGGCCTCCAGCCTGCAAAATGTCGATCCCGAAGACAGTTGGAAAGCCCACGCCTTTGACACAGTAAAAGGTTCCGACTATTTAGCCGACCAAGACGCAGTAGAAATCCTCACCCGCGAAGCCCCCGGTGTAGTCATCGATTTAGAACACATGGGAGTCCTCTTTTCCCGCCTAGAAGACGGCAGAATTGCCCAGCGCGCTTTCGGCGGACATTCCCACCGCCGCACCTGCTACGCCGCCGACAAAACCGGTCACGCCATCCTCCACGAATTGGTCAACAATCTGCGCCGCTGCGGAGTTCACATTTATCAGGAATGGTACGTCACGCGCCTGATTTTGGAAGCAGGCCAAGCCAAGGGCGTGGTTATGTTCAACCTGATAGACGGCGAAATTGCCGTCGTGCGCGCTAAGGCGGTGATGTTTGCTACGGGGGGTTACGGTCGGGTTTACAACACCACCTCGAACGATTACGCCTCGACTGGTGACGGTTTGGCGATGGCGGCGATGGCTGGATTGCCGCTGGAAGATATGGAATTTGTGCAGTTTCACCCGACGGGTTTGTATCCGGTGGGAGTGTTGATTTCCGAGGCCGTGCGGGGCGAAGGTGCTTATTTGATTAATTCCGAGGGCGATCGATTTATGGCCAATTATGCCCCGTCGCGGATGGAATTAGCGCCTAGGGACATTACATCGCGATCGATTTCCCTAGAAATTCGCGCCGGCCGAGGAATTAATCTCGATGGAAGTGCAGGCGGCCCCTTTATTTACCTCGATTTGCGGCACATGGGACGCGAAAAAATCATGAGCAAAATACCTTTTGCTTGGGAAGAAGCCCACCGGTTATTAGGAATTGATTCTGTCAACCAACCGATGCCCGTCCGCCCGACTGCTCACTATTCAATGGGCGGAATTCCAACTAATATCGACGGGCAAGTTCGCAGCAGTGCTGACAGTTTGGTAGACGGTTTCTTTGCAGCGGGCGAAGCAGCTTGCGTCTCAGTTCACGGCGCTAACCGTTTGGGCAGCAATTCGCTGTTGGAATGCGTAGTTTACGGCAAAGTTACTGGCGCAACCATAGCACAATTTGTCCAAAATCGCAAGTTGCCTGCAGTAGACGAACAGCGTTATATTAACGAAGCTCAAGAACAAATTCAAGCACTTTTAGACCGTCCCGGAAAATATCGAATCAATCAAATCCGGCAGCAGTATCAAGATACGATGACTGAGTATTGCGGCGTGTTTCGCAGCGCCGAATTGATGCAGGAAGGTTTGCAAAAATTGGAGGATTTAGAGCGACAATATGAGGAGGTTTACTTAGACGATAAAGGCAAGTTGTGGAATACGGAAATTGTGGAAGCTTTGGAATTGCGGAGTTTAATCGTTGTCGGCAAAATGATTTTAACTTCTGCTTTGAACCGGCAGGAAAGTCGGGGAGCTCATTCGCGGGAAGATTTTACTCAGCGGGATGATGAGAAATTTTTGAAGCATACGCTGGCCTATTATTCACCTGCGGGGATTGATTTGGCTTATATGCCGGTGGCAATTACGATGTTTGAGCCGCAGGAACGAAAGTATTGAGTTGTCGGGTGGGCGAGGCCCACCTTACTAATAGTCTGGTCAGAGAAGTAAACACAATCTACTAACTTGGTCATTTATTCAACTTTGGGATATGACTGTAAACTTGGCAGTGTTATACTGCTTTGATAGGGTATAATTCCCAAGTTTTTGGAGTTATACCGCACCGATAAGCAATTAATCTGCCGTGAATTATGAACTCTGAGGAATTGTTACAGCGTTACTCTGCTGGAGAGAGGAACTTTAAAGGAGTCAATTTGGAGAGCGCGAAATTACACGATGCCAATTTAGAAGGAATTAACTTGCATAGTGCTAATCTCTACTCCGCTCGGTTGCAGGGTGCTAATCTGGAAGGAGCCGTTTTGGATAATGCAAGGCTAGATAATGCCGAGCTAGAAGGAATTAACCTGGAGAATGCTAGCTTAGTCGAAGCCAATTTGAGTGAAAGCATTTTGGAGAGGGCTAATTTGACTAACGCCGACATGAGAGGTGTTAAACTATATGAATCTAGTTTGTATTATGCCTGTTTGAAAGGAGCGAATTTAAGAGGAACTCAAGCAGCTTCCGCCCGGTTCAACGGTGCTAACTTGAGAGAGGCTGATTTGCGAGACATTCTATTATTGGATGCTTCCTTAGAAGGTACAAATCTCATGGGGGCTGACTTGAGTGGAACTCAGTTGGAGTACGTAAATCTCAATAGATTTCTTTACGACTCGAAAACTACTTTTGACGATACATTTACTCCTCGTACAGGTGGAATTTATATCGGGGCTGGAGCTAATTTGAAGGGGATTGATTTGACAAATGCCGATATAAGTGAAGCTGATTTGAGTGAGGCTGATTTGAGTTTTACAAATCTGAGGGGCGCTAATTTAAGTGGGGCTATCCTCTTCCAAGCCAATTTAGAAGGCGCAAATTTAGACTATACCGATTTAACTGACGCTGACATCGAACAAGCTAATTTAATTGATGCTCAGACCCGCATGACTATCTTTTGCAATACTGTTATGCCTGATGGTACTATGTTGTTAAAATGATTGACAATTAATTTTAAACTCGTCTCAGGAATTCTCCACATCACAACTAAAAAATGCTAGCTTAGGATAAGTCTTGCTAAAATAAATACAAAATATCGCGATCATAAGTAGCAAAAAAAAACATGAGTAAAACGACACAGACATCTCAATTCCAGCAAGCTCTTGAAGCTGTAGAAGTTTTATCATTAGAAGATCAAGCCACGCTTCTAGATATTCTTCAGAATCGTCTGCGACAACAGCGACGAAATGAATTACTCAAGGAAGAGGCAGAAGTTCGTCAAGAATATGCTGAGGGCAATGTTAAATTTGGGTCGGTAGCCGATTTTATGGCGGAGTTGGATGATGGATGAAAATTTTGGACTCCCAAATCTATTCGTACTTTCAAAAAGTTAGTTTGTAAAAATCCTCAGCTTCGCCTTTTAATTGAAGCTACGCTTGAACTTTTGTCTGAAGACTGCTTTAATGCCAGCTTGCGAACTCACAAACTGACAGGAGATTTATCGGGTATCTGGTCTTGTTCAATAGATTATGATTATCGGATTTTATTTGAGTTTGCGATCGATCCAGAAAATGAAGAGGAAGCGATTTTATTACTCAAAATGGGTTCTCATGATGAAGTCTATTAAGACCGATCGCCCTTTTCCCCAATTCTCTCCCACTATTTCACTCTCCAGCATTCTCCGTCACTTCCTCCACGGATAAACTTAACGCCTCCGCCACTTTTTCGGCACTCAAACCCATTCCCAACAACCGGGGAATTGCATCCCTTCTTGCGTGAAATTCAGCTTGTCGTGACTCTTCTGCACTCTCGGCCCTTTCCCGCTGTTGCTCCCCTCGCAATCTCTCCAATTCGGCTCTTTCATCGCCAATCAACAGCAAATTACCTTCCTCGTCCCACCAGCGCAGCCACAGCATAGTTTGATTTTGATAATTGCCTTGCCAAAGTCCCAATTCTACACCTAAAGGTGCAATAGGAAAATGACCGCGATCGTTAAGTTCTAACAGTTGATAATACCCGTCAATTAACCGATAAACTTCTAATTGCCCGCTGTTAATTTCGTAGATGCCATAATAGGGAATTCGCATCACCTGTTCGTAAACCCAAAACTTTCCCGGTTTCGTTAACACCCCTTCATCAGTACGCGATAAAGGAGTACGGTTGCGCTCTTCATCCCCGTTCCCGCTCGCAAATTCCAACGCAATTAACGGTGCTATGTGTTCCCGCCACAGCACGTAGGAACGACGAATTTGACCGTCAATATTAGGAGGTACATTCGGAACATAAAACCAATCAGGAGCTTCTGCACCTTTTTCGGGCGGCTCGGTTTCTCGCCAGTAAATGCCGCAGTCTTGACCGATCGCATATTGTCCGTCAGGATGCCGCTCCTGCAAAATTTGCCCGATCGAATCAGTTAAAATTAAACTCTGCGGATGCTCCTGAAAATTTTTCACAAAAGTACCATCCGACTCTGGTAATTGAGTGTGGTCTGGAAAAGCAGGAGGTAGAACAACGCGGTCAACGCTTTGGGTCATAATTCCCTCCGAAGTCTTGCTTAATTCATAATATCATGTCTGCGGTCACGATGGCAATTAAATAGGTTTGTAGTAAAGAATGAAGTCCTTACAAAAATCTGAGGACTTTAGTTTTTTTTACAAACTTTACAACCATTGTTTGACCGAATACCATCTAATTTAAGACTGGAATAAAACAATACATTTTGAGTTTTAAGTATTGATTTTTTCACTTAAAACTCAAAATTCTTTCATGCAAAACTCTCCTTAAGGCTGAGGTAGCGCACCTTCAGGACTTGGGGAAGCCGCTGGTTCTGGAGATGCCGCTTCGGGACTCGCATCTGCCGCCGGAGAAGGCGAAGGAGTGCCGCTAGCTAACTGATTAATTTGGTCTTTGTAGTTAGGAGGAGCTAACTCACTAGCTTTGTCAAACAGCGTTTTTGCCTCGTCAGTTTTGCCTTGTTCCTTAAACACGATCGCCTTGGCTAAAGTCGGGCGAAAATCTTTCGGATTCGCCTTAGCCGATTCGTCATAAATCGCGATCGCCTCATCGTAGCGCTTCTGCACAGCATAAACCTGTCCCAAAATCAACTGCACCGAAGTTACATCAATACTTCCGGGTTTTGCCTGATTTTGCGCCGGAGCGGCCTTGAGCGTATCTTGCAGCAGTCCGATCGCAGCCTCCGGCCTTTGCTGCACCAGCAGCAAATTAACCAACCCCTGCAAAGCCTTAATTTCCCCGGGTTTAGACGCTAAAATTGACCTGTAAGCCTGAGCCGCCCCTTCGCGATCGCCCGTGCGTTCCTTGGCCTGAGCCAGCAAAATCCCGTATTCGGTAGTCTCGGGATTCAGTTTAGCCAACTTTTCCAAAGGTGGGATCGCATCCTTAATATCCCCCACTCCTTGTCCGATCAACTCCAGCCGTACCTGCAACAACCCCCGCAGCGCCGTTACATTGTCAGGTTCGCGCTGCAAAACCAATTCGTATCCCCTCACCTGATCTTGCAGCAACTGCGCTTGCTTCTCGCCAGAAGGCGCAGTCTGAGTAGGCGTTGGAGTCGATGTAGCGGTTGTTTGACTGCTCTTGAGAATACTGTCCAAAATTGGAACCAGAGAAAATCCCAAAAAAGCGATGAGCGAAAGCACCACCACCACACTAATCAACCCGCGACGCTTGTTTGCTTTTTCCATAATTCAACTATCCCAACTTAAAATCTACTATTTTCTAAGAATTAACCCATCGCCTAGGGGCGTCTGCGATTTAACCGAATCCGTGTAACCATAAAAGTTCTTAACTTCAAAGTGCCAATTCACAAACCAGTCTTTTGCTTGCAGCTAATATGGTAACAGACCCGCAACTCCACGCTCGTCAAACAATTTGGGACACAAAGACCCGCAGCCCCAAAAACTGCGACTTTCGTCCAATTTAGTTTGGTCGAGCTAAAAATTACCGAAAAGATGGCGGATCGACCCGCTAGGTAATTGGAGTAAGTAAAATAAGCAAGCTGCTCCAAAGAGATTGGAACGGCGCCTTGAGGCTTTTCCTCAAAGCATTGCGAAATATTGCCTGGTTTGATGCTCAGGTATTCAGCACGCGCTCGATCGGGATATATCCTAGATTGTCCGGGCTCGAAGTATCTGAATATCCTAAATGCTATTAGCCACCAGTGCCAGTTTTCGCCCGATCGACCCGCTCCTGGAGTTAGCAACTCTCAAACTCTTTGCCCACAAGGATTAGAGCAGCCCGCCCATCCCGGAGCGATCGATCGCTCGTAGCGAAGTTTAAAACTGGCGTTGATGAATCAAAACCAAACTTTCCGGCGCAAGCCCTAAGTTTGGTGCTAGTAGTTGTGAAATCAGTTTCTTCAGTTTATTCCTAATTTCCCTTAAGGGATGTGTCTCCGCTGCAAGGAGTTTTTTATGAACCCCTCTCCCAACCCGTCTTCCAAATCGTCCAAATCTACTTCTGCTCGCAAGGCTCAGCCAAGCGAGCCCGCCGTGAATCAGCCTGCAGCTACAGCCTCCGTGGCCGAGACACCAGACGAAAGTCCCGTGTCTCCTCCGCCATCGCCCGCTGCACCTGTTGACCCAGATCGATCGCCAGCGACAACAGACGCACCAGCGTCAACAGACGCACCAGCGATAACAGACGCACCAGCGTCAAAGGATACGCTGCAACGACCCCGCTACAGTTCTGCCCCCGACAAGGACAAAACAAAGCCAAAAGACCCGCCGAGCAATGCTCCTGAACCCTCCGCGCCAGCAGCGCCGTCGGAATCTGCCAGCAATACTCCATCAATCGCAGTCTCCGTGCCCGCAACAGGCGAGCCAGCAGCTAACGAAAGTCAGGCCGACGATGACCTACCCTCGGTCATGCGCCAACATCCCATTCCACCCCCCAGCGAACCCAGACAGTACCGAGCTGTTGGTTTGGTGCGGGGCCGCTACACCCAATCTGAAGAGCAATTCACCAGAGGTATGCTGATTGCTGCCGACGGAACTGCCATCGATGCAGTTTTGCTGGGTAGAGTCATGAGTTTAGTCAAAAATCACCTGGATCTGGAACAAGAACACCTGTGGGTGGTCTATCCCCGCACCAGGCAAGAAGACGGCAACTTGCACGCCCAGATTATGGGAGTTTGGGAGCCGGAAACGCTCAAGAAATCTCCCGAAGTGTCTTCGGATGAGGAACATCTGGAAGCAGGCGAGATTGAGGCTAGCAGCGAAGCATCGACGGCATCTGTGTCGCCCTCGGAACCTGATGTTGAAGATGGCTATTTTTCGATTCGAGGCGAGGTGATTTATCAACAATCGCAAGAGGAAGAAAAGTATGTCATCGTCAAAATCAAGCAAGCTCCCCGCAAGAATGACGACAAGATGAAGTTTTTTAAGCTGAAACTCAAGGGGGATGTAGGAACAAAGGCGATCGGATTTTTTTGGGATTTCCACGTCAAATTGAAAGGTGAGAGTCTGACGATCGAGCAGGCTAACAATATTGGCGCCGTGCCGATTAAGAAGCGGAAATTCCCCCCCGGCAGCAAGCCGCCCGGTGGCTACAAAGGAGGGGGAAACAAGCGTCCGTTTACTCCTAGGCCCAGCGGTGACGGTGCTCCTGTAGGGCGTCCTACCATCAAGTCCGCAGCAGCAGCACCTGCTGTTCCCAAGGAACCTCTTCCTAAGCCGGTTAAGAAGTCTAAGCCCGAGGAATAGGGCAAGATTTGAGATTTGAGATTTTCGGTTAGTGCGTCTGGTTAATCTAAAATCGCCAAATCGCCAATCTAAAATCTTTTATTCCAGCCGGACTTGGGCTCCCCACAAATCTTGCGGGAGAAATACTCTGTCGGTGGGTAGGGGAGCAACTGGGGCCGTGAGGGTAAATTGACCTGCTTCAATTTGCTGCTTCAATTCCAATGCTACTTGCCGCGAGAGAAACATACTCGCCAAGGGGGCCGCCCGCACAGGTTTGCCCTCTATCAGGATGCGGCCAGTCTTTAATTGAGCGTAGCTGACTAAACCGAATGTGGGACGAACGCGCCGGGGGATAGAGAAATCTACCACCGGCGCTACTATTTTTTTGTCGGATACTGCACAGTGGGCGACGACTGTTTCGTTTAAGACTGGAAACGGGATGCCGACTCCCAGCATCAGAGATGGGCCGTAGTTTTTGAAGTAGCAGCCGCGCACCCATTTGGAGTTCATCTGTTTGGCGTCGCCGATTAGTGCAAGGGTGGCGGCCGGGCCGATTGGGGTGCGGTTGGGCTGGCGTTTTTGCAGCGGGAAGTGCTGGGTTCCTTCCCAGGTGATGTAGCCGGTGGCGCCTCCTAGGAAGATGCGGGTGCCGATGCCGATGGTTTCGAGGTCGGGGTCGTTGAGCAGGGGAGACATGGCTCCAAGGTTCGAGTAGACGGCGTTGCCGAGGTTTGGTTGCAGGGGGCCGAGGTAGGTGAACAGCGGGCGATCGCCCCCGTTAACTCCCACAATAAAGTTTTGATAGGCGTTCCGGGGATTGAATAAATAAAACTGGTTGATGGTATCGCGGGTAATCGTGGTTTCAAAGGAGGCGCGGGGGTAGCAATCTGTGACTTGCCCCAAAGCTCGCAACTGCACGGGTTTCCCGGCGATTAAGTCTTCGATGACGTGTCCGCCTCCCCGTTCGCGGGATTCTTCGCCGTCTTCGGCTACTTGGGTAGCTCCCAAGTACAGGTCTACTGCCCCAAAGCCGGAGTAGGCTAAAACGCCGTCGAGCCAGCACTGGCGGATTTTGATCGGGGGATCGGTATGGCCGAGGTTGATGATGGCACCGGAGGATTCCATCGGCTCGAAGGTGCCTGCGGTAATCACATCGACTTCTTTGGCGGCTTGGCTAATGCTGGTTTCTTCGACTCGGTTTTTGAGTTCTTCGATTGTCCAGACTGTCGCTTTGCCTTGGCTGATTTTATCGTTGATTTCGTCGATCGATCTCATAATTTTAGTTTTTAGTTTTTAGTTTTTAGTTTTATTGATCGATACCGTTCACTTAAGTAAACCGTATTGTTTTATTGATGGCGATCGAGTTCCTAAATTTGTAGTCATGACTTAAGTCCTCAATCTCGAATCAAGAAGGGAGCATCTCGGGCCTTTTTAAAAGCATTTTTTATTGTGCGAGTCTTGCACCGCGAACTCGCGGGGACAGCACTATTAAATGCAAAACCCAGATGCTCCCAGTCAAGAAAAACTGAAGTCCGAACAATCAAACCTGAATTATTGATGGCGATCGAGTTGCTAAGTTTGTAGTCAGAAATTCAGTTCTCACTCTGAAAATCAAGAATGATTGAAGTCCTCACTACCAACCTGAATTATTGATTGACAGTATCGTCATTTTCTGCTTGGTCTGCGATGTCTGTTTTTTGTTCTGGAAGGCTTTCTTGTCTGTGATGTTTTACTCCTAGAGACTCATATTCTTCGTGAATAGCCGAATCGATTGCTGCTAAGGTTTGAGGATTCGCGTTCCATTGGTTGAGGATGTCTTTAATTAATACTTCCCTAATCCAAACTTGAGCTACAACGGTGAGGGGGAGGGCAAGTAATAGTCCTAAAAATCCAAAAAAGGTGGCAAAAAATACTTGAGAAATTAATGTTACTGCTGGCAGCAATGATACTTGCTGTGCCATGACGTAGGGAGTGAGGAGGTTGCTTTCAAACTGTTGAATTAGAAAGTAAAGAATTAAAACTAAACCAGATTGTAAGGGAGAGTCTAAAAGTGCGATCGTCATGGGCGGGATGACGCTGATTGTGGGGCCTATATTTGGAATTAAGTTAAGAAATCCTGCTACTACAGCGTGAGCTAACGGTAGGGGAACTTGCAAAATTGACAAACCAATTAAGCTCAACAAAGCAATCACGCTCATGCTAATCAGAGCGCCGATGACCCATCGACCGAGAGCTATTTCGCATTCATCTAAAATACCATCGATTCGTCGGCGGTAAAAAGAGGGAAATAGTTGTATAAATGCTTTGCGGTAAGAGAGGGGATCTGCTAAGGTCATCAAGGTCAAAACTAAGACTAGCAAAAAGCTGAGGATAACCCCTAATGTGTTGCCAACAAAAGCTCCTGCACCGCCAACGAGTTGGTTGAACAAGGGTTGCAGTTGTCGCATAATATCGTTAACATCAAGATTCGGCAGCCTTTGATCGAATTGTCCCGAGAAGCGAGCTTCGATTTGATCTACCCAATCATTGAGTTTGGCGATTCCTTCAGGTGCTTTTTGGGTCAGTTGTTGGAATTGTAGGGCAAAGGGCGGTACAATTATCAGGAACAAGCTTACCAAAACCAGGACTAAAAAGCTAATTGATAAAAGTACGGCGATCGACCTTTTGAGTCGGAATTTTTGCAAGTAGCGTGCTAGTCTGTTTAAGGCTGTGGCTAAGACGATAGCGGCAAAAAGCAGCAGCAGGGCTTGTCTGATTTGCCAGAGGATGTAACAAGATGCGATGAGGGCTAATAAGCCCATCCATTGTCCTAGCTTCATTCGATTTTAGCTTTTAGATTTGAGATTTGAGATTGAGGAGTAGAGTATTGGGAATTATAAGACTATAACTCTTCCTATCTCTCGTTTACAGCCGCATCTCGACCCCCCTAAATCTCCCTTAAGAAGGGGGACGTTGAGCAATTTCTTGTTTCCCCCGACTATCCGGGGGCTGGGGGATCTAGGCATAATCGTCAGACACTCGTCTGGCACTACATTCACAGCTTAAGTTGACTCCTACCTTCACTAAGATACTCTATTCGGACAGCAAAGAAAGCAATTTCCTCAATTACCTTTGGCGAACACCTGCTGCGCTGTCAGATTCAATTCTGGGAAAGTTGGGGACTCAATAATCTCAGCCTCTCTGAATTGTTTGACTTGATATTCGCTATCAATTAGTTGGTAAATTGAAAAAGTAGGTTGTTTGGGGTTGCCGATGAACCGTCTGCCGCCCAATTCTAAATAGTCTACAATCCAGTATTCTTGGATGCCCATTGACTCGTAAGCCTCTAATTTTAGGGAGTAATCATCCGCCCAGTTAGTGCTGGTTACTTCTACGATTAGGGGAACTGATTAACCCATTGTGATCATTGATAATTTTTCCCATCGCGGCTCGTTTCCAATCGTTTGTTCGTTGAGTACAATGATATCTGGCTCATACCCCGATTCCTCGGACATCGGTTTGATGACGCATTCTTTAGGGATGAAGTAGGGCAAATTGAGACGCTCAATCTCTATTCCGACTTTCAGTGCGGTAAAACCGGCAACTTTAGAATGTTTGCCTGTTGCTTTTGGCGTCTCAATAATTTCTCCATTGTGCAATTCGTAGCGGTGTTCTGAATTTTCAGGATACCAGTCAATGAATTCATTGAATGTTACTAATTCTGTTATGCTTTGAATCATGGTGAGTGCCTTTAGTTTGGTTTTGTTTGCCTTAAACTATAGAATTACTATAACCTTCAAGTCTTTCTAGAACAACTCTTTGATAAAAAGACTCTAACCCAGTCACGCAAACTCGATCGTCAAACAGATTACCTTGTCGCTGACTCATGCGTTGTGCAATGTCTAGCCGCCACTTGGAATCTCTACCCAACTTGACAGCAATTTCAATATATTCTGCTTCATTGTTAGCGATTGTGTCTGTCACTCCCAGCATTTTTAGAAAGCTATAAGTGTGAAGCCCCCGCATAAATTCTCCCGCGCAAGTTACTATGGGTAAATTGCAGGCGATCGCCTCCAAGCACGTATTCCCACCCGACCAAGTAAAAGTATCTAAAAAAGCATCAGAGATAAAATTAATTGCTATGTAATCTTGTCGAGTTGAAATAGTTCGGAACAGACAGTAATCTTCACTGTCAAGATTGACAGCAGCAAAAGCACATTTTAGCCGTTGCCGCAGGAGTTCGCCACGCGGAAAAATAAACTGAGATTGCGGAACGCGACTCGCAATTTCTGCTAATATGAAATCATATTGCGGTAAGTATTTGAAAGGGGCTTGGCAGCATAAATAAATTACTGCATCTTCTCGGAGGTCAAAATCTGAGCGAGTTTGGGTTAATTGACCAACAATCGGTTTTGGGTAGGCAACGCCAATATTAGGCAACTTAATTAAAGTTTCTGAGTAGTGCAATTGCCCATCTTCGGGTTCCATCAATTCGCTAGAAATAAAATAATCAATCGTCGGTAAACCAGAGGTGACAGGATGTCCCCACGCCGAACATTGCACGGGGGCAAGGCGCAAAGCTGCTATTTGGATAGTTGGTGCATCCATGCCAATTTCTGGGAAGACCAGGATATGCAATTTGTCATCAATAATTTGTTGACATACGGCTTCTAGGTTGTGAGGAATGTGGTGAAATCTATCGCTGTATTGGCGAAATTGTTCTGTAATTGGATCTGGATCGTTGCCCGTATAGTAACAGTAAGTTTCAAATTGTTGGTGGTTGGAATAACGCAACCAGCCAGTCAACCATAAAGTGCCACTGTAAGAATGCAAATAACTAGAAATATAACCGACTCTAATTTTGCCATTTTCCAGCAGTGGAGGCATTGATTGCGGTTGCACCCACTGCGAATAGTTGGCGACCATAACTTGATGGACTAAATTAGCATACTTTGATTGCGATTCCACAACATTGTAAGCCTGATATGCTAGGTAAAAATTAGTGAAACTACTAAAACCCCGCAAAGCATTAATTTTGTCTTCGGGAGTTTTTAGGGAGGTTTGCTGAATTAAATTTTCTAATCCTTGGACAAATCTTTCCCGGTAAAATAGGATTTCATCTGATGTGTTATAAACAATCGGCAATGTTAAGTGTTTGAATAGTTGAAAGACATATTCATGGGGCAGTATTTTAGTTGCTTTTTCTGCACTTGATATAGCTTCTTGAGTCCGTCCGTTTTGCTGGAAAATTTTGATTATTTGAAAGTGCAGTTGTCCTGCTGTTGGGTAATGGCGGATGCCTTCTTCAATAATCGCGATCGCTTCCTCAATTCTGTTGAGGTTTCTCAAAGACTCGCTTAAGTTACCATACAGTTCTATATCTCCTGTCTGGGATTCTAAAAACCTTTGATAGTGCTTAATGGCTGCTTCGGATCTTCCTTGACGGTAGAGTTGGTTGCCAAATTCTTTCAATGCTAATGCTTGCGAGTCAAGGGTGATACCGCTAAGTTGTTCCTGTTCCAATACTGGGATTTGTGCGGTTTCAGAGTCGGCTATGGCTTGGTGATTTTCCGCATTCAACTTAATGCGATATTGAATATGTGGTAAAATATCAAGCCACTGGCTTCGATTGAGGTTTTCCAATAAAATAATTTCGGGTTCGCAGCTAGTATCTAAATCTTCTTCCATAAAAAGATTCAGGACAATTGCTGATACAATTAGACTGGCATCTAACTCGGATATTTCTGAAGTGTCGCTGCTATCTATTAAAAGAGTTAGGAAATCCCGATCGGGATGACTTACCAGGCTCCTAATAATTAGTTCTAACTCTAAATAAAGTGATTCTTCTGGTTGGTTCCAATCAGGAAAAATCAGCAAATTTAAGGGTTTGAGATTTAATGTGGTTAGATCCATGTGATTGTCTGTCTCATCTATATTGCTGGGGATGGAGGGGTTTTGGTGTGAATGTTCGATCGCCCCTGGTTTAATTTAACTCGTCTTTGGGCGCGATCGCCCTCCATCCCCTATCTTGGCTGTTGGCGCGATCGCCAGCCGAGGATAGCAGCTAAGATCAGACTGGGGGTAAAGACGGCGATTAGGGCGTTGAGGTCGGTAGAGGGTATGGATAGGCTAGGCCCTGCGTACTTGATGACCAGGGAAAGGGCGACGGAGAGGGAGAATACTTTGAGGATGGGGCTGATGTTGGTGTTCATGGAGGTGGTCTTTGGTTGTATAATCTGTTTTTGCGTGGGGGCTGGAAATATTGACCCTCACTATTATGCCAAGTCCCTGCCCTTGTGCCGCGTGGGGTTTGGGGAAAAGGGCGATCGATCGTGGACGAGTGCTGATAAGATTTATGATAATTTTGGGTAAGCTTCGGTTTAAAGCTAGATTCCCATAAGTGAGATTTTCTAGATTAAGCTAACTCCGCAAGAGCAGACCTTGTTGCTGGCGATCATTCAAGCTAGCCCAGCATCCTGCCGGAAAAATTGATAAATTATAAGTCGTCAACTCAGGGACTCACAGCCAAAACCGATGATTAGCGTCAAAAAATTTTTAAAGCAAGCTCAAAATCCCGACTATTGGAAAAGCCTAAATCCCCAGCTAAGTGTAGGTGAAGATTTTACTTCACTATCTGGAAGTGTTCTTTCACTTGAGCAAGAACATATGGAAAAACTGTTGTTCAATCTCAAGAATGAGGGCTACTTTCAAATCGATTCATTTTTGTCGGAGGCAGAGATTTCGCGCATGGCCGCTGGCATTGAAAAACTGCGACAGTCAGGCTGGCCTGTAGCATTCGCGTTCATTTATGATGAGTTTTGGCAGACATTTTGTCGATTGTCTCAGATATTATCAGTTATCCTTGGTGATGAGTATCAACAATTGCCCGCTTTTTGGAGTTGGTACATCGACACGACTAATGCCGAAAAAGGATGGCAGCCGCACCGTGACAACACCGAGAGCACTCTTTTACCAGACGGAATGCCCAAGTGTGTAACCATCTGGATTCCCCTCAGCGATGCCATCCCACTCAATGGATGTATGTACATCGTGCCAGCTCCTTTGGATGCCAATTATGGTAACGTCCAAAAAGGTCAAAAAAGGGAAAGCATCAACTTTCAAGATATTCGTGCATTGCCCGCAAATGCAGGTTCTGTTTTGTGCTGGAATCATGCAGTATTGCACTGGGGAGGCCGCAGCAGCGAAAGAGCGCCTCATCCGCGCATCAGCTTGGCTTGTGAATTTCAAAGGTGTGATGTTGAGCCTTATAAAACTCCGCTACTTGACCCATCCGTTACTCCAAATTTCGAGGAGCGTCTGGCATTGATAGGCAAACAAATCCTTCAGTACCAGCATATGTATCCTCTGTCAGAGGAGCTTGCCGAACTCGCTACCGAACTCCAAAAAAAATCTCTACCATCTTCAACGAAGGTTCAAAGTAATTCCCCAATGAACAATCAACAATTGGATGTCTCAGAAAAAATTCGCCAGCAATTCGACACAGTGTGCTATCCGAGAACAGCCCTAGAAGAAACTCCCAAAAATGACTGTGTGTCGCTCTATATTCATAACTTGGTAACGCCTTATTATTTAATAAATCAAAAAATAATAGAAACTGAAGGAAAAATTATTTTGGATGCTGGATGCGGTAGTGGATATAAATCTTTGATTTTGGCAGAAGCAAATCCAGGCGCTAAAATTGTGGGAATTGATTTATCAGAAGAA
Organism: Microcoleus sp. S1D4; assembly: GCF_036700765.1. Lineage (NCBI taxonomy): Bacteria > Bacillati > Cyanobacteriota > Cyanophyceae > Oscillatoriales > Microcoleaceae > Microcoleus > Microcoleus sp. S1D4. The sequence continues at coordinate 160,917 of NZ_JAUBPP010000004.1, forward strand.
TCAGTGAAATTAGCCCGCGAGCGTTTGGAATATCACGGCTTTAGGAATGTAGAATTTCATGCACTATCAATAGAGAATTTACCGAGATTAGGTTTAGAATTTGATTTAATTAATAATGATGAAGTTCTTTATCTTTTGCCAGATCCGGTTGTAGGATTGCAAGCAATGAAGTCTGTTTTAAAGCCAGAGGGAATTATTCGGACAAATTTACATAGTTACTTCCAGCGAGCGAGCTTTTTTAGATCTCAAAAGTTGTGGCAACTAATGGGTTTGATGGATGAAAATCCCCAGGATTTAGAGATTGAAATAGTTCGAGAAACTATGAATGCTTTGAAGAATGAAGTTCTTCTAAAAGCAAGAAATTGGAATTCTAATAATAGTGATGAATGGATTTTTATGAACTATTTACTCCAGGGGGACAAAGGGTATACTATCCCAGAAGTGTTTGCCGCGTTAAGAGCGGCTGATTTGGAATTTGTCAGCATGGTGGGTTGGCGGCACTGGGATGTGACTGATCTGTTCCAAGATTCAGAAAATTTGCCCGCCTTTTTAGCAATGAGCTTGCCAGAAATTTCTATAGAAGATCGGCTGCATATGTTTGAACTGTTACATCCCGTCCATCGTCTTATTGACTTTTGGTGCGGTCATCCCACCGAGAAACCTCAGTCCTTTGTACCCGTTTCTGAATGGACTGAGCCTGACTGGCAGGCAGCACGGGTTCACCTGCATCCTCAGCTAAAGACTCCCCAGGTGAGAGAAGACCTGCTCAACTGCATCGCCAACCAGAAACCCTTTATCATTAGCAATTATATCCCTTTGCCCACCCAAGTGCCGATCGCAGTCGAAAGTATGCTGGCGGCCTGCCTGCTGCCTTTGTGGGAGGGATCGCAGCCGATAATGTCCCTAGTCGAACTCTGGCTAAAGCTCAGACCGCTGCACCCCGCCACTCTAGAGCAGGTAAACCCAGAGACAGCGTTTGAGGAAGTGAAGGAACTCTTAAGTATGCTAGAAGCTTTTCTGTATGCGCTTTTGGAGCGATCGGCTTGAAAAATTAAAAAAAATTGCCGGGGGTGATATGTAAGCTAGGGAAACTGGGTAAGTTAAGTTTACGAGTTAGAAATCAAGCATCCCACGCCTCTAGGAGAAACAAACCATGAAAACCGAATTTAAAGCCAGATTCCTGCAACACCTCAACAAAAAGAGACAAGATAAAGGTTTTACCTTGATTGAACTGCTGGTCGTGATCATCATCATCGGTATTCTATCTGCTATTGCTTTGCCTTCCTTCCTCAACCAAGCCAACAAAGCTAAGCAGTCAGAAGCCAAGCAGTATACAGGTTCAATGAACAGAGCTCAGCAAGCAAAATATGCGGAATCTGGTGGCTTCGTAACAGACACCATTGATAAACTAGGAATTGGTATCAAAACTCAAACTACTAATTACGACTACGCAGTCTCAGGGAATGCCACCAGTAATGTTGCCAATCAGGGAATACCCAGGGTTGGTGCACTCAAAGCCTATACAGGATCGGTGGTTCTGGGTATAGTTGCTAGTACAAGTGAAGCAACTACGTTGGCAGTATTGTGCGAGAGTAAAGGAACCCAAACAACTGCACTCGCTGGGGAAGCTGTTAGCAATAATCCAGTCTGCACTGGTAACAGCATTGAAGTTTCGAAGTAGGAAAGGCATTAGCTTGAGAATGTTTTTTGCTGGCATAGCCTAAAATTTTTGGGAGAGTGGGTAGTGTCTGTGTACGCTACCCACTCTTCTTAGAGGATAATAGGACTTGCGTAATTTGTTATTGCCAGCGAAGCGATAGCTGTCATACAGTAATTTTAAGCTTTGTTTGGCGATAGCTCTCCTTTAGCTACGTTCCCCTCGCAATAACATTCGGGGTTGCATAAGTTGTCAACCAGTAATTTTTGAGAATCTTGCATTTATGATTGCTAGTTCGCTGTCTCCTGAGCCTGCCCTTTGGCAGCAACAAGCCCATCAATACCTGCTCAGAGGTGATTATAGTCAAGCTGCAAACTTATACGAGCAGGCGATAGAAGACGAAGCTGATACTAAGTCTTGTTACTGGTATTTAGGGTTGATGTTGCTGTTGCAAGGGCAAGAGGCAGAAGCTCAGACAACTTGGTTGCTTGGCATGGCAGAGGGAGAGCCGGAACAAGTTGAGCAGTGGACAGCCGAACTGATTGAGGTGCTGCAAGCGGAAGCTGTTCGCAGGGGGAATCAGGTAGACTATTTGCTAGCTTGGACAATCCGCCAACATATAAGGGAGATTAATCCCACCGATATTAATAACCTGTTGCATTTGATAGGGCTGTCCATCCTCCTTGATAACTACACAGGAGATGAACTAAATTCTCTGAGTGTAATAGAACTCCTCCAATCGGAACCACCGATAGAAGTAGAGTTTGAGCTATTAATGCAAGTGTTGAAAAGTGTTTTAGATTGCGATCCTTTTCACCCGTCAGCTCTGGAATTAGCGGAAGCCTGTCTCCCCCATGTCCGCGAGCCTCAAGCTTTTGTCCAACTTATGATTGTAGCCTGTATAAAAATTTCGTCGTCGTCGGCGACACTAGCAGCTAGTTTTGGTGAGATAGGCCGCCGTTTAGATTTTGAAAATTTAGATATTTGGCAAAGGTTGACTCTTTTACATCATTTGGCGGCTTGTTACCAAAATGCTAGGCAATACGAAAAAGGTATAGAACTGGCTAAATTGTGCTATTCCTTATCAGAAGAATTACCAGATCAAGTTTATGCAAATTACAAGATTCTTCGAGGGTTGATGGGTGCAGTTGGATATTGGGAAGAAGTCTGTTCGGTCATGAAAAGTCACCAGTCACAATTGCAGTCTCTGATAGATCAACAGGCGACATCGCTGATTCAAACGAGAGTTCAAAGTTTGTTGACTACAACTTTCTTTTTCCCATACTTTCAAGATCGGGCGAAAAATAACAGACAACTTCAAAACCAAGTGGCTAAACTGTGCCAAACCAACATTGAAATCTATGCCAGGGAGGATGTAGAGCGATTTCGCCAGGGAAACTTAGCTCGTCGCAATCTTGGTGCTACTGCCAAGCCTTTGAAGATTGGCTACCTATCCCATTGCCTGGGAAGACATTCTGTGGGCTGGCTGGTGCGATGGCTGTTTCAGTATCACGACCGCGATCGCTTTCAACTTTATACCTATTTCATGGCTTATAGAAAAAAGCCGATATACGATTGGTTAGAAGAATTTTATGTTGAGCAATCCGATCAAGCTCATAAAGGTAGTTTTTTTCCGGGGGAAATGGCTGAGCAAATTTATCAGGATGAGATTGATATTCTGATAGATCTAGACAGCATTACTCTGGATTTGACTGGTGAAGTGATGGCGCTCAAACCGGCACCTATTCAAGTTACTTGGTTGGGTTGGGATGCTTCTGGGCTGCCCGCTATTGATTATTTTATTGCCGATCCCTATGTTCTGCCAGAGTCAGCCGAGGATTATTACAGCGAAAAAATTTGGCGCTTGCCTCAAACCTATATAGCTGTGGATGGTTTTGAGGTGGAGGTACCCACTCTGCGCCGCGACCATTTGAATATTCCGAGCGACGCTGTTATATATCTTAGTTCTCAGGTTGGCTACAAGCGGCATCCTGACACAGCGCGATTACAAATTAAGATTCTGGCAGAAGTACCGAACAGTTACTTTTTAATCAAGGGTGGGGCCGATAGAAAAGCAATTGAACGCTTTTTTACTCAGCTAGCGGAAGAAGAGGGTGTGGAGGGCGATCGCCTGCGATTTTTGTCGCAAGACCCCTCAGAAGCCTTTCACCGAGCTAACTTAGGCATCGCTGACATAGTTCTCGATACCTACCCGTATAACGGAGCTACAACCACCTTAGAAACTCTGTGGATGGGTATTCCTCTGGTAACGCGAGTTGGCGAGCAGTTTGCTGCTCGTAACAGCTATACGATGATGATGAATGTGGGTGTAACTGAAGGAATTGCTTGGACGGATGAAGAGTATGTGGAGTGGGGAGTTCGCTTGGGTAAGGATTCGACTTTGCGACAACAGATAGCGTGGCGGCTGCGGCAATCAAGGCAAACATCTCCCCTCTGGAATGCCAAACAGTTTACTCGTGAAATGGAGAATGCTTACGAGCAGATGTGGCATAAATATTGTGATAACAATTAGTCTATCGAGATGGTTTAGCGTGAAAATATCTAAGTATATTAGCTTTTTCAAAAAATATGATTATCTAACTGTTTTCTTGTTCATCTTGATGTTTTGGTTTCTCCTATTGATCACAAGTGGTTCGCTGTTTTCTGGATATCACTTTACTGATGACCATGAAATAGCTCATATTAACTATAATTTTATAGTTGAAAAGCTCGGTATTTTTGAAGTAAGCAGTCAATGGATTCACAATGATTTACTAACTGGAAGGTTCCGACCATTTTATTATATTCATAGAATCCTTCAAACAAGATTACTAGGAATTAACTTCGCTTGGTGGTCACTTTATACCGGAATGTTAGGAGTTTTTACTACATTCTTCCTATTCATGTTTGGAAGGTTGATCAATTTTTCAATAATAGAAGCTTTACTATTTTCTTTTTTAATAACTCTAGGGCCGCAATCAGCAGTCTGGTGGCAACTTGGGCCTAATGAAACAATAGGTACATTTTTACTAGCGGGTGCTTTAGTATTTGCAGCGCTGAGTGAGAGAGCTAATAAATACAAAAAAATCTATGAAGGATTATTCATTTTTTTTGTATTGATAATGTCTTTGTCTAAAGAAAGTTTTATTCTTATGATTCCAGCTATCGCCTCGATTAAAGTTTGGATATCTCATCAGATGAGAACTTTATCATGGCCTGAATCTCTCAAAAAAAATATTTTATCACTATCATTTTTGGGTATATTTTTTTTAACAGAACTTTGGATTTTAAAATTTTATATTGGGCTAAATCCTGATATTGGATACGCGGGAGTTGATGCACTTAATATTTCCAGTATTATCAACGCTACTCAAAGTTTAAGTCAGGCTGGTTATTGGTGGCTCATATTAATAAGTTTGATATCAATTAGATTAACTATTAAGCCCCCTTATGCTCAATCTCTCCCCCCGATTTTAAATGCTTTGTATTTTCCGGTTATTTTACTTTTGTTAGTTGCAATACCTCAAATATTGCTTTATGCCAAGTCTGGAATTGTTCAACGATACATATTACCCGGAATTTTTGGTTATGCTTTTTTAATAATAACTCTCTACAATTATCTGAATAAAACTTATAAATTTGCAGCTAAGTTAATTTTATTATTAATTATGATTACGTTGAGCTTTAACTTGAGTTTAGCTTGGGATGCGGCACATACTTTTGGGCTAGAAGGGAAATCTACCAATGCTTTACTGCGAACAATAGAAGCCAAAACTCAGGTAAACGATCCAATCTTAATTGTTTCAAACCCTCACCTTTCCTATGAATGGAGTTTGTCAATCAAAAAGTATCTTAATTACATATCAAATAGAAAGAATTTGTATTTTCATAGTTATGTGAGTCCCCAGAATTATTTCTTTAAAAAAATAGCCAGCTTTTATAATCATCAGACTTTGGATAAAATTAAAGATAAAACAGATTTCCAATGTGTTGTGCTTTTTCCGTACCAGAAAGGCATATTTTTCAGTAAGTCATATTGGTTTTTGAGGGATAAGTTTGAGGAGTATGAATTTGGAAATTTTAATCGTAACTTAAACAAAAATACGAAAATTCAACTTTATTGTAGTAAAATCTACCACTAGGGTGGGTATTGCGACTTTTAGATATCTCTGCGTTGGCGAATTGTAAAATCGCAGCGCCCACCCTAAAAGAAAATGAATACTTTTTAGGTAACGTACGGAAAATAATTGGGGTTATTAAAAGCTTAATTGAAACTGAATAAATTTAAGACTATTTTCTCCGCTTTTACCTGCGCGATCGCGTCTTTATTCTCATTATTTAATATAATTCTACCATCAAGGCAAGTCATCAGAGTTTCCCACTGAATTTCACTTAACCGCCCCATCAGTGAAATTTCCGGTCCCTCAGAAACATCTAAATCCTCTTCCATCAGTAGATTAATCGCCACGCTAGATAAAACTAGATTGGCATCTTCATCAGAAATGTTGCTCGTATCTATCAGTAGAGTCATCTCGCTTTTATCTGGGTGAGCCATAATAGCTTTAATGACACTTCCTAAATCTTCGGCGATTAATTCTTCAGACTGGCTCCAGTCGGGAAATATAATTAGGTTGATATCTCTTAATCCGAGATCGTTACTAAGAGCATCAACTATACGATGCTGAGGCACTCCCTCATCTGCCCATGCGTAGTCTTTGTTAAAACTATCAATCCACTCTTGTAACAATTTGCTATAGTCTTCATCAGTGACTGGCAATTTTTGACCAGGACATATTTTCGGCATTAATTCAGTTTGTACAAATAATTTTAACTGGGGATGCCAGCCGTATCGCTCCACCGTATATAAGATTGAGCGAACCGCTTTGAAATACTGTTCTGTTCTTTGTAGAATAAAAGTGTTTACATAGCCTAAATAGTAATTAAAATCAATCACAATTGGTCGATGAAAATCTCGACGTGATTCCGAAAAACTTTTTGTGAAAGCAGTGTAAATACATTCAATTAAGTGTTCCACTGGTACATCTGTCATCTCTAAAATTTGTTCAGATGACATTCCCCAATAGTCAAAATCATGGGCAATGGAACCATAGGCAGATGTTGATTTTGACAATAACTGAATCATTGGTAATGGTTTAGCCCAGTCTGTAAGAGCTATTTGGGTGATGCCACTTGAACAGCCGATAAAAAGGTGACAATACTTAGTCAATTCAGCAGTTTCCCTCATAGTAAGAGTGCTACCATCAATGATTCCGGGATTTCCTTGAGGAATTGGGAAATTAGATGAAAGAATAACTTGGCAATCTGGCAGCCTAGAAATTAGCCCTTGAGCCACATATAAAGCATAGTTCGGTGTAACAAAAGACTGACCGCTTTTCGATGCACATTCAAACAAAATTACATGACTCGATTGCTGCAAATTATGCTTTTCAGCAAAACTTTGGACTTTTTCAACCTCATTGCTTCGCAATCGTAAGATATTCTGTATGGGAACGGTTATAGGTTTTGGATAAGCTCTAAAAATAGATGGTCGAACAGTACCGTCGTAATTTTGAAAGTTATTGGGATAAATTTGGGTCAAAAATATTTCATCAAAATCACCACGCTCAGCACGAGCTTTTGCCTGATTTTCAAAATCATACCAAGCTGCTGCCATGTCAGCCCAACCAGCTAAAGGAACTTCCCAAATTTCATCAACAAATGGGTTTTCTTCAACTGTCCCCTTACAAATAGATGAAATCGCCCAAGTCAGATGGCAATTGGGATAATCCTGCTTGATTTGTCGAGCCAGTATAGTCGTATAGAGACAATCCCCATTGGAGCCAAGCTGGCCAAGTAGGATTCGTTTACCGTAATTACTTGTGGCACTTTTCATCATCATTTTTATTAAAAAACAGTAGTTTGATAGAGACTAATTTTTCTGAAAAACCAGCATTCCAAAGGTATAGCTGATATTTGCTCCCGGAGAAAAGTAACCAGGTTTGATTACTGCATCTCCCAAAGACCAATCTACAGGCTCAACTAAATTTAAACCACAATTTTTACATTCTCCTATCAAATTTTTAGTGTCGTTTTCATCCAACGGATTCCAGAGTTTATCGTAAAGCTTGAAGTCTGGCTTCAGTTTCGGTGTCCAATAATCAAAAGTTACATACAATTTGCCATTTTCGCTCAAAAGTCGAGAAACTTCTGTGGCGAATTTTTGGAAATCTACTTCATGTTCTATGACTGAAAGACAAGTTATATTCGTGAAGTAACTATCGGGAAGTTTGGTATCCATGAGATCGCCAATCATGTATTTGACTTCTTCCAGAGGCACATCAGGAGGTTGAAGGTCAATCCCATATTTTTCACCTTGAACATTTTTCAAAACCGCATTCTTTAAAATATAAGAGTCAGAACTACCCATGTCTAAAAGATTACCGTCTGATAAATCAAAGATGATGTGAGCGATATCCCAGTCTTTACAGACAAGATTATGGGAAGCATAGCCATTTCTATGTAGATAATCAGTACATTTGTAAATTTCATCTCGAAATTTCAAAAATTTACATACAGATGGTTTAGTAGGCGCGTCCCTCTCTGATTTATTAGTTAAATTAGCAGCGCGAGATATCCGATTTTTATTCCCTTTGATTTTAGTTTTAGCATCCCTTAAATATATATTATTACTGCTTGCGTAGTCTCGAAGACGATTTACTATTGGCAGATTTTCTATCCCTTGCTTTACCAGTTCAGGAACTTGAGCTAAACTTTCAATAATATTATCAGCAAAGTTATAATTTGAGTCATTGCCATAATTCAGAGTAAGATACTCTAGAAGTTCTAGGGCATAATCAGTATAGTCCATGACATCAGCTATACAAGCCAGCTTCAAAATTCGCTCAGGTGTCTGTAAATGTGTATTTAAGTTGGGGCGTATCAAATCGCGGAGATACAAGGCATCAGCCCATACTAATGATCCAGGACGATTTGGGGAAACAATTGGTGAAGTTGTACGCACTGCACGTCCCGTACTAACAATTAAATCAAACAATGTAAAATCTTGGTTTCTGAGATAAATATCTAGATCCCCGAAGAGAGGCTGATTGACGTATATATCAGTAAACTCAACTTCACTATAAACTGCGAGAATGCTTTTGTCTAAAATTTCAGAAGCTCCTTCTAAAACAGAAAGTTCTCCACCCTGAACATCAAGGTGAATAAAGTCAATTTCTTTAATTTTTTCTGATTGGCAAAAAGTATCTAGAGTTGTTGTTTCAACTTCGATAGTACGATCTAATTGAATTAAATCTATATACCCGTTAAACCGCTGCATATATGACTCATTTGGTTGATACAAAGAACTACATCCGGGATATCTAGTTACATAAAGTGTTTGTTTTCCTATACTATTCCAAAGAGCTAAGGGAATGTGAGACTCAGCCCAATTAACTTGTCTAGCTTCAATCTCTGCGTTAGCTAAATTACAAGCCTCTTTATCAGCATCAAATCCTAAGATAGTTAAGTTAGGTGCAAACAGATGCCAGCCTTTACTGGCATAGTCATCCTCATTGACTATTTTGCGTGAACCCACAATACATATTGTCATGTGAATTTTATCTAAATGACCACTTTGCTTTAGGCTGGACAAGAAAAACGACATATTTAAGCCTCTGAATTTAATTAACCTTACATCTGAATCTAAATTGATATCACTCTCTAAATCATATTACATTACCGTTGGTAAAAATGTGACTAATAAAGTTATGTGTCATAAATACCCTTAGCGCTTTGGTATTTATAGCTAGTATTTGATAATCTCAATATTGGGCAGAGGGAATATCATGCCAACACCACTATTCAAAACTTCTTGTTCGCGCTCAATAAATTCTTCTTTGAAGTGCCAAGGCAACACCAGGTAATAATCAGGCTTCCTGGCCCTTGACTCCGCTTCACTAACGATCGGTATATCTGTACCAAGAGTATACGCACCGTATTTATCAGGGTTTCTCTCGGCTGCAACATCCACAAGGCGATTATCAATTCCACACCATTGCAAAATAGTATTGCCTTTAGTGGAAGCTCCATAAACATGAATGCTCTTGCCTTCTTTTTTAAGCATCTTTAACATCGAAGTTAATTGCTCTTTATGTACGTTAATTCGGTCTTGAAAATTTTTGTACGGCTTATCTGTATCAAGCTCCATATCAAACTCTTCTTGACGTAACCGCTTAATGCGTTGCGAAGCCTCTTTATTCTTGTAAACGAAGTTATCAATATGCGTCGCATAACAACGAATACTGCCACCGTTGATATCATTTAGTATAGCATCTACTATCTTCAGTTCAGCTTTTTTAAGAACATACTCCAATACTGCTAAACTGTAATACTCCAAATGCTCATGGCAAATAGTATCATAGGAATTCATTTTCAGCATTGATGGCATATATGACATTTCAAAAATCCACACTCCATCATTGGCTAGCACTCTCTTAATTTCTTGGCAGAAACTTACAGGATCTTCAAGGTCATAAAACATCGCAATTGATGTAATAATGTCAAATTTTTCGCCTTGCAACACATTAATGAGTTCTTCTGAAGGAAAAATATCTTGGATTGCAGTAATGTCTCCAGTAATCTCTTGAGCTACATCAGACGGATCAACTCCAAACTTAAGAAATTCTTTTGGATAGCACTTCAGCAAAGTGCCATCATTGCAACCAATATCTAATACATATGCTTTGTCTTTACCAATAAGCGATGCCCCCTCTTCGGCAATTTCCCGCAAGTGGTTTCGCATGGTATGATTCGTGCCGGAACGATACCAGTACGCAGAATACAACACTTCCGGCGGAACGGTATGTTCCATTTGTAGCAAACCGCAAGCTTTTTCATCCCTAGTTGGATCGCAACGCACAAGAGAGGTGGCAATTTTTCTAATTGGTGGTTCCTCTTTCCCTGGCTTTATGAATGAACCTTGCAGATGCTGTTCGCCCAGATTGATGACATTTGTGAGAGCGGAAGAGCCGCATACACGGCAAGTCTTACGATGAATTAGATGCATTGTATTTCCTCTAAAAGTTGATATTCCAATTAAATAAAATTAATCTTTTTTACAATCCCTAATAAATTTTTATCAATTTCATCAATACACTTATTTCGCTCCAAGTTAAGAACAGCAAGCTGCTTTACAACTATATTTTTTTCCTTGAACGCAACATTTTCAAAATCATACACTTTTTCCTGTTCGTGCCATAATTTGCAATTGACTTCTGCAAGCTGTGAGAAGACTTCGCCGATACTCCCTGTTATATCTGGTACAAAATTAGATTCTTCTTTGTACACTTTATTCGAGGCAAATGTGAGTTTTTCTATAGGAATTTTTCCGGATATAGCAGCATTCACAAATTCGTTAATCTCATTCTGAAGCTGCTTTTCTTGAAGAGAAAGGCTGTTGAGCCTAATTTCGTCTTCAGAATGCCACTGTTTCAGTTTAATAATTGTCAACTTGTCGCAGAGAGATCCAAGTGTTTCAGCCATAGAATTTAAGATACTTTGTAGATAAAAAATATTGTTTAATTGCTTTGAACTTAACAGTTGTTTCTTGGTCAAGCTAAGTATCTAAGCGGAGATCCAGCAACATCACAACTCCTAACCACCAGTTTATACTAATTCTTAGCGATCGCTCCCCTCTCTTTCCCCTCTACTTTTTTACCTGTCCCAACAATACCTTATAATCAGCTCTGTCAGGATTTAGCTTCACCAACTTTTCCAAAGGCTCGATCGCCCCTTTGCCATTATTCATCTCCAACCGCACATTAGCCAACCCCTCCAGAGCAGTCTGATTCTGAGGTTCCCGCTGCAAAACCGTCTCATATCCCCGTTCCTGCGCCACCAGCAGAGATTCCTGAGAAACAGCAGCAGCCACCGGTTTTTGTTGGTGCTGGCTGCTCAAACCGCTGCTGAACAGACTCACAATACCAAAAATCGCAGAACCAGCAAAACCTACCATCGATACTAACGCAAAAATCTGTTTAGTTCGATCGCCCTTATTAACTGGACGAGGGCTAGATTTTTTCTGTATACTTTCCATTGCTAACTCTTGGCCTCGCTGTTTTCCCGGCACTCGTAAAGCGCCTATATCTAGATTGCCCAAGTTCGATCGCAAAACGATCGCCCTTCGCCATTTAAAATTTGAGACCAATTCCATTCCAATACACAAAATCTGAGATTTGTCAAGGACATTTAGGAAACAATAACACGCGCACGATCTCGATCGGTGAAGGGCGATCGCACCCCTGCATCTTTAGCCGTTATCCTCCGGCAATTCTCCAAACTGATCTCGATAACGCGCCAGCAAAGATTCCAGTTCAGCAGCACGTTGCCGTTCCGCTTGCAAAGCTGAAGCCAATTCATCGGGAATCAATAATTTCTCCCCATTATCTTCCCGATAAAATCCAATCAGTTTGCCTTCTATTTCTAACCGCAGTTGCAATACTTCGCTGCGATGATCTCTGATTAATTCATACCCATCTTCCCCCAATCGATACCCGCGCAATTGTTCCCTAATCCATTCACCTCTAGGGTCAAACAACCAATATTCCTGAACTTCTATCCCCTCGTACAATTCTTTTTTATTATTTTGATCTTCCGACTTTGTACCTGGTGATGTAATTTCAAAAATTACTTTCGGCACTTGCCCTTCTTCCCAGATTTTGTAATTATCTCTGCCACCAGGTTCTACATCAAAAATCACCATCACGTCTGGTGCTACACGGATTTTTGGGAAACCTTGAGCGTAGTATAAAAATTGGTTTGCTAAAACAGTAGCTCGACGGTCTGCAAAGTATTGTTTTAAGACTTCTAAAGTAGTTAAGATTGCATAAACATGGTCGTAAGTTTCTGCCACTGGTTCTCCATCAGCGCTAGGGTATACGATTTCAGAAGTTTTGAGGGTGGGAACGACTGTTGTCATGGTCGTGCTTCCTTTGAGTTGTAGATTTATTATAAACTTTTTTGATGCAACTAAGTAGGTTAATTTAATTAAACGTAAAACTATCTCGTGCTTTAGAGTCCCGACTTATTCAAAAATTGGGGGTTCTGGTATGATCTATTTTTGACTACAAATCCCCATCGATCGCCCTTTTGAATTCCTTAATTGCCTCAACATGACTCGGCATATTAACACACCTGACGAGTAAACCAATATCCAGTTCTGGGAGCAATTCGGAACTGCCAATCTCTTCGTATCCTTGCTCTCTGAGAGCATACAGAGACAGTCGGCTGTTTTCCCAAAACCAGACTTCAGGGATTTGCAGCCGTTTGTAAGCCTCTAGCTTATCAATTCCGCCGCTAGTGACGACTACTTCGAGCGCTAAATCTGGACGTTCTCTATCAGCACCCAATTCGTAAGACTTGTCTGCTTCACACTTCACCAGTCGCGATTCATTTTCTAAAGTCAGAGACTCCGTAGGGGTGAAATCGATTCCGGCCGCCATCATGTAAGTTTCTACCAACGCACCGATACGTCCCTTGGCTGTTTCGTGTTTTCTTCCAGGCATTTTCTGAATCTCCAGTATCCCATCTAAAAATGACAGCCGAACCCCTGGAATATCCAGCATCGGTTCTAAGGTTTTGAATTGTTCCCAGGTTAAGCCTGGAAATAGTAACGGCCGATCTAATTTTTCTTCTAATGTTGTTGCAGTCATGGCGCTCCTTAATTCCCAATCGAAAATCGAAAATCTCAACTCTAAAATCGATCGCTCTGCCTCCTTGATTCCCAATTATTCAATCGAAACTCGAAAATCGAAAATCGATCGACCTCCCACACCTTCAAATGCCATCAGGATCGATGCCTTGGCTTCTCAAGTATGCCATTAGTCGATCGGCCCTCTGGCGTTCATCTTCGGCCCTCTGGCGTTCATCTTCGGCGCGCTGGCGTTCCTGTTCCACCCGTTCTACACCCCACAGCAGCAAATTGCCATTCTCATCCCACCAGCCCAACCAATAACCGGTTCTCTGAGATTTTTCACCTTCCCAAACCCCCAGAAATAAACCCATTGATTCTATCCAGAATCGCTGATTAGCATCCAGTTCTTGCAGTTCGTATTCTCCCGATGTCGAGAGTCTGTACACTTCCAATACCCCCGATTTCGGTTCAAAAATTACATAAATCGGGACTTGCAAAATTCGCTCATAAAACCGCCATTTTCCGTAAGGATATGTCGGTTTATTTGAATATTCACTGCCGTCAGTATCCGATAAAAATTCCATCACTACTGCGGGTACTTCTCCCTCAGCATTGCGCGTATAGCTGCGGCGAACTTCTCCTGGTTCTGCTGGCAATACCGAGGGAACGTACACCCAATCGGGTGCTTTTACTACTGTTTTGTCGTTAACTTTGGCACAGAGTCCAAAATTGGAAGCTATTAGCATTGAAGCTAGGATAAATCCTGCGAGATCCAAGGCTTCTCGCAGGGCGGCGGCTAAAAGTGGTTGGTCGATATTTTCCACAGGATCGTCGGGTAATTTAAAGTCGTCTGGCAATTTTTCCCAAGTTACAGTATACTGGGTTTTGGTTTCAGCCGGTTTCGATAATGTTTGCGTCATTGGTTTTCCTTGTTTTGAGTGAAAGAGTTTTTTGTTAATAGGATTTGGACAATAACTTTAATGCCTGGGTGCGGACTTGGCACCTTACTAACTGTAAGGTGCGAATTGCGAACCTTACCCCTGTTTAACGCAGAGAATGCAGATTTAAGAAACATAAGAACTCGCAAATCTTGCAATAATTGCGGTTATTCAATGATACCATGTTTTAAGGGGTATTTTCTGGAGCAACTGGTTCTGCTGACCTTGCAGTTTTAGGAGGTATAACAGGTAATTTTTGCTGTTTGTGCAAGCTAGGAAATCCCGGTTCTACTGATTGATTTTCCACAGTTGTAATCGCATTTTTTTTCTCAGAAAGTGGCGCTAATGTTTGAGCGACTTTAACTTGCTGTCGCAGTTGTTCTGTCGAACCCAACAAGTTTCCCAATCCTTTGAACAATTGGCGAATGTTGTTGCGAAGTTCCGGGTTTCCTGTCAATTCATCCACGTCGGAAGTAATTTTCTGCAGGTTTTGAAATGTAGCTCGTGCCGAATCTAGAGTTTGCTGCAATAATAGCAAAGTGGCGGGATTGTCGATCTGGCTGGACAAATTTCGCAAATTAACAGAAGCTTGGGCGGCATTGGCTGAGAGAATTTCTAAATTGTTCAGCAATTGTCCTTGGTTGATGCGGTTAATTGTCGGGCTCAAACTGCTGACAGCTACCCGCAATTCTTGACTACTTTGATTGATGTTGTTTAAAGTCGAGACTAAACTGGCACGGTTGGTTACTACTAAAGCGTTGAGTTGGTTGGCTGTTAATGTAATTTGATTGGCTGCTTTAGTTACTGAATTGGCAGAATCGATCGCAGCGGCAGATACGGCTTTTGTGGAAGTGTCGGCTGTAGCTGCTACTTTAGAAACATCTGCGGCGACTCCTGATATTTCTCCCTTGACCGATTGATTTAAACTGCTTGCTTCTCCTTTTAAGGATTGATTCAAACTGCCTATTTCGATTTGTAAGGATTTAGTTAAACTATTGGCTTCTCCTTTTAACGATTGATTTAAAGTTCCTAGTTCGTTGGTTACTGATTTACTTAAAGTGCCAACGTCTCCCCTGACGGATTGATTCAAGCTTTTTATTTCTGCTTTGGCAGTTTGAGTGAGAGCCGATAAATCTTGAGTTAGTTTAGCTGCACCTTGAGCTGTGTTGGCTGTATCGCGTGCAATTGATTTAATACTGTCGAATAGGGCGGGGTCGGTGTATAAATTAGCTAGGCGGACTGTGGAGCGAATTAGCTCGTCTAGACTGACTCCTGCTTGACCTTTTAAGCGGGAATTTTTGCAGATTATTGCAGGGGGACAGTCGGCACTAATGGGATTGGCGGTAAGTAATGAGTCTGGCAAAATTGAGTTGGGGGTAATGTCGATCGACGATTCGCCAATTAAACCCGATTTATTCGCTTCGATTAGCACATCGCGGGGAATGACTAAAGTGCCGGGGGCAATTTCCAGTGTGACGTCTACGCCGTTGGAGCTGGCTTTGAGGGCGGTAATTTTACCGACTGCAACCCCGCGATACCTGACGGGCGTGCCTATTTGCATTCCCTGGGCGCTGGCAAATTCTACGGCGAATTTGTAGCTGCGGTTGCCTAGCTGCACGCCCCGCAGCCAGAGGACTAAGCCTCCAAATAAGCCGATTCCTACTAAAATTAAGAATCCGACAGAACCTTCTCTCATCGTTCGCGATCGCATATTGGCTCCTTTGGCAGTTGGCAGTTGTTAGTTGGCAGTTGTTAGTTGGCAGTTGGCAGTTGTTAGTTGGCGGTTGGCGGTTGACTATCCAATCAGTTGAATAGGGCCGGTAACGCTGCCGCTAAAAAATTGTTTAATTAATAAATTATCTGTGGTTGCAATGTCGCTGACGGTTCCCTCCCACTGCACTTTGCCTTGATAGAGAAATATGATGCGATCGGCTGTGCGGCGGATGGTACTGTCTTGGTGGGTGACGATCGCATAAGTGCTGCAAACTCCTTGAGCTTTCTGCAAGTCGCGGATTAAATCTTCAATTACCGTACTGGCGATCGGATCTAAGCCCGCCGTCGGTTCGTCGTACAGCAAAACCTCTGGATTGTCCCTGTCATTATCGGGATTCGCCATGATGGCGCGGGCAAAACTTACCCGCTTCCGCATTCCCCCAGACAACTGCGCTGGATAGCGTTCGCCAATTCCCGGTAAACCCACCATATCCAACTTCTCCTCGACCAATTGCCGAATCCGGGGGCGCGGCAGCTTAGAATGCTGGTACAGTAAAAAACCGACATTCTCCTCCACCGTCAGCGAATCAAACAAAGCCGCTTGCTGAAACACCATCCCAATCCCGATCGGATCTGCCACGTCGTCTACCCATCCCACCCTGCGCTGTCCCTGAACAAAAACCTCTCCGGCATCGGGGGCCAACAAACCCGCAATTATCCGCAAAATCGTCGATTTCCCCGTCCCGGAAGGGCCAATAATTGCCAGGGCCTCTCCCCGATAAATGTTCAGATCGACTCGATCGAGGATCTGGTTCTGGCCGAAGGACTTACTTATCCCTTTGAGTTCGATTAGCGGCTCAGCCATAAGATGTTATCAATAAGTTGTCAGTCCTCAGTCATCAGTCTAGCTAATGACTGAGGACTCATGACTAATAATTTAATGACTTAAATAGACTGCCAGAATCAAAACTCTCTTGTATTGTAAATTTGTCAGATTGAGCTGTTCCAATACCCTTAAGACTAATTAACCATGTCAATTAGTTCATTTCCTAAAGCCCTTCGCGTCTTGGCTAAAGCCAAGCAGGTTATTGCCCATTCCAAAAATCCTTACCCCCCTTCTTTGCGGAACGGGCGAGTTCACCAGTGGTTTAAGTGGTTGGCCCCCGGACTGTTGGTGAAACGGTGGCTGCTGATCAGTGCTAGCGGTGTGGTGCTTGCCACCTTGGGTTTAGCGATTTGGACTGGGATGACTCCAATTTTTTTCTTGTTGCAATTGTTGAAAAATTTTTTGACGTGGATTGCAGAAGTTATTCCCAATTACGTGTCGGGGCCGGTCGTGATTGCTGGCGGGATTTTGTTAATTCTGTGGGGGCAAACTCGCAGTTTGAACTCTATTACTCAAGTGCTGATGCCGGAAGGGAATGAGGAATTGGTCGATCGACTCCTCAACCACCGCCGCTTGCATCGCGGCCCAAAAATTGTGGCAATTGGAGGGGGTACCGGGCTTTCTAATTTGCTCAGGGGATTGAAGGAATACAGCGCCAAAATCACTGCTATTGTCACGGTGGCGGATGACGGCGGGTCTTCCGGGCGACTGCGGCGGGAAATTGGGGTGCTGCCGCCGGGAGATATTCGCAATTGTTTGGCGGCCTTGGCAGATGAGGAAAAGTTATTGACTGAGTTATTTCAATATCGTTTTCAGGCCGGTGACGGTTTGGTGGGCCACAGTTTTGGGAATTTGTTTTTGACGGCGATGAGCGATATTGCGGGAGATTTGGAACAGGCGATCGCCGCGAGTTCTAAAGTTTTAGCGGTTAGGGGAGAGGTGCTGCCGGCTACTCTGAGCGACGTTTCTTTGTGGGCAGAACTGGCTGACGGCAGGATAATTCAGGGGGAGTCCAGCATTACCGAAGCTAACGGAAAAATCGTCAAAATAGGCTGCATTCCTGCTAATCCTCCCGCTTTGCCCAAGGTGGCGATCGCGCTGAGGGAAGCGGATTTTATAATTATTGGGCCGGGGAGTCTTTATACGAGCGTGATTCCGAATTTATTGGTGCCGGAAATTGCCGAGGCGATCGCCCGCAGCGAAGTTCCGCGCATTTATGTGTGCAATATTATGACTCAGCCGGGAGAAACTGACGGATACAGTGTTGCAGATCACATTCGGGCGATCGATCGCGCTTGCGGCCGGCCCCTGTTCGATGCTGTAGTAGTTCAAGGAAAAGTCCCTTCTGCAAAAGCCTTGATCCGCTATTCTCAGGAAAATTCCTATCCCGTAGTGCTCGATAGAGAAGCCGTAACGCAATTGGGCCGGCGAATAGTCATCGCAAATGTCATGGATGAAGATAAAAATACGGGTTTAATTCGCCACAATTCTCAAAGGTTGGCGGGAATGTTGCTGCGTTGGTACGGCCGCGCCCAGAACATTTAAGCTGTTGAGTGTTAACTGTTAGCTGTTAGCTGTTGACTGTTGACTGTTAGCTGTTAACTGTTAGCTGTTAACTGTTAACTGTTGACTAACAACTGAGGGCGGCCCCGCACCATCCACCGCCCCAACTAACAACTAACAACTAACAACTAACAACTAACAACTAACAACTAACAACTAACAACTAACAACTAATATGATACTTTCTCTTCCTGATTTTGAGGCTACGCGCAAGTTTGGTGTGGCGTTAGGTCGATCGCTCCCCGCCGGCACTGTAATCTTATTGCAAGGAGATTTAGGAGCCGGCAAAACCACCTTAGTGCAAGGTATCGCTGAAGGTTTGGGAATCTCCGAATCTGTGGAAAGTCCTACTTTCACCCTGATTAACGAGTATTTTGCAGGGCGAGTTCCGCTGTATCATCTAGACTTGTATCGACTGGAACCAGAAGAAGCAGAGGCTTTGCACTTAGAAAGTTATTGGGACGGATTAGAAATGGATTTGGGAATTGTGGCGATCGAGTGGGCGGAAAGATTGCCGTACAAACCAGATAATTATTTGCAAATTTATCTGAGTTATTGCGATAGCGGGCGGGAAATTGAAGTGATGGGGAATGGCGATTTATTGGATTGGCAATGGAAAAATTGAAAAAGGGCGATTCCCTACGGGATAGCTACGCTTCACGGACTTACTGCGGCGGGCGGTTGACTCGAATCAATTTGCCTCTCAAAGTTTCTTCACCAGCAATAGCATCATTGATGCGTGTTGCCAACATTTCTACATTCCGATTTTTGGTACAAACAATAATACCAGCGTGGTCTGGCTGTCAGTTGTGCAGTCCGATAAAATCAAACCGATTTAATGTCAAAACAGCTCTATCTTTGCTTATAGCAAATGCTAGCACCTCTGGATCGGGAATCCCAAGTCCTGCTTTTCCTGCTTCCTGAACAGTCAGGACATTGTGACCAAAAGCGCGCAACAATTGGACGACTGGCAAAGGAAATTGTTCGTCTGCATACAAATTCAGCATGACTCAGGCTTCCTCATTCTTGCAGATTGCTTCTTCGATTTCCTCCAGATGTGCATCAGCATAAGTCCAAACATTCACTAGATCGGCAGCGCTGAGATGGGGATAAAATTGTAGAAGTTCAGAATCGCTTGAACCTTCACGGCGAAAACTTTCAAGCAGCCAAACTGGGATGCGAGTTTTGGCGATACAAGCATCGCCACCGCACACATCGGGAGTTTTCGTAATTCCCGGCCAGCTATGGTTCAAACTTTGGGTTAACAGCCGTATTGCTTCAGCTTTTTTCGTCGGATTTAAGGCAAGAAGTTGTGTTTCTAATTCTGGGAGCATAGGTAATATCGCCTTTAAAATAAGAGAATATATTCTGATTATTTTAGCACAATTGTTATTTTCACTGAAGTAGTCAAGTAGGGTGCGTCAGTTAGGCATAATTTCGCCAAAAATTCACAATCTCATTCTGACGCACCAACGAATAAATAAATGGTGCATCAGAATCAGATTTTCAGTGATAATTGACAATTCCCTTTTCTGACGCAGCCTACCCCTGACTGGGTTTGTTACAAAACTCCTATGCAGGTTTACTCGCCATCAAATCTCAAGGCTTCTCCCCTGACATTTGTATCTAATTTGCCGTTCTCAAAAACAACTTTTCCTCCCACAACAGTCACCACGGGCCATCCCGTCAAATTCCAACCTTCAAAGGAACTCCAGCCGCACTTGCTAGCCATTTCTTTTCCGACAACTGGGCGGTAGTTATCCAAATCTACTAATACCAAATCCGCGTCAAAACCTGGAGCAATTTTCCCTTTATTCGGAATCTTATAAGCCTTAGCAACTGCCGCCGACATCCAATGAGAAACTTGCGCCACTGTACATCTTCCTTCTACTGCTTGCGTCAGCATCAAAGGCAAAGAAGTTTCGACTCCCGGCATTCCAGACGGCGTATTCGGATAATCTTGAGCTTTTTCTGCTAATGTATGCGGCGCGTGATCTGTGGCGATAAAATCAATTACGCCGTCGAGTAAAGCTTGCCAAAGTATTTGGTTGTCTTTGGGTTCGCGCAAGGGCGGATTCATCTGTGCTAAACTGCCGATTTTCTGATATGCACCGGTATTTAACAACAAATGCTGTGGCGTAACTTCTGCTGTTACCCAACTCGGTTTTTCTTGACGCAAAAACTCGGCTTCATCGCCTGTTGAAAGGTGCAGGATGTGCAGTCGGCGCTGATATTTTTTAGAAAGTTTTACGGCTAGTTGAGTGGCTAACAAGGCTGCTTGATTGTCTTGAATTTGCGAGTGTACGGCGACATCGGAAATGCCGGCAAATTCCTGACGGCGCTGATTGATTCTAGCTTGATCTTCGGCGTGTACTGCAATTAGCCGATCGCCCTTAGCAAAAATCTGCTCTAAAGTTGCTTCTCCATCCACCAATAACTGGCCGTGCATCGAACCCATAAATACCTTAATCCCCGGAGTCGGATTTGCATCCAACAAGTCCGGCAAATTCTCCGGCGTTGCACCAATAAAAAAGCCGTAATTGACCAAACACTTCTGGGCAGCGCGCCTTAGTTTATCATCTAAGGCCGCTTGGGTGGTAGTTAAAGGTCGCGTATTGGGCATTTCTAAAAACGATGTCACGCCGCCTTTAGCGCAGGCACAACTAGCGGTAAACAAGTCTTCCTTGTGTTCCAAACCCGGTTCGCGGAAGTGTACCTGCGGGTCAATTACTCCGGGTAACAGAGTTAAGCCGATCGCATCTATTTCGCGATCGGCTGACTCGGCAATTTCAGGAGCAACCCGAACAATTTTGCCATCGCTAATTAGTACGTCCCCTACCAAAAACTCGCCGTCTGGTAACAGAACGCGAGCGCGGCGGATTAACAAATTTGATGTGGTCGGCATAAGTTATAATTTAGAACGGTAATGTGTGTGGAAACCTCCAACAAGTTTATCCTTAAAACAGTTGGAAAAATAGTAATAAATCTAACTAGGTTTGGGAAAATTTTTAATTTGTCGGGTGCAAATTGGGTGCCTTACTCAACGACATAGTATAAAAACTTACCAGTCGAACACAGATTTGGCGGGTTTCCTCAAAAAAACTCCGAATTAAGTCTATAATTTATATCCAGCTCAGTGACTTAAATACTTATGACTCGTTTAGACAAGTCAGCCGACGACAAACCCCCGCAAAATACCGACGAAAATCCTTGGATTGAAGGAATTAAGACGATCGGCTTAGCAGCATTCTTGGCCTTTGGCATCCGCACCCTAGTTGCAGAAGCTCGCTACATTCCTACCGGCTCGATGCTCCCAACTCTACAAATTAACGATCGGTTAATTATAGACAAGGTGAGCTATCGATTCCAAGACCCCCACCGAGGAGATATTATCGTATTTATGCCTCCCGATTCGGCGAGTTTGTGCACGGGACAGCCGCCACCGATCAAAGATGCCTACATCAAGCGAGTTATCGGGCTTCCGGGGGACACTGTGGAAGTCAAAGACGGAAAAGTTTTTATCAACAAGCAACCGCTACAGGAAAAGTATATAGAAGAAATTCCCAATTATCCCTACGGGCCTGTAGTTGTATCTCAAAATTCTTACTTGGTGTTCGGCGACAACCGCAACGCAAGCTGTGACAGCCATTATTGGGGCTTTGTACCGAAGCAAAATATCATCGGTAGGGCGATCGTCCGTTTTTGGCCTCTCAACCGTACAGGCTCGATCGATCCTACGCCGCTTTATCCCGCCAAAAATTAGCTACTATTCAAATCCTCGGCGGTTTCAACCGCCGGGTTTGTGAGTTAATGCGTGATATCAATTTCGGTTGCATCAGTATTGTTCAAACCGTCAACAGTCAAAAATAAACAGTTAACCGGAACAGCTTATCATTGCAGCAGATTTAATATGCTGTTTCGCGATCGATCGCTTTCACAACTTTGTTATACATCTCCTCTGCTTCTTGCGGCGAATTGCCGATACTCGTCAATCCCAATTTACCAAACTCCGACAAACAACCCATTAAATGAAACACGCTCCCCGTCTCAGTACCGCTATCAAAATGCAGTTGATTGTCAGCAATAATATCCATCAAATCGTTCGGTAACAATCCCCGATACCGCTCTTTTTTCAAATTGTCCGAAGCGACATAATATTTAGGACGGCCCTGCTGGCTGTAAAACAATCCCGTAGTGCGATCGTAACGACCGTTTGTTAACAACTTCAAAGCCATAAATGGATGAGTTGTTCCTCCTTTCCGCAAATTAATTTCTATTGCTTGAATATCCCATGTGCCGTCATCTTGTCGCACGGCAACAACATCGACTCCAAATCGCTCTAAAGCACCTTTATCAGCTAAATTTTTCCCCACTTTCCATCCCAATTCTTGCAACTCCAGCCGATAGGATTCATCAGCCGGAAATTCGCAACCCAAGAAAATTTGATTGTCCGGGCCTCCTAAAATCTGGTCGTGGGTTGAGAGAATCTCTACTTCGCCGCTGGGGACGATTCGACCTTGAACGCTGGGCGATCGCTTTTCTTCTCCTTCAATAAATGCTTCGGCAATTGCCCCTAACTCGGGAATGCGGCTGCTGAAATTTTCCCAGGTTTCGCCTGTGGATTGAAAGCGCAAATTATGGAAGCTATCGCCAATTGCTTTAACTCTTTCTGGCGGCGCTTTACTTGCGATCGGCTTGAGGTTTAAAATTGCATTTCCTTCCCCCGAAAAACCTTCATTTAATTTAATTACTATCCGCTGCAAATGCGGCTGCCTTTCCCACAAATCGGCCGCAGCTTCCGCTAAATCTTCCGCATTCCAAACCAACTCGGAACCGTCAGGATAAGCCACGCCACATTCTTTAAAAATCTGCCTGCTGCCGCTTTTGGTTCCCCAGTAATGCAGATCCGGATCGCTGCCCCACAAAGGAATTCCCAATTTAACAGATAACTCACGTTCCAAAGCCGTCGAGTTGTAACAAACCATATAAGATTTTGTCGGCCGCACTGCTTGACGGATGCGCTCCATCAACCGGGGGCGGTCTAAAATTTTCTGAGTCAGGGATTTAGCAGAAGCATCGTAAGCACAGAACAGCAAAAGGCGATCGCGCGCGTGAGAAAATGGAATACCAGGGAGCAATTGTAGGTAATAATCCACAATCATTGGGTGCAGCGGTTGCGAGGTAATGTAAATTAAGCGCGTGCGGGGATTTCGCAGGCGAATTAATGAAAATAAATGCCGCTCTTCATAGTGGTAAGCACCCTCAACTTTCTGCATTTCTTGCTGGTCTAAGCTGAGAGACGGAATTATGATGATGTCACAATCATCGCTGTCAAATTCTTCGCTCGCTCGCCAATGTTCGCGTAATTGTGTTTGAAGATTGCGAAATTGCTGTGCGGATTCCGAAGATGAATTTTTTAACTCTTTCATGGCGTTTAATCCTAATGATTCAAATAATGTTTGCTAATAGTGTAGGGTGCATCATCCCAAATACCTGAGACAACTCAAACAGTTTTTTTTGACGCACCTGATGGATTATTGAGGACACAAATCCACAATAGTGACTTATATTATATTCCGTCAATTATCTGTAATAAAAATTATTTGTAGTGAGGAATGCAAGTCCTTTGACGAATGCGGACTAAAGTGCTCGCTACGAACCAATTTTATTATGTCGTTCGATATGACACGATCTTCAGGTGCGTTTGTTCCAATATTTGAGGCAAATCAAACATATTTTTGCTGACGCACCCTAGGGATAACTAAGAAGCTCGCCGCACTCGAAAAAGTCTGGCATATTCCAATATAGGTTCTAGTCGCTGTTGATTTTGCTTGAGTGCCGAGATCAATTTTTCCGAAGGGCGGAATACGAGAGGAGCCGAATATCTTTTCAGCATTTCCATATCTGGCGACTGGCTCAGCAGCATCAGCCGTACATCTTTGTCAAGCAAATAACTCAGAGAAAGCAAATCTCCCATGTTAGTAAAATCATTCCCGCGATCGCTAATTACAATTGTATCTTTAATCGACCTATTAGCTATCGCCTCTTTGTTAATATTTTTCGCAACTTCAGCATTAAAATAGCTCAAGTCTTTGCTCCACGAAGTATCAGAAACCGCACTGAGCGTACAGGATGCTATACTTGCTGTAAATATCCCGGCTAAAACGACTTGCCAAAACCGCTGCTGAGTTTTCAGATGACTCGCGAGCAAGTAAGCCACTGCTAGCTGCACTCCCGGAAAGCAAGAAATGAGATAGCGGCTGACGGCGGAACGTTTGCCACCGAGAATTAGATCGGGTAAAGCTAGTATCAAAAAAGGTACAAAAATTGATGTTAAAATAAACAGCTTAGTTGAATTGCTAGTTTGGCGACATATTTTGTAAAGGGCTGCCGCAATTAATAGCAAAAATGGCAATCTTAGCAGATAAGTCCAGATATTGTCAAAGCCGAAGTCGAAGTCAAAAAATAAGGCTGTAAAGCTGAGAGTCCACAATTTTGCTAGATACAGCCAACCAGGAGATACTCGCGTCCAATCTGTCGTTGCTGAGGCTCGTTGGAGATTGGTCGCCAGCACGTAAATCCATGGCAGATACAAGATTAAAGCTGCTGTTACTGCTAAGAAAAATTGAGAATTAGTGAGGTGACTTCGCAATTTCTTTTTTTTAACAAACAGCCAGCAAGAAATTATAAAAACTCCGTGTCCGATGAGTGTTAAACTGAAGAAAGGGTGAGTGTAGAAGCCGATCGCGATCGCGAGCGAGTAATAAGCCCAATTTTGCCAGCCCCGCAACCGCACTGCTCTCAACAACAGCCAACTGCTGCCAATAACTACGGCTGTCAGTAAACTGTACTGCCTTGCTGTCTGGGCAAACAAGATGTCAAAGGGAGATAAAGCTAACAGTGCTGTTGCTACTAACTGCACATTTTTTGAGGCGAAAAGTTCCTGAGCTAAAGCGTACATCAAAGGCAGCGACAGTAAACTCAATATGGCTGGCAAACTGCGGGATGCTGCTAGAGAACTGCCAAATTGCTGCATCCACCAACGAGCCATGAGAAAGTACAAAGGCGGATGTTGTGGGTCTTCTAGTGCTAAAGAACGAATTGTATCTGCTGCTGTACTTCCCGGTTTGATCCGCTGATATTTCTGCAATTCTGGTGCGGGAATAATTCGGTTTTGGAATAGTTCGTCGTCGATTTCTTGCCTGGTGAAACCAGCGGCGCGGATTGATGTGTAAACTTCGTCGTGCCAGTAAAGTTTGCGATCGAGCTCGAAGAACCGAAATCCGATTCCTAGTAAAATGCCGATCGCCAATAAGCCGATCGGCCACCGGGAATTTTGAGAATTAACAGATGTGTCTTGAGGTGTTGTAGATGCCATGCTTGTCCTTATTGTGGCGATCGATCGTCCTAGAAACAGCGCATATCGACTCTGGGGACGATCGCGCCATTACGCTCAGAAACCGGGTTTTTTAGCTGGTTTGCCTGCTGCAACCCCTGTATTGCTGTGCAAAACCCCGGTTTCTCTCCACCCCCGTTTGGGTTCTGGTAAGCTGCTGTGCATTTAAATTGTATATTTCGACGATCAATCAAAAATCTTCTCCCCCATCTCCCCATCTCCCTATCTCCCATCTCCCCATCTCCCCATCTCCCCATCTCCCCCTCAATCACCATGCACAATTGGGATACACAACAGCTTAAAGAGCGATCGATACCCTGTACATACCCCAACCGACAATAATTCTACCCTCTGCCGGATGCCGAATACATTCTACACAAGAGCCTTGTGGAAGCTGGAGCAGCCTCAAGCAAGCCACCATCAAGAATCTTAAACCAAATCCTCCCAGAACCTCCAGACCCCAAAAATAACTGCTAACATACGTGTTGTACAGTTAATCAACAAGCTCCGCAAGGGGTCTACCCGCGTACCGCAAATGGCAAAAAAAGAAGCTTCTACAAAAACTGCTGAAAACTCAGAAAAGCAAAAAGCCTTAACTTCCGTATTGTCCCAAATCGAGCGCAGCTTTGGCAAAGGAGCGATCGTCCGATTGGGAGACTCCACTCGCATGAAGGTAGAAACCATCCCCACCGGAGCCCTGACACTGGACATCGCTTTGGGTGGCGGTTTACCCAAAGGCCGAGTCATTGAAATTTACGGCCCGGAAAGTTCCGGTAAAACTACTTTAGCGCTCCACGCGATCGCCGAAGTCCAAAAATCCGGTGGTATCGCAGCCTTCGTCGATGCCGAGCACGCCCTCGATCCCACCTACGCCTCAGCATTAGGTGTCGATATTGAAAATCTCCTAGTTTCTCAGCCAGATACCGGCGAAATGGCCCTGGAAATTGTCGATCAACTCGTGCGATCCGTCGCCGTCGATATCGTAGTCATTGACTCCGTAGCCGCCCTCGTGCCCCGCGCCGAAATCGAAGGCGACATGGGCGACTCCCACATGGGTTTGCAAGCGCGCTTGATGAGTCAAGCGCTTCGCA
The DNA here is from genome assembly GCF_036700765.1 of Microcoleus sp. S1D4. Classification (NCBI taxonomy): domain Bacteria; kingdom Bacillati; phylum Cyanobacteriota; class Cyanophyceae; order Oscillatoriales; family Microcoleaceae; genus Microcoleus; species Microcoleus sp. S1D4. The sequence goes on from NZ_JAUBPP010000004.1 coordinate 187,850, forward strand.
AAATCACCGGCAACATCGGCAAATCAGGCTGTACCGTCATTTTCCTCAACCAATTGCGGCAGAAAATCGGCATAACCTACGGCAACCCCGAAACAACGACTGGCGGTAACGCACTCAAATTCTACGCCAGCGTCCGGCTTGACATTCGCCGCATTCAAAGCTTGAAAAAAGGTACAGAAGAATACGGCAATCGCACGAAAGTTAAAGTTGCTAAAAATAAAGTTGCTCCGCCTTTCCGCATTGCCGAATTTGACATTGTATTTGGCAAAGGAATTTCTACTTTAGGCTGTCTGACTGACTTGGCAGACGAAATGGGAGTAATTACTAAAAAAGGTTCTTGGTACAGTTACAACGGAGACAACATTGCTCAAGGACGCGACAACGTGATTCGGCGCATGGAAGAAAATACCGAATTTAAAGATGAGATCCAGCGGCTAGTGCGGGAACGACTTGATACTGGGGCTGTAGTTTCTGCTAATTCTGTCGCTCCTGTCGAGCCGGATATTGATGACGAGGATATCGATGACGATGAGGATGTACAAGATTTAGAAGAAGTCTAAATTTTGTAGTCAGTAGTCAGTAGTCAGTAGTCAGTAGTCATTAGTCAGTAGTCAGTAGTCATTAGTCAGTAGTCATTAGTCATTAGCAATAGTAGGTTGGGTTTCTGTATTGAAACCCAACCTACTTATTGTATTATTGCTGCGATGGGTTATATATAGCAGTTCTCAACCCTTACTCAGGTAAAGAAACAGGCTGCAAATATTGAGAATTAGCGCGCACGTAACAGCCCTGTCTTGTCAGCAACCAGGGTTCACCGTTGGCAATCGCGATCGCATTTGCTCCCCTGAGTTCAGCAGAAATTGTATCTCGATTCGCGCGGTAAACTCGTTTAATTGCTCCGTTTGGTGTCTGGCGACAGTTGAGTTCTCCATCCCGCGACGTGACTCGCCAAGCTGGCCAAGTTACAGAACCAGAAGTTTCGCTCAACCAAGTATTAGCATTGCTAGCAGTATAGTCGCCGCTGGCATTTGAACGCGGTAAAAGCTCGACCAAATTTACTTTAAATGTCTGGCCAACAGAAGTACAATTTTGTCCTCCTTTCACCTTCCAAGTAACTTCTGCTCCCAACTGGCGGCTCCTTCCAACTTGACGACGGACAATGGCTATATCTCCAGAACAAATAATCTTTCTGCCGGGCCCAGTCGAACTGTCTTTAAAAGTTCCGTTGTAATAGTAAGATCCTGCTGCTCCTTCGGAACTGGTAATTTGAATATTGCCAAAAAAATCGCGATGACCTACTTTTGTAAAATAAAAACCGTTAGGATTGTTTACTTTTTCTGACAAGTTTAAAGTAGTTTTTCTGGTGGTGGGATTAATATAAGTTGTAGCGCTAGCAGCACCGCACCACATTAATGCCAAAACTCCTGCTGAAAACCAAAGATTAACTCGTTTCATGGCAATTCATTTTATGAACTTCTACTTTATTTATAGCTAGCAGGCGCATACTTCACCAGTCCCTCGATCGAGTGTCACTGATTTGAGCGACAGCGCACTCGTATTACCGCCTCGTGGGTTGAGGCTAAACTTCACCCTACTTCACCTCTCTGCAACTCTCTTCACTTCCAAGCACCCGCATCCATCGGTTTGTACCCTTCAACTTCTGACTCATTGCAGGTGCAAATACTTAGCACCAGAATAAAGACATATAGCTTTTCTGTGCTCTGGTATGAGGTACCATCCGGGATCTGGCCTAGGCTAAACCGGGCATAGGCCAAACCGGGCATAGGGCATACTTCACCAAGCTTGAGAACCGCTATATACGTAAGTAGCGGTAACTAACACTAGCCAGATTTTGACAACTGGCAAATTTCAAATCTCAGGCTAGTTGTAAAGAAATATAAAAGGTACGGAAAGTTAATTGCTGTGACTGAATGTACGATTTCTCAACTGAAATGCCAAAAAAATCGTATTGCTTCATCGCAAAAATGAACTGGATCGAGACGAATTTATTTTGCCATAAACTTAAATCCTTGTAGGAGGAAGAATCAATCATGGCTGACGGTCAATTAGACGTTATATTAAAGATGGCTCAAACAATTAATCCTCAAATTGAGAGCGATCGACATTTTGAAATAGATTTGGACAAGTTGCGGCAACTGCCGGCAGGAACGTTAGGCCACTCAGTGGCGCGATTTCTTGACGAACAAGGGTTTGAGCCGATCGCCTCGGGAGACTGGATTCAGCGCAACCACGATGTTTGGCACGTTTTGACTAATCTTTCGCCTTCAACAGAAGATGAATTTGTACTGCAAGCGTTTACTCGCGCTCAAGTATTTCGCCCTTCCTGTGCAATTTTAGTGTTAATTGGACTGATCAGCGGCAAATGCGCGATCGGACAAATTATCAAAGGCTTAAAACATGGAAAATTAGCCGCGAAGCTAATTGATTGGAACCCTGAATCGGATTGGGAAACTCCCTTATCTGAAGTCAGAAAAAAACTGGGAATTCTACCATTAATTGATTAGATTTTTAACTCGTTACTGCACTGCAAAACTATGCAAAGCACAATTAACAAACCGGAAATTAGCCTGAGTCCGCGAGAAAGGGCGATCGCCCAATTAGTAGCCCAAGGCCTGCCAAACAAATGTATCGCCAAAAATTTAAATATCAGTCACTGGACGGTTGCTACTTACGTGAAGCGGATTTTTATGAAACTCGGTGTTTGTTCCAGAGCAGCAATGATTGCACTGTTGATTCAAGAAAATTTGCTTTGGGACTCTTAAATAGTAGGGTGCGTCATATCAAATCCTATCTTCATCGGAATAGTAAATTCACTGTTGACTGTTGACTGTTGACTGTTGACTGTTAACAGTTAACATCATGTATGAGTGCAACCGGAATTGATATGACGCACCCTATACGCACTTTAATCCTCATAAAAATTAGAGGACTCGCATTCCGAGCGATCGCTCTCAAACCACCTAGGCCAAAGCCAAAGGACGAGAAGAATTTCTTAAAAAATTCAGCAATTCTCGATTCACCGTTTGCGGCGCTTCCTGCTGAACCCAGTGACCGCAATTAGGGATTAATTTCAACTTAAACGGAGCTGTAATTAACCGATCTAAACCTTCTACCAGTGTGTGGCTTAAAAACGCATCTTCTTCTCCCCAAAGCACCAAAGTAGGCACTGTCACCGGTTCTAATTTCTGTCCCCAATGCCAAAGCCGCTGCGGGTGAAACATTTGCTGGTAATAATTCATCGCCGCAGCTAACACTCCCGGCTTTTCTAAAGCAGTCTGATAAATCTTAGTTTCCTCAGCGCTAAAAGCTCCTTTGCGAATAGCTTGACCCTGAAAAATATTTTGCACAAAATCTTTCAAATTTTGCCGGATCAACCATTCGGGGATGCCGGGAACTTGGAAAGCTAAAATGTGCCAACTGCGCCGGAGTTGGTCTAAATTGCTTGCCATTTCCTGCACTAATCGCTGCGGGTGCGGAGCGTTTAAAATTGCTAAGCGGTTGAGTTTTTCGGGGAATTTTTGAGCTAAATGCCACGCGATCGCACCGCCGCAATCGTGACCCACAATGTGAGCTTTTTTATAGCCGAGGCGATCGATCAAACCGCGAATATCAGCACTCAGCGTATCCAAATCATAACCGCTGGCCGGCTTGTCGGAATCGTTGTAGCCCCGCAAATCCGGCACCACAACCTTGAAATGACGAGCTAAGGCAGGAATTTGATGTCGCCAAGAGTACCAAAACTCTGGAAACCCGTGCAAGAGCACAACGAGCTCGCCTTCTCCTTGGGAAACGCAGTGCAAGCGGATGTTGTTGGTTTCGACAAAGATGTGTTGCTGTTCGGAATCTAAAGACTGCATAAATTAAAAGTTAGACTTATGTTTCGGGAAGTACGGAACCCGCCGACTGCTAGCAGGTGAGTACAAATAAACATTAGATGTGTCGGGCGGGTTTTGCCTCGATTTTCTCGCTTGTATCTCGTGATTCTTAACTCGCGCCCGCCCTACAAGGTACTATTGTTTTTTTGCCATTACTTACTTAGTCGGCTGAAACGACCGAATGGTTTTAATGTTTCTGCTTTTATTCTAGCTGCTTTTCGATCCCCGCTGCTGGAATCTAATTAAACTTAAAACTTGTAGCGTTTTGGAGTCTCTGGTTTTTTAGGTGTAACTACTTATTTCAAATTGAGCGATTGAAATTTGTAGTTTTAACAGCGGCGGAGGCGATTCAATAATAGCACAATTTCGTCAGTTGCCGATCGCAATTTTGAAGATGGCAAGTCAGATTGATTGACGATGATGCTAAACACCAGCGGCTCGTAACTTGGAACTTCGATATATCCCGACAGCGCCGAAACTCCGCTCAAAGTTCCAGTTTTTGCTTGCAAATTGACGCGGCTTGATGTATAATTAAATCTATTTTTTAAAGTACCATTCTCGCCTGCGATCGGCAACGACGCGCGGTAGACAGACGCAGCAGGTGAATTAGCCATCAATCTCAAAGTTTGCACCAAGGCTTCGGGACTAATCAAATTGTGTCGGGAAAGTCCCGAACCGTCGGCTAATATGTAGCTGTTGGGATTTACGCCTAATTGAGTTAAAGCTGTTTTTAACTCCTTCAAACCAGTTTCATTAGTATCTTCTTGTGGCAGAGACATCTTGACTGTGAATTTTCCCAACAATCTCAATAAAACCTCTGCATAAAGATTGTTACTTTCCCGATTAGTTTCCTTCACCAATTCGGCCAGCGGCGGCGATTCAACTGCTGCTAATTCTTGGTTCAAATTGCGAGCAACAGAGGCAACTAAAACTTGTTTAACCGGAATTCCCTCCGCCGTCAAGACTTGTTGAAAATTTTGTAAAAAATTATTGGCGGGATTGACAACTGCAACATAACTTGATTCAGATTCTGCACCAACTTTCAACTGTCCGCTAACTCGAATTGCGGGGCGATCGAACTCCCTGCCAACTTCAAGAAACTCAGATTCGTTGGGGGCGACTGTGACTGAATTGTTCTGAATTTGCCACTGATTGGCTAACTTTGGTTCGGCAAAAGTAACTTTTAGAGGTTGTCCGAGATTCTGCGGGGACAAAACAAGCTCGACCGCGTTTTGATTGAAAATTAAACTGTTAACCGGCGCGCCATAGCCAGCTTGCGCGTCTTCCCATTCCCAATTGCGATTGACTGCACTGCCTTGAAAATAGCTGTCATCGCCAATCAACTCGTTTACTTGACTAATTCCCCGCTGCTTCAACTGCTGCGCCAAGGATTTCAACTGAGGCTCAGCAATGCTCGGATCTCCCCTACCGGCAACGTACAAACTCCCATTTTCGCCGCTGTAAACCGATGTCTTAATCCGAAAATCGGCACCGAGTTTTTGCAAAGCAGCGGCTGTAGTTAGCAGCTTGACATTTGATGCCGGAATGAAATATTTGGTTGCGTCGCGGCTGTAGAGAGTCGCGGTAGAAGATAGGGGTTGAATCAAAATCCCCCAGCGCGATCGGCTAAATTCGGGACGATTGGCGATCGCATCTACTTGCGCCCCCAATTCCCCAGGACAAATATCCCCAGCAACCGCCGACGTTTGCGCGATCGCCTGCGGCGAACGCCCCAGAACTAGGACTAACAAACTAACTGCAATTCCTTTGATTTTCAAAGCGCAATTTCCATAACAATAACTATTCAAATTAGCCCTTGTAGGGACACGGCAATGCCGTGTCCCTACGGGGATCGCTCGGTGTACTTCATAAACTTGCAATCTGCTGTAATAACTATTAAAATTAGATGCGCGAGAGCTGGGAATTGGCACTTCCATCAATTCAATTTTAATAATAATAACGCATATGAATTCTCGGATTGAACAGCGCTTCTACAGGTTTTCCGCCTTTGAGGTGCTCTTCCACGATCGACTGTACATCACTCGGTTTAACTCGACAATACCAAGTTTCGTCTGGGGTGACTCGCACAGTCGGGCCTGTGTTGCACTGTCCCTGACAGCTACAAGCTTTAACTATCACTCCTGCAACGGGTTGGGCTTCAAAGGCAGCGAGCACTTCTGCTGAACCATTTTTGAGGCAAGATTGATACTGACAAATTAATACACAGCGCTCTTCTGGTTGGGATTCTGGTGCTGGGGCTGGAGATTCTGGCATCGGTAAGGATTTATCGGCTCTTTAATATATCTTAACAATCTTGTGGGGTCGATCGCCCGCGTGCTTCTAGACAAACTGCAGAATTCGTGAGGGCGATCGAAAAAAAGCTTTCAAATTCTGGCATTCAAACTTTTTGGGTGCTGCTAGTTGGTAACAAATCTCTTCGGCTTCGCTGCCTTTCTTGGGCCTGTGTCACGGTTTCCCTATATGATCGGATTTAGAGCAAAAAGTCAATCAACCGCCAATCATGCCCAAAACAGTAGCCGATGTGATGAGCCGCGAGCCGATTTTAGCGCGTCCCGAAATGCCTTTGAACGAAGCGATTAAAATCTTAGCCGATCGACGTATTAGCGGTCTTCCCGTCGTAGATGAGAATGACTTGTTGGTAGGAGTCATCTCCGAAACCGACTTGATGTGGCGGGAAACCGGCGTAACTCCGCCCGCTTACATCATGGTACTCGACAGCGTGATTTATCTAGAAAATCCCTCGCGTTACGAGCGAGAACTGCACAAGGCTTTAGGACAAACAGTAGGAGAAGCGATGAGTAAAGATCCAGTTACCATCAAGCCCGACGAATCTGTCGCAGAAGCTGCAAAACTAATGCACGATCGCAGCATTCACCGATTGCCGGTAGTTGATACAGAAGGCAAAGTAATCGGCATCCTCACTAGGGGAGATATTATCCGGTCGATGGCTGCCGAATCTTAATTAATTGTTTTCGTTGAAGGATTGTATCAAAAAATAAGTCGATCTTTCCTTCAATCTCCTTCGCTTTTGGCAATTACCTTTTTCCCAATTACCTTCTTCCCAATTACCTTTTTCCCAATTTAAAAATTCCATGAGTATTACCCCTGAGTCTGTCGAACAATTGTTGAATTCCGAGGATTTTGGCGAAAGGCTGCGAGGTGTCAACCAACTGCGAGAATTAGAACCTGCGATCGCCTATAAGTTGATTCAAATTGCGATCGGCGACAAAAATGTCCGCGTTAGATACGCTGGTGTGAGCCAAATGTCAACCCTCGGCACGCAGAATCTGCCGAACGCTTTAGAGGTACTGCTTAACAGCTTGCACAACGACCCCGAACCCGACGTGCAAGCAGCAGCAGCCGATGCTTTGGGCGCTTTGAAATTAACCTCTGCTTTAGAAGATTTGGAGCAAGTTTATAGCAGTACGTCTGAATGGCTGGTGCAACTGAGTATCGTCGCAGCTTTGGGAGAAATGGGAGATCCCAAAGCATTTCCCATGTTAGAAAATGCCATAGCTTCTGAAAACGAATTGATCCAAACTATAGCCATCAGTGCATTAGGAGAATTGGGAGATAAACGCGCGGTGCCGCTGCTGCTTCCCTACGCTGGTAATGAAGATTGGCAAATTCGTTACAGAGTCGCTCAAGCTTTGGGGCGGTTGGGCGGTACCGAAGCTGCCGCAGCTTTGGAAATTCTCGCCAAAGATGAGGTTGAGCAAGTTGCTCAGGAGGCTAAAATCGGACAGGAAAATAGTTTGAAATTGTGAGTTTTGAGTTGGGGATTTTGAATTATATCAATTCCGGTTGCACCGTCAGGTGATTGTTGACTGTTGACTGTTGACTGTTGACTGTTCACCGTTGACTGTTAACTGTTGACTAGATTTTATTATTCCGATGCAACCGGAAACGATATTAATACCAATTTCATAAAGTAGCGCTAGATATTACGCCCCCAATCGCCCAAAGCATCGGAGGGCTAAGACTTCATTGGCACATCTTGAGAAAAATGGTATAATTTACAATTTTTTGTGATGATTCTAGTAAAAACTTAGCAAGGGCGATCGCACTTGTTGCCTCAAAAATCCGGTTTTTTTTGAAATGTTTCGTAACCGGATGCAAAATTCCCAGAAACCGGGTTTCTCCCGCGCGCGATTCACACGCCGAACTCAGAAACCCGGTTTTTTTTGAAATGTTTCGTAACCGAATGCAAAACTCCCAGAAACCGGGTTTTTTGCCCCCGATTCGCCGCCCCTGCAACTGTCGCTACCTGTTAATCTCAAATCCTACCATTTGTATTGATGCAAAGGGCGATCGGACTAATTATCAACAAAACTACAGCCAAACTCTTGACATTTGCACTTTCACAACAGCTATAATCAAAATACATACAGCAGCGGCAGAGATTAACACAATGCTTGAATTGTAGGCCGCCAACTAATAATCGGGAAACTATCATTAAGACGGTAAGCCATCTACCAACACTCACCAAGTCTTAAAATTTTTAATCATACCCATGCTCGAACCACAAAATTTCGGTTCTCAGTCTGCAGACATTGTAACAGGAGAGCGATCGGTCTCTCAAATTTCCCAACCCACAACTAATCAAGACTTTATTTATAAAGTTTTAGAACTTACCAACGCAGAACGCAGCAAATTAGGTTTTTCCCCCCTAACTTTAAATACTCAGTTACTGAGTGCGGCGCAAACTCAGAGCGAAAACATGGCACTGCAAGACTTTTTTTCCCATACCGGAAAAGATGGTTCTTCAATGGGAAGTCGGATTACTGCAACGGGCTATCAATTCAGGGCGGCGGCAGAAAACATCGCTGCGGGTTCTTCTACACCCGAACAAGTTGTATCATCGTGGATGAACAGCACGGGCCACCGGACTAACATTCTCAACCCCAATCTCAAAGAAATAGGAATCGGCTACTATTTCTTAGCCAACGATACTGGCACAGAAAACTGGAATCACTATTGGACACAAGTTTTTGCGACTTCTCTTGACGGTAGCGTCAATCCCGCACCAACTCCGACACCCGCACCAACTCCGACACCAACTCCGACACCAACTCCGACACCAACTCCCGCACCAACTCCGACACCAACTCCCAACACATTAGTAGTAATTAATTCGCCAATACCGAATGCTACAGGGGAGGGCAGCCCGACAGCAGGGCCAAAGAATACAGCCAGCGACGGCAATTATTTCTTATCAGATAGTGCCGATACTCAAATACCGGCAAATGCTGCGGGATTGCCAATTTTTGCTCTTTCTGGTAAAGATAATCTCACTGGTGGAGAGGGTGTTGATAACATTAATGGAATGCAAGGTGCTGATACAATTAACGGCGCTGGCGGCAATGATAGTTTATGGGGTGGCAAAGATTCGGATTCAATTGATGGCGGTGCTGGTAATGATTTTATCAGCGGTAATAACGATAACGATCGACTGATCGGATCTGACGGCAATGATACTATTCGCGGTGGGAAAGAAGATGATATTTTGATTGGCGGTAACGGATCCGATTTGTTGGCGGGCGATCGCGGGCAAGATGTTCTGACGGGCGGCGCTGGTAATGATACGTTTGTATTGGCAGGAGGTTTGTCTGCTGCGGCTGCTTTAATTAGTGCGGATGTGATTACCGATTTTGGGGCAGAGGATAAGATTGGTTTGACTGACGGTATCGGATTTGCCAACTTGACTTTTGAAGCTGTGAGTTTGCAGTTGGATGGAGGCGCAAGCGTCGCTTCTACGGCGATTAAGTCTGGTAGTAATTATTTGGGCATCGTGCAGGGTGTAAGTCAAAGTCAGCTTACATCTTCTGTTTTTGTTAACGAGTAAAAAACAGCATATCGAGATTCCCGACTTCTTGGAGAAGTCGGGAATCTAAAAACAAGAGCGCTTTAGTGGTTTAGCTTAAAAGTCTGTGGTAAGAGCGATAGATTCTGCATCAGACTGAAGCGAGTCCTTTAGCAGTTTGGTGATTGTATCAGCGTTAGCAGGGCGACTGAAGTAAAACCCTTGACCTTCATCGCAGCCTCGGGCTTGCAGGTAGTCAAGCTGCTCCTTGGTTTCAATGCCTTCTGCGGTGATCGTTAACCGCAGACTTTTTGCCAGAGCAATGATCGCATCAGTAATGGTGGCGCTGTTCGGGTTAGACAGTACATCTTTGACAAAGGATCGATCGATCTTGAGCATATTAACCGGAAACCGTTGCAGGTAGTTGAGGGAAGAATAACCTGTGCCAAAGTCGTCTAGGGCGAGGGACACGCCAAGTTCTCGCAGTTGCGTTAAGGTTGTGACCGATCGCTCAATATCAGTCATCAAGGCACTTTCAGTCACTTCCAGTTCTAAATACGCAGCTTCGAGTTCCGTCTCGGCCAAAATTTGGCGAACCATCTCAACCAGATTCGTTTGCTCAAATTGTCGAGCCGACAGATTCACCGAAATCCGCAGGGCTGGCAGCCCAGCCAGTTGCCAGCGGCGGTTTTGAGCGCAAGCCGTTCGCAAGATCCATTCACCAATTGGCACGATATCGCCATTGGCTTCGGCGATCGGAATAAATTTTACCGGAGAGACCAAACCCTCTGTAGAATGCTGCCAGCGAACCAGCGCCTCCGTTGCTGTCACCCGTCCGCCGTGCAGGTCGATCAGCGGTTGATAGTAAACCAGTAGTTCGTTACGCTCCAGCGCTCCGCGCAGGCTATTTTCTAGGGCCAGTCGCTCCTGTAACTGAACGTTAATTTCGGGTGAATAAAACTGATAGTGACTCCGCCCTTGCTGCTTTGCCTGATGAAGTGCGAAGTCGGCTTGCTGAAGAAGTTTCTCTACAGAATTCGTATTTTCTAGATGGTTCAATGTAATGCCAAGACTGGCGGTGATGTGGATCGGGTTGCCCTTGATATAGAAAGGTTTGATCAGCGTACTCAGCAGCAGTTGGGATAGCTTGACCACACTCTCCAGCGAGGGGAGTTCGCTGCGAGCGATCGCAAACTCACCGTCACCCAAACGCGCCAAGACATCTGACCCATTGATGCACTCTACCACCCGTTGGGAAACGGCTCTAATTAGTAAGTCGCATATCTCAGGCTCCAACGCATGGCGCATCCCTGGGAAATCATCAATACCCAATACCAGCAATGCGACCAAAGGTGAGTGATTTTGAGATCGGGTTTGATTCAGGCGATCGCAGAATAAGTCACGATTTGGCAATCCAGTCAGTTCATCGTAGTGGGTAATGTAATTAATCAATTCATCTAGTTTGTAAAGCGTTTGTGAGGAATTTGCCATCAGCGTACCGACTTCATCAGTAAACTCTGTCGGTAAGTTCGGCAATGTTCTTGTATCGAGGTAGTTTTGTAGAGCCTCCGAGGTTAAGATTACCGGAACCAGGAGGTGGCGTAGCGTATAAAGCGTTGCTCCCGTACCCGCTAATGTCGCCAGCAGAGCAATCAGCAGAACCCGGATTGATGTCTCTAGAGAGTAAGCGTTTGAGGTAAGAAACCAGACCATTAAGGTTAGCAAAGGAACGTGCGTGCCTAAAAAAGCAACCACCATAATTTTGGCAGTGTAGCTTTTTTTCAGCCAGGGGAGATGCCCCAATAATGAGTATAGGTTAAGGTTAGGCTTTGGTTGCATAGGACTCGGTTTTAATTTTCAAGATGGGTAGAGTATCCAGCAGTATTGTACTAGGTGCGTTGGCTTCAGAAACTGCTTTTTTAAATAAGGAGCGATCGCCTCAAATAAAGCATCAGCATCCTCTACAAACGGTTCTAGTTCTAGCAAACTATCCAGGATAGTGTTGGTGTCTACTAATACCTTCATTTTAGGTACTTCTCCACCAAACGTTCTTCTAACATGGTTGCAACTTCGGCATCTGTTGGAGGTGGCATATCAGTTTTTGCTAACCCTCTGAGTCGCTTGGCCGCACCTTTGCGATCGCCCCGCAATCTAATTTTAACTTCGGTATTTTTTGGGAGTGGTGCATCAGTTTTTGGTAGCCCCGTCATGGGCTCGAGGAAGTTATCTGGTAGGGATTGTGGGGGTCTGAGTTCCCGTCTGATGGACTCAAAAATCGCATTGACTAGAGCTAATCTGTCGGTAACTGATAGTTTGTGCGCTTCTCGGCTTAAGGGCAGCCAAGCTATTTGGGGTATTTGGGATTCGTTCATATTTTTGATATTTTGATATTTTCTGGGTCTATTTTAGCAAATTTAGGACTTACGCATAGGGCCAGAAACCGGGTTTTTTCGAGAATACTTGGTTGTGCTTCGTAAATTTGGGAAAAAACCCGGTTTATTTGTCGGATTCACTCCTTCCCATCAAGCTAAATGCTGACAGTATTCTCACCCAAATTATCGATAAATTCTTGTAGCGAATCGCGCCTATTGCGAACAGAATCGCGGTTAGGAGCAATGGCTAACGAACGATTAAACATTTCCAGCGCCTCTTGCCAATTCTTAAGTGCTTCCTGTCTCTTAGATAATTTTTCTTGCAAATCACCCAGACATCGCAGCGCATTCCCTTTGTTGGTGAGAGCAGCGATATCATCCGGTGCAATAAGTAAAACAGAATTCAAGGCAGCGCTTACCTCAAAGTAAGACTGTTTTGCCGCCTCAAATTCACTTAGCTGTGCTTGCAATTCACCCAGACATCGCAGCACATTCCCTTTGTTGGTGAGAACACCGATATCATCCGGTGCAATAAGAAAAACAGAATTCAAGGCAGCGATCGCCTCAAAGTAAGAATGTTTTGCCGCCTCAAATTCACTTAGCTGTGCTTGCAAATCACCCAGACTTAACAGCGCCTTCCCTTTGTTGTTGAGAGCACAGATATCATCCGGTGCAATAAGTAAAGAAGAATTACAGGCAGCGATCGCCTCAAAGTAAGAATGTTTTGCCGCCTCAAATTCACTTAGCTGTGCTTGTAATTCACCCAGACCTCGCAGCGCATTCCCTTTGTTGTTGAGAACACAGATAGCATCCGGTGCAATCAGTAAAGCAGAATTCAAGGCAGCGATCGCATCAAAGTAAGAATGTTTTGCACCCTCAAATGCACTTAGCCCTACTTGCAAATCACCCAAACGTCGCAGCGCATTCCCTTTGTTGTTGAGAGCATTGATATAATCCGGTGCAATAAGTAAAGCAGAATTATAGGCTGCGATTGCCTCTGAGTAAGACTGTTTTGCCGCCTCAAATTCACTTAGCTTTGCCTGTAAATTACCCAGACATTTCAGCGCAATCCCTTTGTTCTTGAAAACCTCGATATCATCTGGTACAATAAGTAAAGCAGAATTATAGGCTGCGATTGCCTCAAAGTAAGACTGTTTTGCCGCCTCAAATTCACTTAGCTTTGCTTGCAAATCACCCAAACTTTGCAGCACATTCCCTTTGTTGTTGAGAGCATTGATATCATCCGGTGCAATAAGTAAAGCAGAATTACAGGCTGCAACTGCCTCTAAATATTCCTGTCTTGCCTCTACATATCGAGCCAACCGAGCATAGTAATTTCCCTCCGATCGCGAAACTCTACCAAGCCAATAATCACTTTTAATCCACAACTCATCTCTAACTTCCAGCAGCGCCTCGCATTCCTTATAGCGACTCTTGTCCAAAGCTTCATCAAACACCTCTTTCCATTCTTCTACACCCCGCTGCCAATCCAAGCGATTAGCATGAAAAATTGCCTCACCCGCATCCCCCACTTCCCGATAATGCCCCTCTAAAACCTCATGAGCCCTGCGAGTTTTCGGATTATCCCGATCGGCATCCAAGCGGCGCAACAAATCGTGAATCCGATACCAATTATTCCCCCGCTTTTGGGATTCCCAAACAAAGGAAAAGCCAGTCAACATCTCAAAATTTGCACTGCTTGCCTGGAAGTGACAACCAGTTCCTAATTTCACGTACAAATCCTCATCAAAAGCGCGGCAAGCACTCAGCGAATGCACGGCCGATCGCACTTCGCGATCCACATAAGTCAGCAACCGATCCGTTAACTCCGCAGTCTTATTTTCCAACTTCGGAATCCGCGCAAAATCCGACGCCAGCAACTCAATACCCCGCCTTCTTTCTGCCAGCACCGCATCCGCGCACAAACCCAAATAAAACGGATGTACCTGCAAATTATCCCAACTCTCATCGGGATTGACGCTGGCATATTTAATGACAGCATCTGCCAAATCTGCCTTGTAAATCTCCACTTTGTGCAAGTAATCCCTAGCATCGGCGGGAGACAAATGCCACACCAATTGTGCATCTATATAATCTGCAGGAATCGGAAACTTTGACGCATTCGGCCACCGCAGTTGTGTGACAGGACAATCTCGCCCCGCCACCACAACCACAATTCCCAATTTGTAATCCAATGCCCTCAACAACCGCCGAAACCACTCATCTTGATACCAAAAAGTTGCGCCTTGAGAATTACGTTTTTCCTCCCACATTTTCTCGTGAGTATCGAACAGCATCACGAGGCGTTCTGGCTTATTTTTGCCAGCCATTGCCGCATTCAAGTCCCCGGCTAATAATTTCGGCAAACAGTCCATTAATTCAGTATCAATATCTTTACGGCGAATTTGATCCGCCGTTTCGTCGCTGACACCCAGGCGCTGTTGAATTAATTTCATCACTCCCTTAATCCCGCTCAATTTAACTATGCCTTTAATCACGGCTACTGCTTGCGCCACCACCGGAAATCCTGCAAAAGTTTCAATAGCAGGTGTCACCAATTGAATTACATCATCGGGGAAAAGTTGGCTGAGAGTTGCGTCAGACTCGCCTTTGTTCAACAAATACCAAAAGCAAGCAAAATCATACTTGGGAAATTTAAATTTGTGTTTCTTGGTGGCTTCTGCGATATTTCGGCGCAGCATTAGCAAGCCATAAAATCTATCTTGGGGTTTATCTTCTTTGATAGGAATTAATCCGAAATCGTGTCTGACTGCGGGGATGGGAGTGTAGGTTTTCGGGGCGGCATTGCGGACAAAATTAGCAACTTCGGCGGCTTGTGATTCTGGGATTTCGCGCAATCGCTGCCAATCCTGCGACGGAAATATTTTGCAGCAGTGAAATTCCAAGTGTTTTAGCAGCAGTGACTTGCCGTTGCCTCCATCCCCGAAAAAATACAAAATTTGTTCGCGGGGCGGGTCTTCGTTTAAATAAAAGGCAAATCGGCGGGTAAATTCGTGTCTGTCTGTGAACAGTTGCAGTTGGCGATCGCCCGCGATCGATTCGCTTTCAAAGTCTTCGTCGTCAATTGGCATGGTTGTTCGGGTGTGGTGGTTTATGGATTAATATTGCAACGGCAGATTTAAGGCAGATAAACACTGATGAACGCAGATAATTTTAGGATATCTGATGAATGAGTATAAAAGGTCTGTTGTTAGCTGAAGTTTATTGCAAATGTTAATTCAAGGGTATGGGGCTATAGTTGCCGAAGTGCCTTCGGGTGAGGTTATCTTAGACAAGACGCGATCGCAAGCACAGTCATGGCATCTCCACACAATCCAAATTCGGCGGATTCATCTCTGAAACAGTCTCTAGAGGCTGGGTTAGCTGCTTTGAAACAAAAAGATTACCAAAGCGCGATCGCCCTTTTAGAATCCGTTACCCAAACCGCAGCTAATGGGCCGTCGGGAATCCGCGCGCAGATGGGGTTAGTCGCGGCGTACAAAGCAACCGGTAATGTCAAAAAGGCGATCGCCCTGTGCTCTTCTCTCGCCAAAAGTCCTAACTCTCAAGTCAAAACTTGGGCCGATCGCACTTTAAAAGAACTAACCCCGCCCCGCCCTCCAAAACCACCAGAAACTCCCCCCAAAACAGGCTTTGTCGCCTTTGATGACGGCACAAAATCGGCAGAAAATACGCTTGAGGGCGATGGCTTACGCCCCGCTTCGCTACGACCAACCGCAGACCAAAAAACCGGATTTTCACCCTTAGAAGCGACTGTCGCGCCAAAAACCACCAACTCCACACATATTTCACCGCCACCTCCACCCCCCAAACCACCGATTCGCCCCACCTCAAAAGAGGGCGATCGCCCACCATCTACCGCCCCCACAGAAACCGCAACCGATGCAGAAACTAGCAGCGAAAACAGTTCCGGTTCCGCAAAAAATATCGAACTCCCAAGCACAGAGACTTACCAACTGACTTGGCGCGAAGCAGGGCGCACAAAAAACCCGCAGCCCCTGAAACCGCTAAAATTGCTGAATTTTTGGATTGGGGCTGCTGTAAGCGCGATCGCCCTATTTTTCCTCGCCCGATTTGTCCTGCAATTGCTGCTGACAAACGCTAATTTTCTATTGCTTCAGTTTTACATATTTACAAGACTGCCTATTTTCGCGCCGATCCAACTTTTTTACCGCGATCCAACTCCCTTTGTGCAGATAGTTTTTGGATTGCTTTTGGCCTCATCTCCCTGGCTGACAGACGCGCTGCTAAAACTATTTTGCGGCATCGAAACCCTGCGCGGCTCAGTTTTATCCAAGCACAGCAAGGAAGCTAGCCGCGTACTCCGCAGTTTTTGTACCAAGCAAAATATGCCAACCCCTGTACTGAAACTCTTGCCGCTGAATGTTCCTGTGGCTTTCAGTTACGGCTGTTTGCCCCGTTTTGCTCGGATTGCTGTGAGTAAGGGGCTGTTGGAACAGTTGACGGATGATGAAATTGCGACTATTTTTGCGCGGGAATTAAGCCACATTTCTCACTGGGATTTTGCGCCGATGTCGCTGGCGCTGCTGGTGATTCAGATTCCTTACTTGATTTATTGGCAGGCGGCATACTGGAGTGAGAGGTTGTGCGATTTAATGACGATCGAGTTTTTGCGTTTTGCTGTGAGAAATTTGGCCGCTGCAATTTCTGCTATTAGTTACGGGATTTATAAGTTGTTGCGCTGGCCGATGTTATGGCTGTCGCGCCGCCGGGTGTATTTTAGCGATCGCACCGCTGCAGAAATTACGGGCAATCCTAACGGTTTGACGCGGGCGCTTGGTAAAATGGCGATCGGCATTGCTGCAAATATCGAACAGCAAAAACAAACTAGCTTTTTTCTGGAAAGTTTCGATTTGTTGTTACCCGTGGGAGTCGGACAAGCTGCAACCATTGGATCTGCAGCCTTGCGCGCGCCGCTGTCACAGATTTTGCTGTGGGATGTCACCAATCCCGATCGCGTCTGGCTGACGGTCAACAGCACGCATCCTTTGCTGGGAGAGCGTTTGAAGCTATTGGAACTTTACGCGCAATTCTGGAAAATCGAGACAGAGTTAGATTTGGCGAGTCTGTCGCTGGAATCACCGAAGAAACGAAAATTGTCTCTGTTTAAATCAATACTCGAATTTAAAGACTCAAAACTATTTTTACAGGGCGCGCCGTTTTTTGGAATTCCCATGAGTTTGGCCTTGGTGGCGCTGCTTTGGCTGATTGGCTGGATTTTTTCGCAGACGAGTATTTGGCGTCTGGATTGGCTTTTGGGCGATCGATCGATCTTTTGGGGCTGTTTGCCGATCGGATTTAGCATCGGTACTTTGATGCGGATCAATTATTTTTTCCCCGACATTACGCCACGAGAAACCGCTTCGCCCAGTTTACCCGAAATTTTGTCAAATCCCGATGTTTTGCCCGTAGATGCTCAACCAGTGCAGCTTTCCGGGCAGCTTTTGGGTAGGACTGGTATAGAAAATTGGCTGGGACAGGATTTGATTTTGCAAACGGCGACTGGTTTGGTGAGGTTGCACTATGTTTCGAGGTTTGGGCCCTGTGGTTCTTTGTTGCCGCAACCTACTCGCCCCAGCGATTTGATCGGAAAACCAGTTGTGGCGACTGGTTGGCTGCGCCGGGGTGCTAATGTGGCGATCGACCTCGAAACCCTCCGCAGTCAAGGCAGCCTAGTCAGTAACAGCGGACATCCGATTTGGTCTGCGATTTTGGCTTTTGCTGCTGCTTGTTGGGGCGCATACATTATTATCCAAGGCGGAAGATGAGGGAATTTGGCATTTGAGATTGCACAAAAGGTTCGTAGTACGGACTTCAGTCCGCACTACAAACCAATAGAACTCTTGCAAAAATACAGTTCACCCCACCCCAACCCTCCCCGAACTCGCGGGTAGGGGGCAAGATTATTCTTGTTTCCCCCCGCAGGAGGGGGGACTTGCGGGGGGTGAATTTGACTTTTGCAAGATATATAATGCTCTTCCCTCTTCCGTCTTCCGACGGACTTACATCCGTTACATCCGTTACATCCGTTACATCCCGTACATTGCTCGTTGCCGAACTTCCCTCTTCCTTCGTAAAGAAAAGTTGCTTTTTAAATGACATCCTGTTACATTTGTTTATATAAATTGGATAAAACAAAAATCGCAATAACTTCAGTGGGCTAAAACCGCTAAGGTATTGCGTCAAAATTGTCAACCTCCCAACACAGCAAGTTTAGCCAGCCGCTTGTCGGCTGTTTTTTTAGACTGGCAATTTTGCTGTGGGCGATGAATTCAGAAAAATGATTCTGATTGTTGTTTTCATCAAATTCGCCTGAAATATACCTAAATAGCTAGCTCTGTCACGCAGGTTGTGATACCTTTAAAGAATGGTCGGATGCTGCCGAGCCCGATTTAAGGGAGACCGGGTAAGCGAGCAGTTTTTAGGATTAAGAGCGAGATGAGGAGCGAGGTAAGATTACTGGGCCAAAAAATGTTAGCAATTTTATCCATCACTGTATTAAACTGAATACTGGCATTCCGATCGCTTGAAATGACATCCTTGGACATAAATTTCTACACGGCTCTGGCTACAAACATTCTGAATCAAAACCGCAAGCAAGAAATACAGAATAGCCAATAGCCTCAACATTTGAGTGATGACTAAAAGTTTACACAACAACCTGAGATTTCAAGGCTCTCTGCATCGGCGGTTAAGTTCCGGCCCGATCAGAATAAATCACCTTTTTTTTCTAAAAGGTGGGAGAATCTGTCAAGGTTGGTGGGAGGAATGTGCAAATTATGCGGTTATGCGGTCTTTCCCTGAAGTCAACATTCAGTTGACAGCAGGTAATTCGGTTCGAGCAAATTAATTAGAATCCTATTCTGGAGGAATTTTTCATGTCTATTCGTCTTTATGTTGGCAACCTACCCAAGGAACTCGATCGCCAAGAATTGCAAGAAGTTTTTGCACCCGAGGGCGAATCTGTTACCACAAAGGTAATTACAGACCGCAAAACAGGTAAATGTAGAGGATTTGGTTTTGTGACGGTGCTAACCGACGAACAAGCCGACCAAGTTATTGAGAAATATAACGGCTTGATGTTCAAAGAAAACCCGCTAAAAATAGAGAAGGCACTTCCCCGCTCTAAGGGTAAATCGGAGAAGGGCGAAGAAGATCAGCAGCAGTCATCGTCGCCTGCTTCACCGCAGTTGGCATCCGCATCAACAGCGATGCCGGTGCCTGCGCCGCAGCAACAGCAGCGCTCGGCTCCCCCAACTCAAGGTGGAGGGGGTTCTAGTAAAAGCAATCGCCGTCGGAGTGACAACAACAAGTCTCGCCGCAATCAGTCCACAACCACAGTGTCGAGCGCTGATTCTGGCTCGGTGCAGCCAGATCCACGCTGGGCGAGCGCTCTGGAAGAACTCAAGCAGCGATTGCAGGAAGCTCAAACGACTAATTAATCGAAAATGGCGGCGAATTGCTGCTGTCTTCCGACTGGGGTTGACTGACTCTGGAAGTGCGATCGAGAACCGACTAAAAAGCCTGTTCTCGATCGCACTATTTTATTCCAACAACCTCTAATATTAATTTCGGCTGCACTCATACATGATGTTAACGGTTAACGGTTAACAGCCAGCAGCCAACAGTCAACAGTGAATTTACAATTCCGATGAAGAGAGGATTTGATATAATATCTAGCACCCCGCTAAAATAATCGTCACCGTATCATAGGGCTGTTAACTGCTTTAATATCCTGTCCCCTCAATTGACAACTATAAGATTGGATCGCAGAAGCTAAAAGTAGTGTTTATTGCTCCCCAGAGAATTGGATCGTCTGAATAAAATCAAAAATCTTATTCATAAGATCCTCAACCTCCGACTCAATAGAACCCAATTCCTCCTGCTTCTCATAAATTCGCTGACAACTCACCGTGTAGCAAAAATCGTCAACGATCAAAGCCATAAATCCCCGGTAAGCATCCATCAAAGTAAGTTGACCGTCATTTTGTGGTACGCTGACATTAGCACTCCCAGGCAAATCTGTCACTACAAAATAAGCATTTTCCTCTTCTAAATATTCACTGTAGAGTAACTGAGAATTAGCAAATTTAGCCAGAACCGTGTCATCAATAAACTTGTTAAGAAACAAAGTAAGATAAGCCCATTCCCCCGCTGATTCGATTAATTTTTTCACATCACCAGAAAGCGGGAAATAATCAATTTTCAGCAAAACACCAAAATCGTCAGAAAAAGCAACAAAGCTTTTGTCATCCTCAATTTTACCGCCTCGTTGCCTCTCAACAGGAATCGAAACCACAAAATTGCCTAGAGCAGAAAAATACAACGCCTCATCTGTCTCGATATCGTAATTTTCGAGTTTTAGTTCCGAGTATCCAGCAATTACATCCTCAATAATTTCCTTAGCTTCCTTATCGCCTACACCTAATACTTCTTGAAATTCCTTGAGAAAAGCCCGATGCTTCTGAGACACTTCGCCATCTGCGACAAACATTGCTGCGGTAATCGTAAAAGTATCCAACACCAACTCATTTGGGAGTGATTCACAAGCCGTATTAAATAATCCTCCTAAACCGTCTTTGGCAAGAATACCCGCGAGTTTTTGAAGAGTTGCTGACATATCATCCTCCGAGTATTCAGCAAATATTTCTGAATCCCAAATTCTGCTTATCAAGATATCGGCACTCACATCAGGGTAATTTGCCTCCGCTGCGACAAGTGCTACCGCCGCGACGGATTCCTCTACACGCAACTGCATTGATGATTTATCTTTGGACTTGAATATTTGAGTAAAATTGCTCACAGGTTTTGCTCCATTACAGTATTTGGGAAAAAAAAGTTTATAACTCAATACGGTTCACTTAAGACAGATCCTCCCTAGCCCCCCTTAAGAAGGGGGGGACAAGAATGCCCTCAAAGTCAACCCCTACTCCCCTTCTTAAGGGGGATGCGAGGGGGATCTCCGGGGCATAAATATGTTAAGTGAACCGTATTGGTTTATAACTTATATCATGTCCGGTTGATTAGCATAAAGGTTAGCTCGTGCGGAGTAAAGTCCGCACTACTAACCAATCTTATTGTTAAAATTAGATGCGCGCCAGTTTATTACCAAGGACTGCCAATTATTGTAAATCCTGCCCAAAATTTTGGGTGAGATAAATCTGAATTTGCTATTTGTTCGACTTTAGTAAGATCGATCGCCCTTTGAGTTCCCACCAACTTACCATCTTTAAATACTACCTGTTTGCGAATCATCGCCAGTTGAGCTTGTCTCAGGGCTTCAGCTTTAATCGGAGCCGATCGCAAATTAGCATAAAACTCCGTCATCAGCGCCAAAGTCGTAACATCCTTAACCTTCCACAAACTCGCCAAAACTGATTTTACACCGCTGCCGACTGCCAGCCCCGCAAAACCCATTTCCGCTGTCGGATCGCCGATCGCAGTTTCGCACGCACTCAGCACCAATAACTGTACTTGTCGGCGATCGTACCACTTAGCCAACCGAAATTCATCCAGCGGCAAAGAGCGCTTCCAAAAATCAATTTCAGCTTCGCTGCGCCCGTATTGATTTTGCGGAAAACTCGCGTGAGTAGCCAAGTGAATAATATCAAAAGATTCTTGCTGGCGCTGTTTTATGAGATTTTCTACCGTAAAATCTTGATTGAGAAAAAAGCGGCCAGGCCACAAGGGCAATTCCGCAGGATTTTGCCCCTTACCGATTGTACCGGCGATCGCAGCTAATTCGATCGGCACTGCCGGCAAAGCAAGTTTATCGATAAATACCGAAGCACCCATTGCCAAAACTTTCGCGTTTTTCAAACTTTGATAACTCGTGCTAGTCAAGCTAACACTGGGAATTGAGCCGAGGCTGTACTTTTCTACTAAAAATTGCTTGCCGTCGTGCAAAGCAGCTAGCGGCAACTGGCGCAAACCCGCATCGAAAGAAAACACTAACGTATCGACATTTAACGCTTCTATATCTGAACTAATCGGCGCAATTAACCACTGGTAAAGTTTCTGAGCAATTGGCAAATATCTTGTATCTGCTGCATCATTTGGCTTAGCCAAAAAGTGGTGAAACTCTTTCACTGTTTTTAGCAAAGTTTCGCTGTTGACAGGAATTTTTTTGATAATCGGAGGGCCGTCGGGAACTACTAATACTAGCCACAATGCTTCAAAACGGACTAGCGCGTAAACAATAACCGCTTGCTTCCCGGTTTCCTCTTTGATTGTTTTGAGAGTTTCTTTCAGATATTCAATAGTTACTTGTTGGTCGGTCAAATCTTCGCCATAATAATTTTCATAATCTTGTTCAAACAGTTTATCAATTAGACCAACAGCATCATTACCATTACCTTGGTCTAATGTTTGTTCGACGCTCAACCTGCTAATTTCTAAGGGAAAAAGATTAGGGATGGCTGCGGGTGCGGTTGTTGGTGCGGGTGCGGGAGTTGGGGCGGGTGTTGGTGCGGGCGCGGGAGTTGGCACGGGTGCGGGTGCGGGAGTTGGTGCTGGAGTTGGTGCGGGGGCGGGAGTTGGCGCGGGTGCTGGAGTTGGTGCGGGAGTTGGCGAAAAAGTGATTTGGGGAATGTTGGCCAACCAATCAGGCTCTATTTGAGCAACTGGCGGCTCAATAGGCGCAGGATCGGGAGTTGAGACTATCCATCCGTCCGGTTGTTCTGTAGCAGAAGAACCAAGTTCTGGCGGATTTTCTGGCGGCTTTTCCGAAGGCGGTATAAAAGTAAGATTGGGTGCTTTCTCAAGGGGCGGTGGTGTGAGCGAAAAGTTGTTCTTTGAGTCAGAAAATGCCCATTCAAAAGTGTTGCCTCCGGTTTCAGGATTTGGGGTGATGGTGGTTTTTGCTGCTAATAAATCGCCAATTAACAAGCCTAATTGCTGTTGCGGAGTTTGGCTTTGAGTGGGTGCGAGAATCGGTGCGGGAATCGGTGCGGGAACGGGTGAAACAGAAGGTGCAGGTACGGGTTGAATTTGTCCTACAGGCGGGTTGTAAGGGGCTTGAAGGGTTGCGGAGGCTGGATTTTGCCCGATCGCACTTGGAGAAGCGATCGCACTTGGAGGAGCGATCGCACTTGGAGAAGCGACGGGGGCGGTGAGTTGGGCGATCGAGGGAATTGTCGGCGTGACGGATATTCGGGCGGCTGCGCCCGGTGTGGTTGGTGTAGAAGGCTGGGTGGGAAGCCTGCGGGGCGGCAGTGTAAAGAAATTGGTGTTTAGCAATTCTTCGAGTTCGGGAAAATTCTCGAATACGGGCGCGGGTGCGGGTGTTGGTGAAGGAGTGGAAGATGGAGTTTGGTCGATCGGGCGATCGGGTATTGGGGATGCAGTCGCCGTCGGTGAGGCCGTTTCAGTTGCCGGCGACGGCGACGCAACAGCCGTCGGTGCGGTTCTTGTAGCTAGGGTTATTGGCGACGGAACAGCCCTCGGCGCGGGTGTGGCGGCGGCTGTTGGAGATGGAGTCGCTGTCGGTGCGGGTGTGGCGGCGGCTGTTGGAGATGGAGTCGCCGTCGGTGCGGGTGTGGCGGCGGGTGTGGCGGCGACTGTTGGAGATGGAGTCGCCGTCGGCGCGGGTGTTGGTACGGGCGTAATGGGTGAGGGAACCGAGTTAATTTGAATGCGCTCGCGATTGGATGCGAGACTGGGGTCTTGTCTGTGAGTGTAGGGATAACCGATCTCGGGCAAAATCGTTTGTTTGGGATTGCTATTTCCTCTAGTAATTGCACCAGCAGTTCCATTTTTCTCGGAATTGCCGACAATAAAAGGCGTGATTCCCGCGCCCCCGTGGTTGATAATTATGAAGCCGCCGCGATCGTCTCCTGGACTGGCGGCCGTAGAGATGCTAGCATTGATGCTGTTTCTGTCTGAGAACGAATTGGGCGATCGAAAAAACCTTTGAGTCAAAATCAAAACATCTCCGCCCCTACCGCTTTCCATACTTTCAGCGTTAATTAAACTCAGAACAATGTCGCCCGCACTGCTGCGGTTAATGGCGCTGACATTGCCAGCATTTCCCTTGGCCGAAGAGTCAACTTCTCCAGCATTAATATTACCATTGGCATCGAGAAATATATTGCCGCCATTACCAGCGGCCGAAGTGTTGATATTGCCTGCTGTGATATTAGTTCCCGCATTCAAATCAATATTGCTGCCATTATTTTGGGAAGTCGAGTCAAGATTTCCTGTTTTAATTTCTCCCTGTTCGCTATACAAAGAAATCCCGGCTTCCGAAGTAATTTTTTGAGCGGTAATGTTATTAGTTGCAGTAATATCAACCTTCACCGTATTGCTGGGAATATCATCTTGAATATTGACGCTGTTGAGAGGAGTCAGGCTGCCGATCGCACCGCCAAACTGAACAACTCCCGCATTTGGCTTGACCGCGAGATTGTACGGCCCGTCAATTGTAGAATTAAAAGTAATGTCGCCCATCTCCAGAATGTTAACAGAGAGGTTCTCAGACAATGTTACCGGAGCAGCAAATGTAATATTGTTGCGGTTAGTTTCGATAATTCCGCCCGCAGTAATACTATTTGCCTTGACATCTATATTACCGCCATTCACAGTGGTGCTGGGAGCAAAAGTGCGGGAATTAATACTAGATGTCGCCACATTTTCTTTAGCATTTATGACAACATTTCCGCCTTTGCCATTGGCCGCGGCAGTAATCAGCGGGCCAGCAGTTGTGTCAATATTACCGCCGCTTTGAATGCGAAGATTGCCGCTATTTGCATTGAAGCCACTCAATAATAGGGCGCTACCAATTCCTGCTGTACTGATGTTGGTTCCAGCTTCGAGGGAAATATTGCCGCCGTTGTTGCCGCCGATCGCATTGATGATTCCGCCAGTAGTATCGATCGCCCCGCCACTTTTAAACGTGATTGAGCCGCCGTCTTGATTGCCGATCGCCCGGATGTCGCTGGTAGTAATGTTGCCAGTGCTGGCGGTAATATTAACACTTCCACCCTGCAATTTTCCGCCAGAATTGACATTACCTATTTGAATATTACCGTTAATCGTAGATAGAGTAATGTTGCCACCATTCCCATTAGGAGAACGAGTCGATAATAAATCTAAGCTATATCCTGGTATTTCACTTGGTGTTTCTATGCCATTCTTAGCTTGGAGGTTGATATTGCCAGCATTGCCACTAATATTAGCTTCGGTATTGAGAATGCCTGTGCTAATTTTACCATTCATGCTAGTGAGGCTAATATTACCGCCGCCAGTATCACCTGATATGTACACGCCTGAAATGCTTAGAAGATTAATATCGCCATTAGCCAAAATGGTTACATTACCGCCAGTACCCTTGCTGTCAGATCGGGCATCTATGGAGCCAGCTACTGAGTTTGCCGATCCAATAGAGATCGCACCTCCACTTGAAAGAAAAATATTACCAGGAGTATTACCAATTGTATCGATCTGACCTGGAGAAATTATAATGTCACCATTGGTAGTCTTGAGGGTAACATTCCCACCCGTTGGGCCTTGAGGGCCACCAGCGCTGATGCTATTCCCATTAAGATTAATTCCATTACCAGCCTCCATAGTTATATTACCACTAACACCATTACGAGAATCGGAATTAACACTCCCTTTTAAGCTAAGGCTCTTATCACCTATCAACGTTATTGCCCCACTATTTTGCAAGGCAGATGAACCAATGCTATTAGTAGTAATATTGCCGCCCGCACTGAGATTAATTGCGCCACCTCTGTTAGTTGAAGTGAACAAGGAACTTTGCAACTGACTTGTAATGATATCGCCCTTAGTGTTGGTAATATTAATATTTCCACCCTGCAATATACCAAAAGTATTTACGCTACCAATATTAATATTTCCATTAGTAGTAGATAAAGTAACGTTGCTGCCATTGCCGTTACTAGAAGTACCCGCGATAATTCCTGTTGTCGGTGTTGTGATGCCACTGTTAGCTTGAATTGTAATATTTCCAGCAGCGCTATCGCCCGTTGCATCGATCGTTCCGATATCAATTGAACCGCCGCTCGTAAGTGCGATCTGCCCGCCGTTTTGAATCGCCTTTACATTGAGATCGCCAGTCGTAATAGTGCCACCTGCATTCAAAGTAATATCGCCGCCATTCTTGAGACTGCCCAGACTAAGCCCAGTAGAAAGTGTACCTGTAAGGATGTTGCCTCCAGCAGTTAAAGATATTATACCACTACTATCATCCATTGTCTGACCTGTATTAATACTTCCTGTTTGAATGTTGCCTGTGGCTTGCATAATTATAGGGACTGTATTATTTAAAGTAGGACTATAAGCCCAAAAGTTTCCTGTTTGAATGTTCCCGCCAGATTGTAAAATTACCGCTCTAGAACCGCCCCAAATCAATTCATAACCCGTAGGAGGGCTACCATAAGCTGCAGCGGTACTGGTAATTCTTATATCTCCATTAAAAACAATATTCCCCGTACCCGAAGTCGTATCTATTTTGATAGATGGACCTATATAAGTTCCCGAAATAATAATGTCATCTATAGCTTGCATAATTACAGGCCCTGCGTTCTTGGTTAGAGAGATATAAGTATCAATACCTCTTGTTTGAATCTTGCCGCCAGATCGCAAAATTACCGCTTGCGAAGTACGCAGAATAAATTCATCCGTGCCGGGAGCACCGCTAGTAATAGTTGTGTCTGGACTCGTAATACTTATATCGCCTGTAAAAATAATATTTCCCGTCCCCGAAGTCGTATCTACCTTGAGGGATGCACCACTGTAACCCCCTGAAGTATAATCACCAGACTGCGTAAAAATCGGATCGTACAAACTGGTAAAATTAGCAGGTTTACCCGACAAATCGAGAATTGACATATTACTGCCACTGCGAAAATGAGAATCTGTAGATATGATGCCATCACTCGCCAAAGTCAAATTTCCACCGCTAATAAACGGCGTTTCCAAAAGATGATTCAGCGCCAAAATATCAATACTTCTATTACCTTGAATATAAAGATTGCCGCCAGCATTCGCCACAAACGGATTCGCCACACTGTCGCGCACCCGCACCGTATCGTCAGCCAGCAAACTCAAATCACCAGTTGTACGCAACAGACTTTCAACTAACGTCAAATTGCCATTAGCTGACAGAGTTGCATTCTGGGCAGTTACTTCTTTAGCAACAACATCCCCATTCTCTACCTGCACGCCACCAGTTAATTCTACTTGCCCTTGAGCATTCACTATCACCCCCGTGGCACTTCCCCCACCACCAGTCAACAACTGCGGCAAAGATGCAACTGGTAACACCCAAC
Organism: Microcoleus sp. S1D4; assembly: GCF_036700765.1. Taxonomy (NCBI): domain Bacteria; kingdom Bacillati; phylum Cyanobacteriota; class Cyanophyceae; order Oscillatoriales; family Microcoleaceae; genus Microcoleus; species Microcoleus sp. S1D4. The sequence continues at coordinate 215,277 of NZ_JAUBPP010000004.1, forward strand.
TTTGCGGCAAACTACCAGCCACAGATTGCGGTTGAATCTCCAAACTCAATAAATTTCCCGGCTGACTAATTCTAACTAAACTTTGACCCGGAACCGCCGCCACAATAATATTTCCTCCCGGTGCAGCAAGTTGTCCCGCACTCAAAACCGTGCCGCCCAACAAACTAATATTTTGTCCCTGATTCACCGCCAAATTACCAAGATTAATAATTCCTCCCGGCTGTAGATTTGTAAAAGCAAAAGTATTCGGATTTTCGACTAAATCTGTATAATTATTCGTGCCAACCGCACTAAACCAATTATTGCCAAAACCGATTCCTGTTGCAGTAGTCGCCGTGAAAGAACCGGGAATATTCAAACTAGAATTTGCACCAAAAACAATCCCCGCCGGATTCATTAAAAATAAATTAACATTGCCGCCCGTAACTTGAATTATGCCGTTAATCAGCGAAGCATCACCGCCGACAACTCGCCCTAAAATATTGCGGATATTGGGATTTGAGATAAAATTGGCAGTTTGTCCTTGAGTTAAACCAAATTGCTGGAAACTGTGAAACAAATTAGTGCCATCGCCGGATTGTTGGCCGCCTTGGATGTTGAATTGATTGCCATTCGGTGTGATTTGAGTATTTGTGCCGTCAGCAGCGGGAGTAATTTGGGCCGTGGCTGTTTGGGATGGGGTGAAAAGTCCGATTTCCCCAGTTACTAAGCTGGTAAAGGAGAGGAATGTTAAGATAAATATATTTTTTGTATGGGCTACTTTCATGATTTTTATTATTAAATTAGATTGCGATAATAAATTTCTCAATAATACATAATATCACAATCTTGTAGCGGTTCCCCTCGCCCAAATATTTGACACCCAACGACGAATCGTATAAACCCGCCCCACCACACGATTAATTCAAATATACCAATCCCGTAGATACTGTTAACAGTTAACATCATGAGGAGTGCAAGCGGAATTGGTACGATCTGTGCTTGTTGTTTGAGGTACTCCAAATGTTATTGAGTAAGTCCAGCCACAGTCGCTGTGGCTGTTTCTCAACGGTTTTGTTCTGCTGTCGTCATTTTTTGTAAGGAATCGAGTCGCTGCAATAGGGCTTGTAATATCGTTTCCGATAGCATCGGAATTATATATTTTAATCATTGATAGTGCGAGCATCCCCGAAGAGCGAAGTCGATCGCTCTTCGGGGACGCTCGCACTATAATTTCTAGCGAAACTTGTACCAAGCTTTGACACTCAAGCGAGCTGAAGTCACTGAGATTCTGCTGACAGAATAACTTTAGTTATTACTAAAGTCTGATTCTCGCTACGGTAGCCAAACACCGTCTACACAGTCGGTCAAGTTTTACACCTAACTTACTGGCTACTTTTCTTAAAATATTGGCAGCGCCGTTTAGATCCGCATTAATTACAGTTCCATCAGCAGAGCGATACAGTCCACGTTTAATTCGTTTTCCAGATGCTTTCCACTCAGGCGGTTTTTCACCGTACTTGGGTAGGGAGTCTCCATCAAGAAAACTACTTTTGGACGTATATGCTTCTTCTGTTTCGGTGAACTTAATGCCGTGCAAGTTGCACAGTTGGCTCAAACGATCTTTTAACTTTCCTAGTGGCATTTGAACAAACTTTTGATTGTTCAGTTTACCCATATCAACATTGGATTTAAACCCTTGATTCCATCCAACTACTAGATTGCCAATGCCGTATTTCAAACAATGTTCAACAATCAGCTTCGCAGCTTTGTTGACACCATCGCGCATCTGGTGATTGCGCTTACGAGTTACGCGGTCTAACCAACTATCCCAATGATCCGTAGGTTTTCCCTCCTTTCTGGTTGCTACTTTTTTGTTCCCGAGTTGATTTATCGCCTTCATAGCGCGAGCGTCAATCAAGAATGAATTTCCCAGCGTGTCAACACAAGCCGCTAAATTGTCGGCAGTCCCCAAATCAATTGATAATGCTTGACTACGATCTAAATCATGCTGTTGACATTCTACTTCGTAAGACATTTCTAAGTAGAAAGCACCATTTTTAGGGAGAATAGTGAACTCTTTAACCTTTGAACAATCAATGTTTGACGGCATAGGTAGAAGAAATTCAGAAATCCCAAACCAGCGACGCACTGTCAAACCCAAAGAAAATCGTAATTGATTGCCGACAAGTGCTGGCTTTAACCCTCCAGAATTTGGGTAAGCTACTTTGAATAACTTAGACCCTGTTAAGTAGCTCGGTGGCTTAGGTTTAAAGTGAAAATTACCTTGAAGGTATAAGCTTCTCAATTCTTTGAAGCTTTTAAATGCCTCCGTCACCGACATCAAAGTTTGCTGCATGGGTGTTGAAGGCAGCGACTTGGCAACCATCGACCTAGAAATTGACGGTTCAAAAGACAAGTCAAATTTTCCTGCCAGTAGTTTCCCTGTTTTAAAGAAAGTCTGGCGAGCAAAATAGACGGCGCTATTGTAGAGCTTTCCCGACTGGCGGCAGAGATACTGCAACACGGCTTCAACTTCTTTATTGGGAGACAGTAATATTTGCTGTACTCCCATTGTTTTTCTAACTTTAGCCACCTCTTTTTCTTGAAAATTAATTGATTTATTTAGTTTGGGAGACTATAGTAGACAAGTCAATCCATAACAACAAAACTTTATGTTACCACTTCCAGAGTATCAAACCCACAACCACGTCAAGTTCTTGCTTAACTAACATTTTGTGTTTATCCCCAAACGCCAAAAGAAAGTTTTAGTCGGTAGTGTAGCAACTAGGCTTCGAGAAATATTCTTGACACTTGCAATTGAGAAAAATTGGGATATTCTAGCTTTGGAAGTGGCCCCAGATCACGTGCACCTATTTGTAGCGGTTAAGCCGATGGACACCCCGGCTTTAGTAATCAAGGCATTCAAAGGACGTTCTAGTCATCACTTGAGGGCTGAATTCCCAGAATTAAAAAAGCTGCCGTCTTTATGGACGAGCAGCTATTTTGTTAGTACCGCAGGCAATATTAGCAGTGAAGTTGTTAAGAAATATATCGAAGATCCACATCATTCTGCTAATTAAGAAAGACACTCTTGACTGAAGTCCCCCGTGTCGCTTTCCTCTCAGGGCTAAAGCCGCTGAGTTTCCCGCATCCCGTTTGAATTTTTATGAAACTTTTCTGGTTTCTTTAGATTTGCGTTGCTAGCGATGCGATCGCCTGTTTCTTTTAAGATACAAGGGGTGGGTTCACCACAATCTCTGACACCCAACCACAAACTATCTAAACCCGCCCTTCCCCACCCAAATATTACATCAGGATTTAGGTTATTTCGTGGTATCGGGGCGGGTTTACAGAATTTTGGGTTTGTTGCCTCAAAATGTTGATGAACCCGCCCCTATCGGCCCGATCGATCCACTAAGGTAAATCCGTCTCACCCATCAAATAAAGGTCGCACTCGCGGGCCACGCCGCGCCCTTCATTAATCGCCCAAACAATCAAACTTTGTCCCCGGCGACAGTCACCAGCCGCGAAAACTCCCGGAATGCTGGTGGTATATTTTTCGTGCTCCGCCTTCACATTGCTGCGCGCGTCGCGTTCCAATCCCAAGTCATCCAGCAAGGGCTGTTCCGGGCCCAGGAAGCCCATCGCCAGCAACACAAGCTGCGCCGGCAACACTTTCTCGGTGCCCGCGATTTGCTTCGGAATGAACTGTCCTTTCTCGTTTTTCGCCCACTCCACCTCAACGGTGTGCACGGCTTTGACGTTGCCGTTTTCGTCGCCCTCAAACCTTGTCGCCGTGGTGAGATAGCCGCGGGGGTCATCCCCGAATTTGGCTGCGGCTTCTTCTTGGCCGTAATCCAAGCGGTAGACTTTCGGCCATTCGGGCCAGGGATTGTTGGCGGCCCGTTCCGAGGGCGGTTTGGGCAGGATTTCTAGCTGTACCAAGCTTTTGCAGCCGTGGCGGATGGAGGTGCCCACGCAGTCGGTGCCTGTGTCGCCACCGCCGATAATCACGATATCTTTGCCTTCGGCGGAGATGAAGTTGCCGTTGGTGCTCTTGTCTAAAACTGCTTTGGTGTTCGCTGTCAAAAAGTCCATCGCGAAATGGATGCCTTTTAATTCCCGCCCTTCGATTCCTAAGTCGCGGGGTTTTGTCGCGCCGGTACAGAGGACAACTGAGTCGTATTCTTTTAGCAGTTGTTCGGCTGGTAAGTCTTTCCCAACTTCGGTGTTGCAAACGAATGTCACGCCTTCGTCTTCGAGGACTTTGAGGCGGCGCATCACGACTTGTTCTTTGTCTAGCTTCATGTTGGGGATGCCGTACATTAGCAGACCTCCCGGTCGATCGGCTCTTTCGTATACAGTTACCAAATGACCTGCTTTGTTCAGTTGCGCCGCAGCCGACAAACCGGCGGGCCCGGAACCGATGACGGCGATTTTTTTGCCGGTACGTTTGGCGGGCACTTCAGCGGTAATCCAGCCTTCATCCCAGCCTTTATCGATAATTGCGACTTCGATGTTTTTAATCGTCACCGGCGGGTTGTTGATGCCGAGCACGCAAGCGCCTTCGCAGGGGGCGGGACAGACTCTGCCGGTGAATTCGGGGAAGTTGTTGGTTTTGTGGAGTCTGTCAAGGGCTTCTTTCCAGAGTCCGCGATATACTAGGTCGTTCCATTCGGGGATGAGGTTGTTGATCGGGCAGCCGCTGGCCATGCCGCTAATCAGGGAACCCGTGTGGCAAAATGGAATGCCGCAGTCCATGCAGCGCGCGCCTTGGCTGCGGAGTTTGTCTTCCTCCATCGGTAGGTGAAATTCGTCCCAGTTGTGGACTCTCTCGACTGGTGAGAGTTCGGAGGGCAATTCGCGGAGGAATTCGATAAAGCCTGTTGGTTTTCCCATAGTGGTGTTTTGGTTAGAACTTATTCTTGGTAGTTTCTCAAAGGTGAAGCATTGTAGGCTTCTGAATTAACTATTATCATCTCAATTGCGGGCGATCGCAGCTCAGATTGAGCAATTCCTACCTGAAATTTTCAATATCGCCGGGAGTCGGGGAATTGTCGGCAGCCGTCAAATTATCGATCGACAGCAAAGAAACCCGGTTTTTGAGCGGGATTAAAGATTTTAAAGGTTTTGATCCAGTATTTTCGTCCATCAATCCCGGTTTTTGCGTATTTTCAGTATTGCTGATTCTCGGGCGATCGTCCCACCTCTCGAAACCCTCGCGGGTTAACTCTTCCGACTCTTAGCCTCAACTTTCAAGCGCCGTCCCCATCAGGAGGGCTGGAAATACAATACAAAAAGTTACAGACCTTGCAAAATATTATTTTCAGGATATACTACTGTAAATCTGTCGAGTAAGTGGGGTTGGGCTTGTCAACTCCTAAAATAAGTAAATAAACTCATGAGCATTAAAGTTCAGAACGTATCGAAGCACTTCGGCTCCTTTCACGCCATTGACAACGTGAATTTGGAAATTAAAAGTGGCTCTTTAGTCGCGCTGTTGGGGCCTTCTGGTTCCGGGAAATCGACTCTGCTGAGGATGATTGCGGGACTCGAACCGCCGGATACTGGTTCTATTCACCTGATCGGCGAGGATGCTACCCAGCAGTCGGTGCAGGAACGGCATATCGGTTTTGTGTTTCAGCACTACGCTTTGTTCAAACACATGACTATTAAGAAAAATATTGCTTTTGCGATGGAAATTCGCAAAGTTGCTAAAAACTCAATTAGCAGGCGGGTTGATGAACTTTTGGATTTAGTGCAGTTGACAGGTTTGGGCGATCGCTATCCTTCGCAACTTTCCGGCGGCCAGCGGCAGCGCGTGGCTTTGGCGAGAGCTTTAGCAGTTCAACCAAAAGTGCTGCTGTTAGACGAACCTTTTGGAGCATTAGATGCTAAAGTCCGCAAAGAATTGCGATCGTGGCTGCACAACCTTCACAAAGAAGTTAACATCACCACAGTTTTTGTCACCCACGACCAAGAAGAAGCTATGGAAGTAGCCGATGAAATTGTGGTCATGAACAAAGGTAAAGTCGAACAAGTTGGCACTCCTGCTGAAATTTACGACAAACCCGCAACAGCTTTTGTGATGAGTTTTATTGGGCCTGTAAATGTGCTGCCAAATACTGCGGGTTTGTTCGCCAGCAACGGCACAACGGCTCACAATAATGGAGCTGCCCATTCTGATTTAGTGTTTTTGCGCCCCCACGATGTGGAAATTCAAACTAATCCACAGTCTGGTTTTGCCTTAGCAAAAGTCAGCCGCATCATTCATTTAGGACGGGAAATTCAAACCGAATTAGTATTAGAATCAGATCAGATAGTAACAGCTTACGTAAGTCGCGAGCGCTTCGATTATCTACAGCTAAAGCGAGAGCAACAGGTTTATGTCAAGCCCAAACACGCGATGACTTTCCCTGCTTATTCAATTTAAATCAGCGACTGCATCCTACTCAACATACTATCGGGGAGCTTCTACAAAACACTGCTGCGACATATCATTACCAGGCTGGTGCTTGGTAATGCTGTCTCGTGGCTCCAAATCGGAGGAGCTTGCTCCTGAAATTAATTCCCAGGCTGTGACTGGGAACGATTGAAAAAAAGTCAGCGAAGAATATGAATGTTAACAAATTGTTGAATTTAGCAACTAGCACTTTAGTTAGTTATCGCCACTACATCCAGGCAGGATTAACACTTTGTGCAGGATTTGGAATGTCTGCGATCGCCTCTTCAGTCGCGTACAATTGGGAATACAAATTCATGCAAGCAGGACTGCAAGAGCAACTGGATAAAATAGCTACAGACATTCAGAGAGATGTTAGCGGGAATTTAGAAATAATTCGGGCTGCGGGAGCATTTTACAGCGTCTTTGACGGCGTTAAAAACCGAGAAATTAATACATTTGTTGGTGGTGCCCTGTACCGCCATCCGAGCCTCAAGGCGATCGCTTGGCTGCCCCGTGTTTCTGACTCGCCACAATTCCTGACTGATAAAATAGATTTAGGTTTAAATTTGAATTCCAATCGGCTAGCCTTAGAAACAGCCACAAAAAGACAAGAAATTATCGCGACTGACCGCCAAAAATGGTCTTCACCAAATCAACCGAGCGTCCTCGTATTTATGCCAATTTTTGGTCAAGTTTCTGCGGGTGATGCCGCAGCAATGCAGCCCAATTTTTCGGCGGGGGAACCAGAAAAATTGAAAGGTTTTACTCTCGGAGTTTTGCTGGTTGATGCTATAGTTAAATCGGCTTTACAGGAAACTAAACTCAACTTTATTAACGTATATCTTCAAGATGCTATGGCTCCTGAAGCAGAAAAGTTTCTCGCTTTTTACGAAGCGAAGACTAAAAGGATCGTCACCGACGAAAACATTAAAAATAACCTCGAAATCGGGAAAATAGCTTACTGCCCGGACGGCAGCAGTTGCACCCGCATTCTCAATATTGAAAATCGTAGGTGGTTGCTGCAACTGCGGCTAACGCCAGAGTACATTAATCCTCTCAGATTTTGGCGTTCTTTGACTGTTTTAATTTTGGGAACCATCTTAACTTTGGTGGCGACACTTTATCTAATGAGCTTGTGGAATTATACCGCTCGAATTGAAAAAGTAGCAGCAGAACGCACGGCTAAATCTCAACAGCTAGAGCAAACGTTGCAAGAGTTGCAGCAAACTCAAACTCAACTGATTCAGCAGGAAAAAATGTCTGGTTTGGGTTTATTAGTTGCTGGTGTCGCACACGAAGTTAACAATCCTATTAGTTTTATTTACGGCAATATCCATCACGCCAGCGCATATAGTAGGGATTTGTTGGAGTTGGTAAAACTATACCAAAAACACTATTTATACCCTCCCTCGGAAATTTCAGAGTATTTAGAAAATATTGACTTTGACTTTCTCAGCAAAGATTTGCCGCAACTGCTGTCCTCAATGAAAATAGGAGCCGATCGCATTGTTCAAATTGTCCAATCTTTGCGGAATTTCTCTCGTTTAGACGAAAGCGAGATGAAGCCTGTCAACATCCATGAAGGTATTGACAGCACTCTGCTAATTCTGCAAAGCCGGCTAAAAGCTACAGCCGATCGCCCGTCGATCGAGATTGTTAAAAACTACAGCAATTTACCTTTAGTAGAGTGCTATGCCGGACAATTAAATCAGGTGTTTATGAATATTCTGGCTAATGCGATCGACGCCCTGGAGAGTTACAACCTCGATCGCGGGCCCAAAGCAGCGAAAGCCAATCCGATCGCGATCGCCATAACCACAGAATATTCAAGTCCCGACAAAATAATTGTGCGGATATCTGACAACGGCCCCGGTATGGCCGAAAATGTCAAAAAACGGCTGTTCGACCCCTTCTTTACGACGAAACCGGTCGGAAAAGGGACAGGATTGGGACTGTCAATCAGCTATAAAATTGTCGTAGAAAAGCACAAGGGTACGCTGCGCTGCGATTCGACACCGGGATTGGGCACGGAATTCTCGATCGAGATTCCGCTGCGGCAAGAAGTCAGACAAGCAGTACCGTTTGTTTCACGGAAAATATCGGAGGCAGCTTAGAAAAGGCTGGGGGAAATTTTTTTTCCCATTAACTACTGTAATTAGGTCGGATTACAGTATTATGTGTAATAATGCCACAATCCAGACTGCTTTAGGCAGCTTAAACCGTCGGCACTGCCGATAATGTATAACCAAAACACGGTGAGACTAAATATGTTCACTGACTTGCAAATTATCTACGAACGTGACCCAGCGGCCCGCAACTGGCTGGAAGTATTATTTTGCTATCCCGGACTGCAAGCACTTTTTTTGCACCGGATAGCAAACTGGCTTTATTCCGCTGGGCTGCCGTTTGTACCGCGCTTGATTTCCCAACTGAGTCGGTTTTTAACAGGTATTGAGATCCACCCAGGAGCGAAAATTGGTAGGGGCGTGTTTATCGACCACGGCATGGGGGTGGTAATTGGCGAAACTGCGATCGTTGGAGATTATGCTGTAATTTATCAAGGAGCGACCATTGGTGGCACGGGTAAAGAAATAGGAAAACGGCATCCAACCCTGGGAGAAAATGTAGTGGTAGGGGCCGGTGCTAAAGTTTTAGGAAATATTCAAATTGGCAATAATGTTCGGATTGGTGCGGGTTCGGTGGTGCTGCGGGATGTCCCTAGCGATTGCACAGTTGTAGGAATTCCCGGTCGCATAATTTCTCGGAAAAAGCAGGTGGAAGATGCTCAAAACTCTCAAGACATACCGGATTTGGAAGCTCAAGCGATTCGAGCTTTGTTCGATAGAATTAAGGATTTAGAAGAGCAGGTTGATTTTTTGAAATCTCAATTATCTCCGCTGAGACCAACTCAATCAGAGCAAAAAGAGGCAGAAAAACATGAATTATTCATGTATTCTAATTTATTCATTACAGATTTTTTAGACGGTGCAGGAATCTAGGAAAGCTTGAATTTCTATAGATTTATGCGACCAACACTATCCTGCAGCATTGTACGAACTAACTTGAATTCCTTCAGTAACTGGCTATGACTATTGCTTCTTTTTCCACTAAAACTTTTGATGAAACGAGCCGCCATATATTTCCTCGCCGCTCGCACTTGCCCAACAGAAGCAATGCTCTGTGGCGAATTGAAAGTGGAGTAGTGCGAACTGTAACGTGGCTTGAAGATGGCACAATTATCACCTTGGGATTGTGGGGGCCTGGTGATACGATCGGCAAACCGATATCAAAATGCGATCCTTTTCAAATTGAATGCCTCACTAAAGTCGAGGCAGTTCTATTATCTGTCGAGCGCTGGCTAAATAGAGATATTTTGCTCACTCACATTCAGCAGGCTGAAGACTTTATGGTAATGCGAGGTTACAAAAGAGTTGATTTTATGCTCTATCAACTATTAATTTGGCTGGCTAAGAGGTTTGGTTCTGAGGTAGAGCAAGGACATCTGATCGATATGATTTTAACGCATCAGGACATTGCAGAAATCATCGGTACAAGTCGCGTAACGGTCACTCGCACCCTCGGTCATTTTGAGGAGCAAGGCTTGATCGATCGTCTGCCGCTCCACCGGATTATTCTGCAACCTTCAGATGTGTGGCACTACGAAATATAAAAGGTTATTAGCTGACAATGGGATATTCGAGCAAATTCAGAGTTTTCTAGACCACAGATCATTTGTATCAAATGTGCGTTAATTAAATTTAATCATCGACTCGTCAAACAGTTCAAAAGCAAGTGCGTATCGTCGCCATTGCTTTTTTGTTTCTCCTGATTTCTTTCTTCTCGCTGCCAAAAGATGCAATATCTCGCCCCTGTTGATTGCCGCCAAGTAACTCAGTTTGAACTCATATCTTGCACCATTCTCAAGAACAGGCTTTCCGGCCTGTTCCACAATCAAATTTACTCTTTGTGAAACAGGCCGGAAAGCCTGTTCATAAAAAGCTTATTGAGAATGGTACAACATCTCAGTTTGAATAAACTTAACGATGACACAGCATATATCCGCCTACCTACTTAGCAATTACTTTAAGGCGGTATTGCCTCTAAAATACTCGCTCCCTCCAACATTTGAGACTTTCGGGATCTAGCCGCTTCGGGGTGTTCCCAAGACGGTGCAAAGGGTGGAACCAAGAAGGAGCAAGCTTTCCACCCACCCTGTACCCCCACGCCGAGCATCAGGCAGTTTCCGCCCCTGTGTCCGTGCTGCTCGTAATACCGACAGTGCCGACAGCTTAAATTCCCTACATTTACGTTACTCACGGGATTTCTCCAACCGTTTTTGTAATAAAAATATACTAACACCTGTATGTCTACCGGAATTATGTACTATTATATAATGTACAATTTAAACTCGATCGCCAGTGGGGAATGTGGAACTATCTTCTAGAGTACAATATGCCCTGTTAGCGCTCTTGGAACTGGCGAGTCACTACCCGAAGGATTCGCCCCTAACAGTAAACGAAATTACTGTTTCTCAAGAGATACCGGAACGCTATCTAGACCAAATTCTTGCTGTGCTGCGGCGTGCAAGTATTGTCCAGAGTTTGCGGGGTGCTAAAGGCGGTTATTTGCTGGCGAAAGATCCTTGGGAAATTACTTTGCTAGAGGTGTTTTCGACACTCGAAGGATCGGGCAGTGGCCCGGCCCAAAAAGTTTCGGAATCTGTAACAATAGAAAAAACTGCGGTGCTAGAAATCTGGCAGGAAGCTCAACAGGCATCTTGGACTGTTTTGGGGAAATACACATTACAAGATTTGTGCGAACAGCGCGATGTTCGCAAACAAGCACATCCCATGTACTACATTTAAAGGGAGAGAAATTAAGCCATGAGAATAGCTAAGGATGTTACAGGAATAATTGGCAGAACTCCATTAGTTCAGCTCAATAAAATTCCCCAAGCCGAAGGAGTAGTTGCTCAAATTGTGGTCAAATTGGAAGGGATGAATCCGGCTGCTTCGGTGAAAGATCGGATTGCGGCGAGCATGATTCATGCGGCAGAAGATGCGGGGTTAATTCAACCGGGGAAAACTATTTTAGTAGAACCGACTTCAGGAAATACTGGAATTGCTTTGGCAATGATTGCGGCGGCGAAAGGCTACAGTCTGATTTTAACGATGCCGGATACGATGAGTTTAGAGCGCCGATCGATGTTAAAAGCTTACGGAGCTCAGTTGGAATTAACTCCGGGACATGAAGGGATGTTAAGCGCGATCGCCCGTGCGGAAGAAATTGTAGAAGAAACCCCCAATGCTTTCATGCTGCAACAGTTTCGCAACCCCGCTAATCCAAAAATTCACCGTGAAACAACGGCTGAGGAAATTTGGGAAGATACAGAGGGTAAAGTAGATTTTTTAGTTGCTGGAGTTGGCACCGGCGGTACGATTACTGGAGTTGCTGAAGTAATTAAACCGCGAAAGTCCAGTTTTAGGGTAATTGCAGTTGAACCAGCCACCAGCCCCGTCCTTTCTGGAGGCAAATCTGGTGCTCACAAAATTCAAGGGATTGGCGCAGGATTCATCCCAGAAGTGTTGAAACCAGAGTTAATTGATGAGGTAATCGCAGTTAGCGATGCAGATGCGATCGCCTACAGTCGCCGACTTGCCAGAGAAGAAGGATTGTTGTCAGGAATTTCTGCAGGCGCCGCTTTGTGTGCCGCAATTCAAGTCGGCAAGCGTCCCGAAAATGCGGGAAAACTGATAGTTTTTGTGCAGCCTTCTTATGGCGAACGCTACCTCAGTACAGCCTTGTTCAAAGATTTAGAATTGCCAACGATCCGCGAACTCGAATCATTAGTCAGCAATTATTAAATTGTAGGTAGGGCCTTGGTGACAACTTAACGTCAAACCGACCGTCTCTCTTGTTGTATCGAAGTCGAGATCCCCCCTCACCCCCCTTAATAAGGGGGGGACAAGATTCTTCTCAAAGTCGCCCTTCTTAAGGGAGGACAAGATTCTTCTCAAAGTCAACCCCTACTCCCCTTCTTAAGGGGGATTTAGGGGGATCTCGACTCGGCTATAAACAAAATATACAAAGGTTTTTAGGGGATTTTTGACAGCAATACTCCTGGCATTACCCTACTTTTCAGACTTGATACAATTTCCAACTAGCCATCGCCAACATTCCGTAAATTACAAACTTTAGTGGGCGTTGAGGCATAATTTGGCAGAATTTAGCACCTACCAAAACTCCCGGCACCGAACCCAACCAAATCGGCAAAACTAAACTCCAGTCTACCGTTCCGAGGCTGAGGTGTCCCACAGATGTAAACATCAACAAAATTGCCGCCTGGGAAATATCTGTACCCACCAATTTAGAAGTATCCAGGCGGAAAAAAGCAATCAGCAACAGTGCAAACATAGCACCGGAAGACACGCTAGTGATTCCCACTATGCAGCCTAAAATTGCTGCAGCACTCACAGTACAAATACGGCCATAATTAGTATTTAAGTCCCATTCACGGGGCGAAGGCAATTTAAAATTAGGGAAAAATGTTTTGACCACTAATTGGGTCAGCGATAAAGCGACAATGAGGGCGAGCCCTACTCCAAGACAGCGCAGCAATATGCTGTCTAAGTTCTGACTGCCGCTGGATTTGATGCAGTGTAAAATCCACACGCCAGTCAGCGAACCGGGCACGCTGCCCAAAGCCAGCCACTTCACTATTTGCAAGTCGAGGGTTTTTTGCTGCCAGTGTTTGAAGCCACCAACAATTTTCATCAGTGTAGCAGCTACGACATCCGAACTAATAGCAATTGATGCCGGAACCTGGAAGACGAAAATTAACATTGGGGTGATGAGCGAGGCTCCGCCGACTCCGGTCAAACCAACCAGAATGCCCACAAAAAAGCTGAGAAAGGATAGTAATAAGTAGTTCACTGTTATGCCCAAAAACTGTGTATTTAAGCGCTGCCAACCAACCAACCAACAAATAGATAACTGGCGCGGCTCCGGCAACACAGCTACACAGGCAAAATCTTACTCGCATCCCAATCTTTCTAACCAGGAATTTTGCTATTCAACGCTTGAGACTTACCGCGCGTTCAGCTACAAAACTTTTGGTAAAAGTAAGTAAATGCCAATAAACAAAACTACATAACTTGTAGTGTAAAAGCTCCCTAATTTTCTGATATCTACCTGTGTAACTGATTAAAAACCCTCGATTTATTTATGGGGTTTATATTCGACTTTCTACCTGGAAGTGACGAGCGTCACAGGTAAAGCAGAGCTGAGGTTAACCGACTGTTGGCTGGAAAAGAAATCGGGAGTATCGAGAACATTAAAATGAATCAATGCCACAATGACAACTGTGAAGGCAGTTGATGATATTAAACCCGTCAATAACTCTTTTTTGAGGTTTTTTTCCTTGGGTTTGTCTGTAACAATATCTAAAGTTCCTAGCTGCATCAACAGAATTCCCGCAATATTAGAAAGCCAGTAGCCGATAATTGTGCAAGGAAACAGTAAATCTGGGGAAAGCCAACTAAAGATATACCCAAAGGCGTAGGCAATTGGCAGATTGAAAAATATGTCGTTCCACCAACATAGCGGTGATAGCAAATATCCAATTGCCAGAAGCAACCCGCCTCGGATTTTTTTAAACCAGACTTCCTTAAAGCTTTTAGCTTGTGGCAACTGTTGGGTGAGTTGTTCTGCAAGCTGGTACTCTTTGCTGACTTTTTTAGCGTTTTCCACGTTAATAACTCATAACTCTATCGACTTACCGTAGTTTAGCATCTCAACAGAGCTATGTCTAGTAAGTCAATCGAGTTACCGTATTTTTTTGGTGATCGGCTGAAGATACTTTGTTTCCGGTAGAAAAATATCTATCCGGGAGAGGTTGTTGAGAATGCTGCCTGGTGTCGGTTTAGGCTGCGATCGAGAAATTGAAAGCTTCAGGCAAATGCTTGACAGTTTGCCAAAGATATGCAATATCGATACCCCAGTAAAATTGCAGGTAAACGAGCAAAAGCCCGATCGCAACTGTCACGCCTAGCAATTTAGGGACTATTTTCGCGACAGTCTCCAGCACTACGAATGCGGCCCAGATAGCAGCACCTAAGATGAGAATGGAAGCACTCGTGGCAACTATATCGCTATTCATGATTAACTCCTGTTGACAATCAATCGGGTATTACAAAACTACTTGGGCTCAGGGCAGTTGCCAAAATTGAATAAATTACTCCAATTCCCAATAAGCCCACAGCAAAACTGAAAAATAAAACCATGGCGTCTGGGGGATTGTAGGTATCGTGGTCAATTTGGTGGCGAACGGTGAAGTAGTGCTTAGTTGAGATTAAGACTGTCGCCCAACCTATTAGAGAGAAGATTAAACCCAATTTCCACCCCATCGCTTGGCGGTAATGTGCGGGCATTTGCACGACGCGAAGTCGGATGATGACGACGCCAAAACCCATGAGGGCGATCGCGGCCCGCATCCATGCTAAGAAGGTGCGCTCATTTGCCGATCGATCGATCGCCCGCGACAGATTGGGCTGCTTTGGTTTCTCATCATCTACTTGCATCGGTTGGAACGATAATTGCACGCGATCGAACTCTTTAATATTCATCTTAAACGGTCACCATTATTCAGGTGCCATCAAACCTTCTAAGCTAGAAGGAACGGTGAACATATAATAAATTACCCCAGCGCCTAAAATGGCGATCGCCAGACTGAAAAGAATTACCCAGCGATCCGTAGGTTCATAAGTATCGTAATCGATATCGTGGCGGACGCCGAAGTAGTGCTTAGTTGAGAATAACACCGTCAGCAAACCCACTGCTGAAAAAAGCAAACCCAACTTCCAACCATTGCCGGGAGTTGGCAGCAGAGGGGCATGGAAGGTGCGAAGGCGGACGATAACAACGCCAAAACCCATCAGCGATATTGCTGTCCGCATCCATGCTAAATAAGTGCGCTCGTTTGCCAAGTGATCCCGCACCCGCGACGGATTTGGTCGCCTAATCTTTTCTGTATTTACTTTCGTGGATTTCCAATTTAATAGCATAGATTAGCCTTTTAATATTAACTCCAAATATCAAGGTAAATTGATAGATTTCTGCTGGGACGATTATCCGCCGGGGATAGCTCCCCGGCGGGTTGTTGCGTTGGAACAAACTTTACACAGCCGATCGCATTACAAGTTCACCAAAACTAATCATTTTCCTCAGTTGGTGCGTTGGGAACTTGTGCATCTATGTAAGCCTGAGTCACATCAGGAACAAACCAATTCGCATCCCCAGGCTGGAAAACTTTAGCAGTAGGAACGTTGAATTCTACAGCGCCCGTATCGGGATTAGCTATCGCTACAACTTGAGTTCCGTCAACTATCTTAACAGCTAGACCGCCAGTCAATTCTTCTGAAGGTTTATCGACAGACCTTAAATCGGTTGCTTTGAGATCGCTGGGCAGATAAATTCCATCGCAATCCCATTTATGTTCAGTTGTTTGGCCGTCAGCTAGAAAATAAAGGGCATTCTCGTAAGTAGAAGAAGCGGCTTTTTTGCCTTTCGGGCCGTAGACAGCCAGGGTTTTTCCTGTCTTGTTGCGGCACTGACCCCAAGCTTTTCCCGTTTCTAAAGTGTATTTTTGAAACTCCAATTGAGAGATTTTTTGCTGAAGTTGCTCAGGGGTATAAGTCTGGGCGAGATTGGGCGCATCTTTCGCTGTCCTGAGAGTGTTTAGAGCTTGAGTCACCTCTATGTAATCGGGATTGCTCGCATATTTCGGCGTTTTTGGAGCGTCGGCCCAGGAGGGGAGAACAAATACTAAATTGGCGGCCATTACCAACAGCACTAAAACAAATTTGAAGATTTTCACAATTTTTGTCCTTTTCTAGATTGTCAGGTTTTTTCCAACTTTCTGTTTGCTTGCTATCTTAGGACTTAGGCCAAAACGATATCTCTTTAACTGGTTTGTCGGAAAAACCAAATTGTGCAGAAGCGAAAAATCGGTTTTTTCAGCATTCTACCTATTGTCAGAGTCGCTCTGCGTAGAGTAGGGGCGAAGTGTTCGGGCGATATTTTATGGATTAATCCTCAAGTTTTTAGCTTGGTTGGATTCACCACTACTACAGAATTTATTGAGACAAAAGGTATATTGTTGCCTAAGTCGGGCAATTGGCTAGCTCAAAAGATGGTTTCAGCTTTCGTGAATACTTGAGGCTAAATTAGTTTGAAGCTGCTTTTAGCTTGGTCACTCACTTCATTATTAACTTAGCATATTTGTTGATAAAATTCAAGCGATATAGCGCAAACTTTAAGCAAACAATTGTTAAGGAAAAAGTGATGAGTTAGGACTTATGATTTATGGCAAATTATCTATCTATAGAGGGAGGAAAGTAGCAGAAAATTGGCGAATACTTAGTTAGATTGAAATGCCGGGAGCAGGCGATACGTACCGCTTTCAATCAGAATAAATATTCCCAAGCCAATTAATACAAAAGGGACAACAGCCTGGCTATACCGAGTCAAAATACGGGCGATCGCCCTTTGGCGAGTTAACCGGTAAGCGGCATAAGACCAAACACCTACCATCACCGAGAAAACCGCCAAAATCACCACCAAGCTCGGCAAATCGCTGCTAGCAAACAGCGGCAAATAAATACCGATGTTGTCTCCCCCGTTGGCCACTGTTACCGCAGCCACATTCAAAGTTTGGGGATTGAAAAGATTGGCGAGTTTTGACAGAACAGATGAGTTAGATTGACGGTTAAATTCGCCCGATACGGCTTGTACGTCATTTTCCTCATTTTCTCTCTTGACTAAGTGACTGATGCCGATCGCGATCGGAACCAAACCCAGCAAGCCAATCCAAGCTTTCGGCACAATTAAACCGCCAAAAAAACCGGGCAAACTAGCAGTTATTAGTGCTGCAAATCCGAGGTACTTACCCACAAAGATATGCCGGGGGCGGAAAGTATCATTTACCTGGGCGAAGAACAGCATCGAAATCACCATGTCGTCGATATTGGTTGCGGCAAAAGATGTAATCCCGGCAATAATCGCTGCTGCAATCCAATTCATGTGCTGTCCCTGCAATTTTTCTAAACTTCAGTTTCCCTGGCGTTACCTCTGCTGATAGTTATCAAACAGAAAGCGCAACCAACTAAAGATATTATACTTAAAGTTGGGCTTGCCAGAGTGCCGCTTTTAACCAGAATCGCCATTCCCAATCCGATCAAAACAAAAGGTACTAATTGATTGCCGTAGCGAGTCAAAGTATCCGCGATAGCCCGCATTTGAATTAACCGATAAGCAGCGTAGCACCAAACGCCTACCATCCCGAAGAATACAGTTAGAACCACCGCCAAACTTTCTAAAGTATTGCTAGCAAAAAGTGGCACATATATCCCGATATTGTCGCCCCCATTGGCCACCGTCACCGCTGCTACGCTGTAAGTTTGAGGAGACAGGAAACTGCTAAAAAAAGATTTCTCAGATTGCTCTAATTCTGCCTCAACTTCCGAATCGTCAGTTTCTGGATTCAGCAAGCGGCTAAGCCCGATCGCAATTGGCAGCAAACCCAGCATTCCGATCCAATCTGGCGGAAAGATTAAGCGGCCAAAAAAGCCGGGAAGGCTAGCCAAAACAAGTGCACTAAAGCCCAGAAACTGACCGAAGACGATATGCCTGCGCCGAAATACTGCATTCACCTGCGAGAAAAACAGCAGCAGAATCAGAATATCGTCAAGGTTGGTAGCCGTAAAAGCTGTCATCCCTGTAGAAATTGCTGTTAGTAATTCATTCATTTCTGTGTCTCCTCAGATTTTTTATTTCGTTGTACTTGCTGGGCTCGTATCTTCGGAACGGGCAAGATGCCCGTTGCACAAAAATTAAATTTTATTGTGGGCTGTTGATCGGAGCAACGCCTTTGAAATGCTTATTGACAATGCTGCAATATCTCAGTAAAAGCCCCGTTGCTTAAAAACTCTTTCTCCGAACAGCGAACTGGTAACTGTTAATCAAAAACGATCGCTGTCAAAGGGAACGGCTTTCAATCGAACACCGCCGTAAATTGGATTTTCTTCCTCGAATTTGGCGTGAATTGCGTCAATACCCTGCTGCATCGATCCCGTCAGTTCAGGGGAACGCAGCCGCTGCCAGAAAAACCATCCGCAAGTAACCACCAAGTACATCAAGAACAAGTAAGGAAACGCATCGTAAGGAGCTTCGGGAGGTGGGAACATAGTGCTGCCGGGAATGCCCACGCTGCCCGCAATCGGAATCATCATAAATGCGATCGCCACAGCCGAGAACGCTACATCCCGCAGGCGCAATTTACCAATTTTGTGCAGGTAAACCGGAGCCGCGATCGAAATTAAGACGTACACGGTTAAAAATCCGTAGCTGCAAATTGCCCCCAAGTAACCCATACAATCGAACAGTTTGATGTTAAACATAGACATCACAGCAGGTACCAAAAATGTCAGAAATGTACACATCGTTACTGCAACGTGGGGAGTTCTATTAGATGAATGCGCTACACCTAATGAAGAGTGAAACAAACCGTGGCGCGCCATCATAAAAAACACTCTCGCCGCTGGATTGATGCTGCCGAGCACGCAAGCAAAAAAGCTAAATAAAGCGCCGAAAGCAACTAACTCTCCCAGCCAACCCATCCCGACTTGTTGCGCTAGAAAAGTCAGAGGTTCTTCACTATTAGTAATAGAAACTCCAGTACCGCTAAAACCCAAAACCTCAATATAAGTCATCAGAACGAAGAATAAGCCTGCCATGACAGCACTGCCCATCACAGCCCTGGGGATATTTTTTAAGGGTTTTTTCGCTTCGTCGCCCAGAGATGTAGCACTTTCAAAACCAGAGAAACCAAACATTACTAAGACAAGCCCCGTCGCTATGTTGCCGGGAGTTACGCCTTCCAAAGTTAATTGGGACATATCTAAGGCAAAACCTTTGTGCGCCCAGATGATAATTCCTAAGATAAAAATCGCCGCCACTGATGCCCCCTCTAGCCACAGCATCGCCATAGCTGAAAGCTGGATATCTTTGTAACCTGCATACCAAGCAACGCCAGCCCCGATCGCTAACAGCGTAATCGGTGAGGGATGGATGCCTAAATGACCGATGAAAGTACCCGTAAAGTTGGCAAAACCACACAAAACGGACATCGCAGTAAATAGATAAGCCAGTACCAAACTCCAGCCGCAAATTACGCCGGCAGTCGGGCCAAGTCCTTTAACAATATAAGAATAAAGAGAACCGGCAGAAGCCGATCGACTCGCAAATTGGTTGATATTGATGCTGACAAATACTAGGCCCATCAAGCCGATGAGAAAGCTCAGCCAAGCCCCGTTACCCGAAAGAGCGACAATTAAACCTATATTAGATGCTGGTATCGTTGTAGGTGCAATGACGGCAAAGGATTGAGCTAAAACCTCCCCGAAGGAGAGGCAGTCCGGCTTTAAGCCGTGGGGACTGTGATTTTTTTGCGTTTTCTTGGTCATTTATCTTCTCTATTTTTGTCGATCGACTTTTGGCGATCGGCTTAAAATTGTCGGTGCTGCTTCAGCATTTGGCCCTGCGTTAGAAGCTTGAACATAACTGTAATCCCCTTCTGGGGTAGAATCAAATGTTGTTTTTTATCGAATTAATAAATACAAGTGATGCAGTGCCGCCACAAAAGAACTGTTGGAATAGCAGATGTATCTGTCGCCAAAATCTCAAACCCTTGACGTTAAAAGGAAACTTTAAATAACGGCTGGCAACCGTGCTTTTTTGGTAATTCCAACCTGTACAATAGAGTCGAAAACTTCAGGTCAAAGCTTAGCCGCAAGAGATTTTAATCTCAAAAAATAACTGTATTTAGTAAAAGGGTACTCAGCATGGCCGGAATGACACTTGACCAACTGCGAGTTTTTCTAGCTGTCGCGGAACACCTGCACTTCAGCCGCGCAGCGGAGGAACTTTACATTACCCAACCCGCTGTCAGCGCGACCATCCAAAGCTTAGAGGCGCAATACGGAGTAAAACTATTTCACCGCATCGGCCGCCGCATCGAAATCACAGATGCTGGGAAGTTGCTGCAAGTTGAAACTCAGAAAATTCTCGACCAAGTTGCTTTGACTGAGAGAGGTTTGCGGGAGTTGAACGACTTGCAGCGAGGCGATTTAAACTTGGGTTGCAGTCTGACCATTGGCAATTATTGGTTGCCTGATAAACTTAGCAAGTTCAAACAAAAACATCCTGGTATTTGCGTGAATTGTACTCTGGCAAATGCCGAAGAAATTTGTGCGGGTACGGCGACGGGAACATTTGATTTGGGTTTAGTGACGGGAGACATCAAAGCTTCGCTTAAGAACACTCTGGAGGAAGAAGTTGTAGGCAGCGAACGCTTGCTGATTGTAGTTGGCAAATCTCACCCTTGGTTTGAACAAACAGATGTGAGTTTAGCGGAAATTGCGAAAACGGATTGGGTGATGCGAGAATCTGGTTCGGGAGTTCAGCAAATGTTGGAACAAGCTTTGCAAAGTTGGGAAATTAATCCCCATGAATTGAATGTAACTTTAGTTTTGAACAGTAGTGAAATGGTAAAAGCTGTGGTGGAAAGTGGCACAGGTGCAGCGGCTATTCCTGAATTGATGGTAAAAAAAGAATTGCAGCTATCTACACTGCGATCGATTAAAATTATAGATAGCAAACCAAGTTCTAATGTATCTTTGGAAATAATTAAACCTGTTTTAAAACTGAAGCACCGACAGCGTTTTCAAACTAGAATTACTAAAGCTTTTGAAGAGATATTAAGTCAAGGTGCTGGTAATTGCTAATTCAGGACTTAGGCACGAATACTCAAGAAACCTATTTTTTAACCGACATCAAAAGCTAAACTCCCTGTATTTTCGTAAAGAAACCCGGTTTTTGGCTACCCCTGCGTCCACGATTATAATTATCTCTCAACCAACTTCCTCAAGTCCAATAAATTTTTACCCCCATCACCAACAATCAGCGGCAATTTCCCATCCCATTTTTCTATAGCCTGCCTTTCCAAAAGTTCCGGAGTCAAATTGTCCCGCAGCAACCTTTGCACTTCGGCTTCTCCCTTGGCTAAATTCACCTTAGCGTCCGCCTGTTTTGCTGCCTTCAGCGCTAAAAACTCCCCTTTTTTTGCCTCCTGTTCGGCAATTTGTTTCGCCTCCACTGCCTCGCTAAACCGCTCAGAAAAGTGAACGTGTACTAAAGAAATATCGTCAACGGCAATGTGATACGTAACCAGCCTCAAGGTCAAAGAATCATCAACTGTGGCTTTAACTTCTCCCCGTTTAGTAATTATTTCTTCAGCCGTATATTTTGCCATAACTGCTTTTAATACTTCTTCAACAGCAGGCTCTATAATGCGAGCTACGACTTCTTTCTCGTCACCTATTTGTTGAAAAATAGCATTTGCTTCTTCTGGGAGAATATGCCAGTTGAGCGCTACATCCGTGAAAACATCTTGCAAATCTTTTGAGGAAGCTTCAGCGGAACTTTCCTGTTTTTGCACCCTAACGCTCAACTTTTTTACAGTATAAACTGTGGGTACTATTACGTGAATTCCTTCTCCGAGTACCTGTTCTTGCACTTTACCAAACTGCATCAGCACGCCCCGTTCTCCGGCGTTGACAATGACAAAGAATTTGGACAAAATAGATAAAAATACTATCAATAGAGCTAGCTTAACAGCTAGGTAAACATCCTTATTTTTTTTAGTGCTTGATTTGAGTAAGTCAACGTTACTGGTAGATTCTAAAACCATATTTCACCCCGATCGCACTTGATTATAGGACAAATATTGACTTCAGCTATATTCTATTTGCCTTCCGCCAGCAACTGTTCAAAATCCGCTGCCGGCACAGGAGGACTGAATAAATATCCTTGCATGGCATCGCACTCGTAGCGCCACAGAAAATCTTTTTCGGCTTCAGTTTCAACTCCTTCGGCAATTACCTCAAGACAGAGACTGTGCGCCATTTCAATAATAGCTTTGACAATCGCTGCATTTGTGCAACCGTCGGTTATATTGCTGATAAAACAGCGATCGATCTTTAAAACATCAAAGGGGTATTGTGTCAGATAGCTTAAAGAAGAATAGCCTGTGCCGAAATCGTCAATAGAGATAGAAACTCCCAAATCTTTCAATTGTTGCAAAGTCGCGATCGCACTTTCGGCATCCTCCACCATCAAACTTTCGGTCAGCTCTAATTCCAAACTGCTCGGTGCTAAACCAATTTCTGCTAAAATTTCGGCAACTCTGCTGCTGAGTTCTGGTTGGTGAAATTGGGCGGGCGACAGATTCACCGCTACCTGCTGCAAGGAAAAACCAGCATTTTGCCAAACCTGTATTTGTCTGCAAGCTGTCTGCAAAACCCACTCGCCCAACTGTACGATGAAGCCAGTTGCTTCGGCATCAGGAATAAATTCAGCGGGCGAAATCAGCCCTTTTTCGGGATGCAGCCAGCGCACTAAAGCTTCAGCGCTCACGATTTTTCCAGTCTGAACATTGACCTGCGGCTGATAGTAAACTTGGAATTCTTCTCGTTCCAAGGCTGCACGCAAACTTGTTTCTATCTCCTCTAATTTGTCGGCGGCATCTGGGAGTAATGTGCTGCTTGGCGATCGCAAATTATGCTGCTGTTCGGCAAAAGCTGCTTGTTTTTTCAAGCGGCTGGATATCGCACCCACAAGCTCAGCTTTAGTAAAAGGTTTTGTGAGGTAATCATCTGCTCCCAATTCCATACCTTGCCGCATTTCAGAGCGCTCGGCTTTACCTGTGAGGAAAACAAAAGGTACTGTAGCAGTAACAGGGTGCGATCGCAAGGCCATCAGCACCCCGTACCCGTCTAGTTCCGGCATCATCACATCGCAAAGAATCACGTCGGGAAGACTTGACACCGCCGCATTTAAACCCAGCGCTCCATTTTCTGCACCCGTCACGTCGAAACCTTCGGCTTTGAGGAGTTTGAGAATATTCTCTCGAATTACTCGATCGTCCTCAATCACTAGAATCTTTTTCATATGTCATTCCCTGAAAGCGATATAATTGAACGGCGTTGCTGAGCGCGATAACCGTGGCAATAACTGAAAATGCACAGCTCGATCGGCACAGCCGAATCTTTTCCGACATAAATAGCAGACACCCCTGAAAAACGCTAATTTTTTAAGGACAACTAGATTGATGTTTCTCTGCTTACTTAGCGCCGTCCGTATTATTACGAGGTTAAGCAAGAAATATCTCAACTAATTCTAGGCGATCGACAGTTAGCATCGCTCTAAATAACTGCTAAACTGGTTGTGCTGCAGGAGCGATCGGCTGCAAACAATCTCAGCCTATTTATAGCAGTGGCCCAAACAAACGCAACTGCAAGCAACTAGAAAACCCTTGCAGAGTAAGTATTGCCTCATTATTTAGTGTAAAATCTAGAATCTCAAACTTGTACGATCGCAAAGCCGAAGTATCTAAAATCTCAAATCTAAAATGACATTACCTAGTGGATTCCCTGAGCCGGCACAGATTGGCGTCATAGAAGTTAAGCAATATCCTCAGTACCGCGCTGTCACCTACACCCACGCAGGCGATTTGCGACAAGCTACAGGAATCGCATTCAATCCCTTATTTGAACACATCAGCAACAATCAAATTGCGATGACAACGCCAGTAGAAGCGCGCTACACGGAAACTTCCGAGCAAATCGATAAAGTTCCGGTTGCAGAAGTTTCCTTCCTCTACCCGGCATCAAATATCGCCCCCAGCAGCGTTAACTCTGCTGTGGAAGTCACGGATACTTCACCGATGACAGTTGTCAGCATCGGCGCGCGCGGGGCCTACACTTGGGAAAGTTACGAAAATAACCTCCAGAAACTCAAAGATTGGCTTCAAGAACATCCCGAATACGAAATAGTCGGGCCGCCGCGCCGCTTTTTTTACAACTCGCCGATGACACCAGAAGCCACTAAAATCAGCGAGGTGCAAATTCCGATCCAACGCCGCTGACGTGAACGACTAATTCGCGAAAGTGGCCGCGCTGGCGGTGTTCCCAGAGATAAATTCCCTGCCAAGTTCCTAACAATAATCTACCGCGCGCGATCGGGATTTGTTCGGAAGTATGAGTCAGCGCAGTGCGAATGTGCGCCGGCATATCGTCTGGGCCTTCCGCATCGTGAATGTAACTCGCGCCCTCCGGTACCAGTTTAGCCAAAAAGTTAGCCAAATCCTTAAGTACATCCGGGTCAGCATTTTCTTGAATCACCAAGCTAGCAGAAGTATGGCGCAAAAACAAGCTACAAAGTCCTGTTTCAATACCCGAATTCGCCACCGCATCTTCTATCTTAGGAGTGATGTTGCACAGAGACTTCCCTGTAGTTTGAATTCTGAGTATTTGTTGGTGATGAAGCATTCGATTTTAGATTTTAGATTTTAGATTTTAGACCAAATTAGACTTGCATTGCATTCAATCGCTTTCCGCTCAGGAAAATATCTGCGTTAATCTGCGTTAATCTGCGGTGGAATCAATCAAAGATTTATCCATTGGGATTTGAGATCGTAAATCAGCATCATCCTAATCCCGATCTTTAAAATAGTCTACAACAGCTTGGGCGATCGCCTCAGTACCATTTTTATCCAACTTATCGGACAAACGCGGCGGATGCAGTGGCTGTCGCAAAAACTCCCAATCCCCCTCAAAAAACTCCGCCGCCGTCACCACTTGATGTTCCGCATAATTTTTCAGCCACTCCAACAACACCTGAGCTTCCGCAAAACCTTCTCTCATAATAGAAACAACAGGTATTTCCAAGCGCAAAGCTTCCGAAAAAGTGCTGTATCCCGGTTTAGAAACCAAGCGCCCGCAGACAGGCATCAGATCCACCGGACGCGGTAAAATCGGGAAAGATTGTGCAAATTCTTGATTTTTGACTTTAATCAAATTCGGCAAATCGGGAGCGATTGCATCAAAAGTAATAAATTGCCAATCGCTAAATAGCTGTAAATTTTGATAAGGAATTGCTTCTAAACCCAAGCCGCCGAAAGTCAGCAATACAGTTTTTTCCAGCGGTGATTTAATGCCGAATACTTCCCGAATTTCATCGTTACTGTAGCGAGGATTGCCGCCCGTCAAGCCGACATCTTGAATATTTGGGAAAGCTGGCATCGGTTCGTGCAAAGGCAGGCGAAAAAGCCGATCGCACTTTCCGAAACATTCACCAATCCAATCTGCCATTTCTACAAACTCCCCGCCCCAATCTCGATAGATAAAATCCCAGCCAAAATTGCTCATCATCCAGCAAGGAACCCCAGCAGATGCTGCCATTCGCGCAGCCAAAGGAGGAATATCTGCCAACACCAAACCCACCCGATTTTGCTTGATAAAATTAACTTCGCCCGCAATTATAGAATTTTGGTTTTTCCGAATTTCCCGCAACTTTTCCAGCGTCGCCTCTTTGTCCATATGCAAACTATCAGCTTGCACAACTCCCACATCAAAAGCGCGGGGACGGAGGATAAAGTCGCCAGTAATGTAACATTCTAGTAGCCACCGAGGTGCGGTTGTGGTGATAATTAGTAAAATATCTGGATTTAATTCTTGAATTTTTGCAGCTACCGAGGAAACTCGGACAGCGTGACCAAATCCGTGATTGGTGATGGCAATATATAATGTTGGTCGAGACATTGATAATAGGGAATAGGGAATAGGGAATAGGGAATGGGCATCGCGCGTTGGGAACTGCGGTAGAGACTCGAAGGCAACAAGGCTAAGCTTCAAGCGACGCACAACGAACAATGATACAGTTAATTACTAATGACTAAGCTATTCTGCATTTAAATTGTATATTCCGGGCGGTGCTGCGGAGCAAGAACCCAAGAGAATTTTATTATTTCTTTAGATCCAATTTAAAGACTAAGTAGCTGATGTTACTGATTGATATGATGTCCGATAGTTGTATAGGCACCGAATATGTAAAAACTTATCAATCGGACGCGCCATCAGACCAAACAGGCAATTGATTAATCTTATCCAGCGTAATATCTACATACTTTTCACCATTACTTGCCCGATCTTCCCCAAAATATCCCTCATCGCCGTCGTGCTTTTGAGGGCCGCTGACAGCTTCTGCGTAGCGTCCTTGTAAACGAGCTTGATTGAACGGGGAAGTCGCGAACCAGTACCAGCGAGTCGGAAAAACTATGCCGCCAATATCCTCAATTGAATCGCGAGTGCCGCGTAAATGGAAAACGCGATCGGCTTCTGCAAAACCATTTTCTCCCGAAAACACGCCCCCAACTGAAATAACAGTAACTTCTGCTTTCAGCCATTCTTTAAGATAGGGAGTAGCACCCAAAGCAACTTGTGCGCCGCCGCTAGTGCCAATTAAAATAACTTGCAAAGGTTTTTGAGGATTAGCTGAAATCGGAGATTTAGCATTCATTCGCTCGATAATTGCATGAGCAATTCCCTGATTGTATGCAAAACCGTAGCGATAATCAAGAGAAATTGCAAACCTCCAAAGATTGCGAATTTTGATGAATATATCCGCCCCAATCGGCCCACTTTTTGCCTGTGCTGCAAACCGCCAAAAAGGAGCTAGCCAGCGCTGTCCGCCTAAACTTTTGTTAGAAGCTGAATAAGGAAAAATATCCCCCACGGCTACGCACTGCGGGTGACTTTCAACTAAATGTTTGAGAAAAAATGCTTCTCCCGGTGTTAGTTCGTCCCCCGAAAAATCGCCAACTCCCGGTAAAAAGATGATATAACAATTGCTCGGTGAAGACTTGCGCGCTTCCGGGCTGCTGTCGTTCGGGGGCAATATCTCCGGCGAATTTTTCTTGAAACCCAAAGTTTCGGCACTTTGACCCAGCCACCATATAACAGTTCCCACTGGCGAAAGAATGCCCCAAACTAGCAGGATTAGAGCTGCGATGAGCAACAAATTTAAACTTCCTCCGCGCAGCCACGCAAATATCTGCAAAATCAATCTTAGCATTTAAGAAAATCTGGTAGAATGCCTGTTAATTACCTAATTATGTAGAAATATTTTGGTGATTTTGCTGTATTAGAGCTTATTTTGTCCTAGTTGTCAACTATCTTGAGGAGCAGGAGTTAAAGGTGAGGGGAGAAGATTCAATTGCAGGTTTGCGAAGAACGCTTTGGAACGCACTTTCTTTGAACAGCAACTTTTACGAAAAAACTCCCTACACTGCCAGAACGAAGCGGATAGCTTTAACGATTGTAATTTTAGCAGCGGTGTCCCGCGTTTTTGGCAGTGCCGTCATTTTGTTAATCAATCGAACTGAGCTATCCGTGTTATTGTTAGCACTTTGGATAGATGCTTTGGCACTGGTGGGGGGTTATTATTTTTGGACTTTCACTATCTTTAAAATCGGGCAGTGGCTGAAACCCGGTCATGTAAGTTATGGGGAGTTGTTGGTTCCGATCGGATTTGCTTACGCCCCGCAAGTGCTAAATTTTTTAACGTTAATTCCCTTGCTGGGAGAAGGGATAGAGCGGATATTAGCTGTGTGGAGCTTGCTATCTGTAATTGTGGCGGTTCGCCAAGGTTTGGATATTAAAACTCGCTGGGCGGTGTTAATCGGTTTTGCGGGTTGGCCGCTGATTCAAATTGCGATCGGGTTTGTAAAAGTTATTAAACAGTTGCTTCCACAATGGCTTTAAAATGGGGAAATTATCATTGGTTAAAGGCAAAAATTACAAGAAAGTTTCACGGTTGTAAGTTTCGATCGCAGATTTTGCAACTAGGCGATTAATGGCAATTTCAAAATGCAGCTAATTTTACAAGAAAGGCAGAGAGCAGGAGGCAGAAGGCAGGAGGTGAAAAATATTAATTAAAACTTTAGTTGTGAGTTTAAAGCTCAGTAAAATAAATAATTATACTGAGAATGCTGGCAGCGAGGTGTACAATGTCCTTGTTTCAATCTCCCTCTTTTAAGGGTGAGTTCATAAAAGCCTCCTGCCTTCTGAAAATGGCGATCGCCCATAAGCCCCTTAACCTGTTGATTCCTGCACGCACTAAGCCCAAAGAAACCGGGCTTTTCACCAAATCTACAGGCTGCAACGAAGGATTTTAGTTGAAAAAAATGGTTGTTGACCGCCAGCGGGCAAGTCAAACTGTTAAAATAAAATTGCTTTGGGGTGCAATACTTTTGCTAAAAATACGTAATTTGAAACAAAAGCATTCTCAGATCGCCCGAAGCAACATTGTCGATAGCTCGCTTTAAGAGAATGCTTGACAGGGGAACGGCAACACAGTAGATTAGGAGATGAGTGATATGGTGATTGATAAGATTAATTTGCCTTGGCACAGTTCGATCGCAGAACCAGACGGCAAACACACCCCAACTATTCGGCTCTCCCCACTGTCCGCCTCCTCTTAGTAGCGATACATTGAATAAAAGGAAATACACAAAAATTTACATATATAATTTGTGTAGTGTTCCAAATCGCTCCTCACCAGCAGCGATACAACCCTCGCCAAGACAGTAGGATAGAAAAAATATGTTTGAACGCTTTACAGAACAAGCCATTAAAGCAATCATGCTAGCCCAAGAGGAAGCGCGGCGCCTCGGCCACAATTTTGTAGGCACCGAGCAAATTCTCTTAGGACTCGTCGGCGAAGGCACTGGCATCGCTGCAAAAGTATTACTGGATATGGGCCTCAACTTGAAAGAGGCGCGCAATGAAATTGAAAATATCATCGGTAGAGGTTCCGGGTTCCTCCCGCCGGAAATTCCGTTTACCCCCCGCGTCAAGCGCATTTTTGAGACGGCGCTGAACGAAGCGCGACAGTTAGGACACAATTACATCGGCACAGAGCACATCCTGCTGGGGCTGATCCAAGACGATGAAGGGGTGGCGGCGAAGGTGCTGCAAAACCTGGGAATCGATCGCCAGAGAGTTCGCACGCAGGTAATTCGTGCAGTGGGAGAAGTCGCGGCGGTATCTGGAGGCCGGGGGGATAGCGGCGATCGCAAAATCCCGACTTTAGAAGAATTCGGCACAAACTTAACCAAGCTAGCAGCCAGCGGCAAACTCGATCCCGTGGTGGGCCGCGAAAATGAAATCGAGCGCGTGATCCAAGTGTTGGGCCGCCGCACGAAAAACAATCCAGTGCTCGTAGGCGAACCGGGAGTAGGCAAAACAGCCCTCGCCGAAGGCCTCGCCCAGCGCATTGTCAACAGAAACGTCCCGGAAATTTTAGAAGACAAACAAGTAATCAGCCTCGATATGGGTTCGCTGATTGCTGGGACAAAATTCCGAGGCGAATTTGAAGAACGGCTGACGAAAATCATGGCCGAAATTCGCGCAGCAGGCAATATCATTCTGGTAATTGATGAAATTCATACCTTAGTTGGTGCAGGCGCGATTCAAGGTAGCATGGACGCTTCCAATATGCTCAAACCAGCCCTGGCGCGAGGCGAATTGCAGTGTGTGGGCGCGACAACCTTGGATGAATACCGCAAGCATATCGAGCGCGACGCAGCCCTAGAACGCCGCTTCCAACCGATTAAAATCGGCGAACCAAGCGTGGCTGAAACAATAGAAATATTGTACGGTTTGCGATCGGCCTACGAACAGCACCACAGACTGACAATCTCCGATGCAGCCTTAGAAGCAGCGGCTACACTGTCAGACAGGTATATTAACGATCGATTTTTGCCAGACAAGGCGATCGACTTAATAGACGAAGCAGGTTCCCGCGTCCACGTCTTGAACTCGCAAACCCCGCCCGAAGTTAAAGAACTCAAAAAACAACTTCCGGCTGTTAGCAAAGAAAAAGATGCTGCCGTGCGCGAACAAGACTTCGATAAAGCTGGCAAATTGCGCGATCGCGAATTAGAAATCGAAGCCGAAATCGCTGAAGCTACGATCAACAAAAGCCAGATCAGAATCTCTCCCATCGTCACTGAAGAAGACATCGCCCACATCGTGGCAAATTGGACGGGAGTACCAGTTAGCAAGCTGACAGAATCGGAATCGGAATTGCTGCTGCACATGGAAGACACATTGCACCAGCGCTTAATCGGTCAAGAAGAAGCTGTCAGCGCAGTTTCTCGCGCCATCCGCCGCGCGCGGGTCGGCTTGAAAAATCCCAACCGCCCGATCGCCAGCTTCATCTTTTCCGGCCCAACAGGCGTCGGCAAAACGGAACTGACAAAAGCCTTGGCTTCCTATTTCTTCGGTTCCGAAGAAGCGATGATTCGGTTAGATATGTCCGAATTCATGGAACGCCACACCGTCTCCAAACTCATCGGTTCGCCTCCGGGTTACGTCGGCTACGATGAAGGCGGTCAACTAACAGAAGCAGTCCGTCGCCGTCCTTACACGGTCATCTTATTCGACGAAATCGAAAAAGCTCACCCGGATGTCTTCAACATGATGCTCCAAATCTTGGAAGACGGCCGCTTGACCGATGCGAAAGGTCGGACAGTAGACTTTAAGAATACGCTGCTGGTGATGACATCAAACATCGGTTCGAGGGTGATTGAAAAAGGCGGCGGCGGCCTCGGTTTCGAGTTTACTGAAAGCGCAGCAGACTCTCAATACAACCGCGTGCGGAGTTTGGTAAACGAAGAACTGAAACAGTTTTTCCGTCCTGAATTTATCAACCGTCTGGATGAAATTATTGTCTTCCGGCAGTTGAATAAGGAAGAAATCAAGCAGATTGCTGACATCTTGTTGCAGGAAATTTTCAGTCGCTTAACGGAACAGGGTATCACTTTGTCGGTGACAGAAGCGTTCAAGGAACTGTTAGTTAAAGAAGGCTACAATCCCAGCTACGGTGCTCGACCTTTGCGGCGCGCAATCATGCGGTTGTTGGAAGATGTACTGGCTGAGGAAATGCTGTCTGGGAAACTGAAAGAAGGCCAAAGTGCGATCGTAGATGTGGATGAAAACGGTCAGGTGAAGGTATTGCCGAGTGGCGAATCTGAACCGAGATTGCCGGAATTTGCTTTAAGCCATTAAGTGCGATGACACGCGGATAAATAACGTTTGATTAAAAACCCGGTTTCTTGGAGAAACCGGGTTTTTAATTAAAAAATACCAGTTAAAAAAAAGAATGCAGCAACAGTAACTGTAGGGTGCGGATACATCAACAATCCTCAAAAAAAGCGACAATCTGATAGCGACGAACCTTATTTTTGTCAATATGTCAACAAACAAATCCAACATTTTATTGCCAATAAAAAAGCTTGCTAAAAAAAATGGCTGGCTTCTTGATTCATTGAACCTACCAGGTGCGTCGCTATTAAATTAGCCGTCTTTATTAAAGATTGTGGATAGCGACACACCCTACGGAAGACTGCTGTATGAGTGTTGAAAATTGGCATTTACATCATATTAAATGAACAAACTAGGCGACACTTTAAAATAATCGCCGAGTGCCTTAGCTTGTGCTTTGCTAATTGCCCGCTTGCCATTAACAACCTCAGAAACTACGCCACTCGATCCAATGATGTCCACTAAGTCAGCTTGACGGGTGCCGCTGGCTTCCATGATGTGTTGCAAAATCTCGTGAGGTTCGGATTTGTCGATCGGATAATTTTGAGCCTCGTAAACTTCAATGAGCGTTACCAATAACTTGTGTAAAGCTTTTTCTTCGGGAGTACGGTTTTTGGCGAACGTCAGCCCCTCTGCGACTGCTAGGAGGCGATCGTATTCTTGCTCGGTTTCGATCGCCCGTGGAGCGACTTCTGCCAGCAAATTGCTATAATTAGCTCGATCGAAAGTAAGGGTCATTTTTCCATTTGTCCTTGTCGTATAAAGATGTCATAGATTCCTGCTGCTAAATAAGTGGTTAAACGTTTAGTCATCGGAGATTTAGTTTTGTTTAAGCCGATCGCAGTTGATTGCGGGCTATGGGAGCATCCACTTTACTGCTGCCCCTGCTTCTCATCAGACAAAGACTGCTGTTTTAGCAGTTTCTCCTCATGGTCTACAAGAGCTTTCTCTAACAGGAATGCTGCCAAATTGCTAGTCGATCGACCTTCTTGTTTAGTCCATTCCTCAAGGCGAGTGTAAATTCCGTCTGCTAAATATTTTGATCGGCGTTTCGTCATCAGAGATTGAATTTCTGTCTAATTGCAAGTTTCCCGCCAATGATTTCGCACAAACTTTATTGTGAGTCCTGCTTTTCATTAGAGGGTGGCGGCTGTTTTTGGATCTTTTCTTGGTGCTCTCTCACAGCTTTCTCCAAAAGGAATGCTGCTAAGCCGCTGATTGAACGGCGTTCCTCGTTTGCCCAATCTTGAAGTTGGTCATAAATTCCATCTGCGATGGAGGTTGATAGGCGTTTCGTCATCAGAGGTTGATTTTTTCTTATCTAAGCCGATCGTCAGTGTGATATATTTACAGCGTTTTGTCGATTTTGCTACATATATGCTGTAAATATGCTGCATATTGCGCTATACTCGGAAAAGTCAAAAGCCAGCGCGCGCCCTAGGAAAGTTCGTCGCTGGCTTGTGGCTCTAAAAATCAAAGAGAGCTATTACCATGATAAAACCTTCCAGCGACGGAAGCGAATTTTCTCGCGGCTACCAACAAGCTTTAGACGACTTCGGCATCACACAACTCCTATCCTGCATCCGCAGCTACTCTGACGCCGATTTCGACGCGCAGCGGGTGCTGTTGCAGGAAAAAGAGGTCAAAAGCTTAGCTAGCCATCTAATCGAACAGTTGGCGGCCAACCTCACGGGTAGTTTCATCGCCAGCTACCTCGACATTCTACGAAAAGCAGGTGCCCAGATAATTGCCGCACATTCTCCAAATCGGCAAGTAACTGCACAGCCAGAAGATAATCTGCAACTCACGAAAACGCCTGATTTATAAATAAACCCCTGAAAACCCTGTGACTTTAGTCCAGGGATGAAAGGTAGGAATAGACTTTAGTATACCAGTCAGACAAATGCGATACATGGTAAAATTAATCAATGGAGGTGAAACAAAATGTACGCAGTGCAAAAAGATGTTTGGCATTTAACGGAATTTGAAAAGCCTATTGTTGAGCAACTACTAAAATGGTCAAATAACCTGTTTAATGTTGGGACTTACGAAGGTAGGCAAAGATTCTTTAAAGACAAAAGTACGGTTAAATATCCTGACTTGTACAAAATTGCCAAAAATAACGAAAATTACGGGCTTCTCTACTCACAAGTCGCGCAACAATCTCTTAAATCTGTAGCTGAATCTTTTAGCTCTTTCCGAGCATTGTCCAAGTTAGCTTATAAAGGAAAACTCAGCCAAAAGCCGAGATTACCAAAATATAGAACCAAAGGAGGAATGTACCCAATTTCTTACCCCGGTCAAGCTTTAAAGGTGGTTGGGAATAAAATTAGACTGCCTTTAGGAAACAAAGGTAAAGAGCATTTTGGCACCGATGCACTTTTGGTTCCTTTACCCGAACGTATTAAAAGCTCTACCATTAAAGAGCTGAGACTAATTCCTAGAAATGGTCAAGTCTGGGTCGAGTACGTCCACGAATCTCTTGGCGAACAAGCCCTTAGTTGCGATTTAGAAGCGACTGGCATCCTGGGAATCGATCATGGCATCAATAACTGGCTGACCTGTGTCTCTAGTAATGGCCAGCCTTTTATTATTGATGGCCGTAAACTAAAATCTTGGAACCAATGGTTTAACAAACAGAAAGCAAAAGTTCAATCAGAACACGCCAAACATAAGCTACCTCAAGGTTTCTCATCACAACGATTACAGCAATTATCCGAAACTCGCGCCCGAAGAATGAGAGATGCTGTTAATAAAGCAGTGAGAATTATTGTTGATTATTGCCAGGATAATCTAATTAATGTCATAGTTTTTGGTTGGAATAAGGGACAAAAACAAGAAGTAAACATGGGCGGAGTGACCAACCAAAACTTTGTCCAAATACCGACCGCCAAAGTCAAAGAAAGGTTGCAACAAGAATGCGATTTAAAAGGGTGGAAATTTGTCGAACAAGATGAATCTTACACTTCAAAATCTAGCTTCCTAGACCGAGACATAATGCCCGTGAAAGTCGGTGAAAAACCCGACAATTGGCAGCCCTCGGGTAAGCGAATTAAACGAGGTTTGTACCGTTCTGCTCAGGGACTAATCTTAAATGCAGATGTTAATGGGGCAGCAAACATCATCAGAAAATCAAAGGTAGCCATAGACTCATTAATTGAGCGAGTGGGTAGTGGGTTATTGACTAACCCTTTAAGAATTAAACTTTGGGCGGATTCATCCCCCAAAGTTTGTCCTTAAGAATCCCCGTGTCTTTAGACCGGGGAGTGTCAATAAAGCCGGATTATGCCAAACCTTGGGTGATTGTGCGGGTTTTGCCTGATGCTCGAAATCACGCTGTTGCGCGTTTCTGCAATCGCCAAGATGCAGATGACCATTTAAGGGCTTTGTGCAAGTTTGTGCGATCGGGAATCTTTGAGATTGTGTTCGATCGACCTGGCGATCCAGAGTTAGATTAAACAATTAATAGCTCTGCTTTACGGTGGGTTTCTGCCCACCTTTGCCTATAATTGTTTGCTGATTCTTGTTAATTTAGACTCTCAAGTCGCGGCGAAAAAAAAATGATATGAGTCCAGCTTTTTATCCCAACACCGCATCCACAGGAATTTCTATGTCTGGAAAAGCTAGAATAAATAAAGTCTGACCCCGCTGGAATCTTTGAATATTTTGGTATCCCGATTGAGAAGGTTCGCGATAAACTACGACACATTGCTCGTTAATATCTACCAGCCAAACTTCTGCAATACCCGCTTCAGCATAAAGAGGAATTTTGATATTTCTGTCAGTTTCAGCGGTTGTATCCGCTACTTCCACAATTAGTAAAATATCCTCCGACTGAGGATGTCCCAATTCATAAAAATCATCGCGCCGCCGCAGTAAGGAAATATCCGGTTCAGGTTCCGAGCGATCGTCCAATTCTACCGGATCTTGAACTCCAATGGTTACTCTTGATAATAAGCTGATATAGAATAACTCTGTCAGGCGCTTGACATGGGATGTGTGCCTTCTACCGACGGCGGCCATTTGAACAATTTCTCCTCGAATCAATTCAACTCGATCATCTTTTGTCAAGATGCCAGATTCAATCATCTGATGATATTCTTTTACTGTGAACAGGCGCTTGATTAACTGAGTTGTCATCACTTATTTGGCGCTCCTTTTAGTTGCCGTTTTTCTGTTGCATCGCCTTTGCTGCTTTCACAATCTCAAATCGCGGCGCAAAAAAAGGTATTTTTACTTATTGATTTTGCTTGATTTCTAAGCTATACTTTAGATAATGGAAGTGGTGGCTTAAATTTGAAAATTGCTACCACTTCCATTATCACATGATACCTTTTTAAGCCGGGAATGTCAAGCCTTTGACCCCAAAAAAAAGGGCGTTTTTTTTAGATTTTATCGAAAAAAAATATATATTTGGTAAACCGATATCCCCACGTCAGAGGAGTTGATTAAGGGAAGACTCAATCCCACGATTGCAATTGTACAACCCAATGCTGCACAAAAGCAGAAATGCGATCGCGCCGAGTTTCAAAAGTAGCAGCAATCCAGATAAATACAATCCCAAAAGCCAAACCGATCGCCCATTTAATCAGTGGATAATCGAAAATCAGCACTACTAACTGATAGAAAACATTGATTAAGAAAATTCCTGTCCCCACAAACAAAAACGCCCGCACTCTCAGCGCCAAACCAGCCACAATCGCTAGCAAACTAAAAGCCCCCGCTACTAAACCGTGGCTTTGCTGAGTAAAAAGAGGTATCCCGCAAATCAGCGCCGTGGCGAGGATTCGCAGAGTGTGGCGCAGGGTTTTTTGGGCTGGTAGTTGCAAAGTGCGATTCCCTACGGGATAGCTACGCTTCACGAACTGAACAACATAAAGGAAAGAAAGCCCCAAAGGAGTAAAGTAGTATTCAGGCAGAGTCAATCCCATTTGTGCAAACCACTGCAACAATAGCCAGTCAATTATGGCCACACTCACGTAGGTAAAACGGACTTCCTGCTTTTCCCAAGCTAGGAAAATATAAAACGCGGCAGCTATCAACCAGCTAATCGGATAAAACTTAGCCGGAGATTCCAAAATAGCTACTGCGGGAATCAGAGAAGCAATTATCCGCCAAGGTTTTTTTGACCAACCCCAGTTATCCCAAGGTAAAATATAAATGAAATAGGCAAATAAAGAAGCGAAAGCAACTTTCCACGGCCCCAGCGGCCCGGAAATGTACTTAACTAAAGGCGTATTTATCCAATAAAGCCGGACGCCAAAGGCTTCTAGCCAGCCCAAGTAAATCCAAATTTCTGCCCACAGGCGATCGAGATTATTTCGCCCTTGCAAGAAAGCGTACTGCACTAATAAAGCACCGGTGACTAATCCTAAATTTATCCCGGATTTAATATCGTTGGTAGAAGCCAAAATTAGGATTACGCTGCTCAAAACCCAGTGCAGGTGAGCAAATATTTTCAACCCCGCATTAGTTAAATGCAAATAGTTGCTAAGCCAAGGAGACAAAATGCGATATATATAGGTTAAAGTTGTACCGAGGGTTGCCAGCACAATTAAACCGTCACCAAAAGAGCCTCCCGGTGTTTGCAATAGTTGATAAATCACTGATTCGCCAGCAGAAACTGAGACACCAATTAATCCTAAATAAACCAGAGGTTTGAATTGTTGCTCACGCCTACCAATGCCGATCGCAATTAAAGACGCACCAAACACAGTTAAACCAGTCCAGTTAGCAAAAGTTTGCGATCGCAAAATCAAACCCAACAACCCGTAAACCAAAGGTATAACGTGAATGCTGGGTAAAATTGTGCGATCGTCGGAATTGCGCCGCCGCCACCAATCACCCATCAATTGTGCAAACAACCCGATCGCAATATTCGCTACAGCCAAATTAATCGCAGTGCGATCGACAAAACTCAAACCGACTGCTGTCAGCAACTCCAAACTCCAAGCCAAAGCATAAATTGCCAGAGGCGAAAGTTGGTGCAAACTTCGGAAAACAATCGCAGCCATGATTACCAAAGTAGCAGCCAATACTTCAGCAGAGGCGGAGAAATTGAAGGTAGGGCGTGCGTAGAGTTCAAAAGAATAAAAAGTAATAGTTGTTAACAGCAAGCTGGCGAGTAAGACAGCCCAACCATCTAAAGCTCGATCGTAAATTTGAGCTAATCGAGAAGGCTGAGGGAAACGGCTGGAAACACGAACAATCGTGCTGCGAAACAACCAGAGACACAAAAGTGCGATCGCCCCAGCAATTCCCCAAGCCCAACCAGACACAAAACCTAATCGATCGATTACCGCCGCTACAAAACCCAAGTTAAATCCGACACAAATTGCAGCCGCCGGTACCTCTACCAAATAGAAAGTATTGACTAACATCAACGCAGCAGCCAAACCCAAAGCGATTAACTGATATCCGGGAAAACTCAAAATGAGAAATTGCGCTAATATTAGGGCGATCGCGCTGAATGTACTGGCGACTTGTTTGTGAGGAAAATCAGTATATTTAGCAACAGCAGTCAAAGCAAAAGGTGCCGCCATCCAAATCAAACCCCAGGGAGACTGCAAATTACTGTAGAGCAACATAAAGCTGAATCCCGCCAATCCTAAACCCAGATTCCAAGAACTTTGGAACCATGCAGGATGCCAGCGGAAAAAGGCAGAATTTTCTCTGATATTTGCTGCTTTCATGCAGACCAAAAATCCCCATTCAGCCGCCATAAACAGCAATAAAATTCCTGCCCAAATATGGGGTGTTTGGTTGGGAAAAAATAAGTCAATTGTCGAAGCGATCGCGCCTAAACCCAGAATGTGAGTCAGGTAAACTAAAAATGCCGGATTTCGCTGGCGATCGAGTGCCGAATCTGGGATTGAGAATCGCCGGGAATTATCTGGGATGACGTATTTCCAAGTAATCCAAACTAAAGTTAAAGTAGAAACCAATAAATTGAGCGATCGCCAAAAAGGATTGACGGAACTAATAACAGTTAAAACACTGCCTAAACCAAGAGCAAGATTTTCACCAAAACTGGCAAGTTGAAACTTGCGCGATCGGTAGAGCCACTGCGCCGCAGTTGCGGTTAAAATTAAATAAGGCAAGAGCAAAACACCCCACAAAACCCAAGGAGTTTGCCCAGAGTGGGTAAGCTGAGTTAAAAATGTAGAAAATTGTGTTTTAATCCCTAAAGGAACAACTCGCCAAAACAGCCAAATCGTTTGAATTCCTACCGCTTCAAGCATTAGCAAATCAAACTTTTGCCAAAATCGCACTAAGCGGCTATAAAAAAACCAAATAGCCAATCCGCTAACTGCGATCGCCTGTAGGGGAATTTCGCGAAAACAAACCAGCCAGCCCAAACCCAATAAAGCCCCTCCGGCTAATTGCCAGTTAAAAAAACTGCCGGGATTTGGGTTGTCGGATATCTTGTTTGTAATAGTCCGAGATGCGAGAGGGTGCTGCCAATCCAACCATGCTAAAAGCACGCCGCAAATCCCCAAAGCTAAACCCATTTGAGCGATATCTACGCCCTTGACAAATATCGCCCGACCCAGTAAAATTCCTAAAGAATAGGCTACTAAAGCAGCTTTTTTGTAAGTCAGAAAATCTGGGCTGGAAGTAAAAGCAGCGGCGATGGTTTCAGCGTTTTCCCCGCGTCGGACAGATTGTAAGCGTTGTTGTTGAACTTGATAAACACCAGCAGCAGTAGTTCCGACGGTACCCAAATAAACTGCAGCTAGGGAAAAGCCTACAAATCCCCAACCCCAGTGTAAATAACTCAATCCCAAATGATTTAGGGCGATCGAGCAAGTGACATTTTTACCCGACAAGCTTTCATACTGAGATTTAATAATCCCGCGCGTTATCCAAGTTAAAATAAGTGCAGCGGCGATTGCTACGGCCCAATTCCAGGGATATTGCCACAATCCAAAAGTGTCCATCGCCCAAAAATTAATCGGCACCAGTAACAGTGTTACTTCTTGCAAAGTTTGAGCAGTCAAGTGCAAATTAGCCTGTTTTTTAGCCCAACTGCTAATCGCCCAAAATGTTAAAGTATAAGCTAACAAAACTCCATATTGTCCGGCAGCCGGAAATCTTTCCCACTGACTAGCAGCTAAGACTCCAGAGGAGACAACTACCATGAACACTCCTAAAAATAACAGCCACACGACGCTAATTTCGGCTATGAACGAGTGCAAAATTTGAGCAACAAAATTAGGGGTGCGAGCCGTTTCTGCGCGCTCTACAACGTTTTTAGCGGTGCTGGGCAATGCTTTTTGTGTTGAGAGAGCGGGTATTTTTGATTGAGTAATTGGGGCGATCGTCTTTGAGGGTTCGGGCAGGGGGCAAACTAAATATTGTCGGCACAATTGCTCAACCTCAGCGGGCTCGATCAAGCCTAGCCGCAGCCAAGTCTCTAAACCTGTCAACAACTCAGGGTGCGAGGCTAAGACGCTGAATTCAATTTTACTCGATCGACCTTTAGGAGACGACATCGGCTTAAACTGGTGCTAGCTACATTCCAGCTATAGTCTAGATTAATGCCGATCGAACATCGGAGTATTCCGCCCTGAGAATTGGCACAACGAGTTATATCGTGTCCCTGTTCGTAGTGTGGGTCGTCCGCACTACGAACGCTTTTTGTTATGGTTGTAGGCCGGACATGATAGATTTATCGCCAAACATAAAAATAACCGCGTACACCTGCGTGTATCTGCGGTTAAAAACTTCCATAGTTCGCGGAAGCAGGGGTATTTAGAAAGCGGGTTTTTCAACCAAAGTATTAGGATAGGGTATTGCCGTCTTCTTGCTTGTCGAAATATTTCAGCAAAGTTTCCACACTAGCATTGTGGTCGATGAAAGAAAACAAATGTTTAAATAGCAGTTTTCCATCTCGATCCAAAACAAACTGAGCGGGCAAAGGAGCGCCCAAAGCTTGACCGGTTTGATAAGTGCGAAACACTTTTACGCCTGGATCGGAAAGCAGGGGCATTTTCAAGCCTAAATCTTTAACCACAATTTGGCTTTGGCGATCGTCCGTGCTAGTTACCATCAATAATTCTATATTGCGATCGGCAAATTTTTCCCAGCTTTCATTCAAAGCCTTAATATGAGGAAAACAGAAAGGGCAATATTGCTTTTCAGTAAAAATCCGCGTAAAAGCCAGAACTACTGGTCTATCGCCGCGGTAATTCGACAGTCGCACCAATTTATCATTATTAATATCCGGCAGTTCAAAATCAGGAGTCATCTGTCCCAGCTTCAGAACATTAGTGGCGGGAACAGGCAATAAATTTTGGAAAAACCGCTGATTTAACAAGCCGCTAAAATCTGTAGAAGTCAGCATATTTCCTAATTAGGGGATTGGTAATTGGTAATTGGTAATTGGTAATTGGTAATACCAGATATTTTAAGCCCGGATAGTTGGGAGTTTTGAATTAAAAACTTTTTAATTCAAAACTCGCTTACTCAAAACTATGAAGTTAGACCGCAGCAAAGAATACTTTGGACTTAACCGGGTCGGGAGTCATAGTCTTGTCACCGGGCTGCCAGCCTGCGGGACAAACTTCATCGGGGTGAGACTGGACGTGTTGAATAGCTTGCAGCGTGCGGAGGGTTTCGTCTACGTTGCGGCCGAAGGCAAGATTGTTGATAGTAGAGTGTTGGATGATGCCTTCTTTGTCGATAATGAACAGACCTCTGAGGGCAATACCGGCTTCAGGGTCTAGGACGTTGTAGTCGGAACTAATTGTTTTTTTGAGGTCAGCAACTAAGGGATAGTTGATGTCGCCGATACCGCCTGATTTGCGGTCTGTTTGTATCCAAGCGAGGTGAGAGAATTCGCTGTCAACGGATACGCCGAGGATTTCGGTATCGATTTTCTTGAAGTCCTCATGGCGATCGCTAAATGCTGTAATCTCAGTCGGGCACACAAAGGTGAAGTCCAAGGGATAGAAGAACAGGACTACATACTTTTTGCCTTTATAGTCTGACAGTTTAACTGTCTTGAATTCCTGATCCACTACGGCTGTTGCTGCGAAATCCGGTGCAGCTTGACCAACCCGGAGGCATTCACTTGTCATAGATTTTGTTTCCTTTTTTACGAACTGTTACAAATATATCATAGTCATAACGACTACAAGTATCTTGTCAAAAAATCAAAAAAACGCGCTCTCAATTTTGAGAGCGCGGTTTTTTAAATGAAATGATGGCTCAGGCGGGATTTGAACCTGCGACCTTGGGCTTATGAGTCCCCTGCGCTAACCACTGCGCCACTGAGCCAAATTCACTTCACGATTTACTATCGTAGCATGGTATGGCGAGCTATGGCTGCTTGCCATCCAACATTATTTCTAATAACTCCTAGTCAAAGTCATGAGTTTTGATAATGAGTCAAAACCCATAACTTCCGACCAGTTGTTACCTAGAAGCGCTAGAGCTATCGTCAGGCAGAAAAGCCATTGGATTGACTGCACCCTGTCCGGCGGGATGGACTTCAAAGTGCAAGTGCGGCCCCGTACTGAAGCCGGTGCTGCCCATTTCTGAAATCTGTTCGCCTTGAGCGACTGTCTGACCCTTTTGCACCAAAATTCGGCTGTTGTGGGCGTAGACGGTCTCTGAGCCGTCTGCATGGGTAATTTCCACCAGATAGCCGTAGCCGCCGTCGTTCCACTGTGCATAGGTCACCACCCCGTTGTCGGCGGCCATAATTGGCGTACCGATCGGCCCTGCAATATCAATTCCCTTGTGCATCCGTCCCCAACGCCAGCCGTAGCCAGAAGTGAGAACGCCCTTAGCCGGCCAAATAAACCCGTTGGCAGACCGTTGTTTGCCGTTAGGCAGATAAGTATCAGGGCCCGAAAGCGGAGGCAGTTCTGGAGAAACCATGCGTCCCATAGACGGGTTGCTCAGGGGGTCGTAACCCTGGGAACCCAAAGGAGCCGTTGCTACCACAGGCCGATCCAGAGTCGAGTTCGGCGTCAGGTCGATCGGTTGGAGTTCGGCGGCGCGAGCCGGGTCAAAACGCTCTTGCTGCTGCTTCTGAACCTGCTCTGACCAATCTCTCGAAGGCGGTCTGCTGATTTCGTTCTGCACAGCCCCAGGGTACTCGGGAGTGTAGAGGTCAGGATTTACACTTGGGAGTTCCTGAGACGGGTTGGTCGAGGCGAAAGTCGTCTCCTGCTCAGTTGGAGCTAGGGAGACTGCATTTGGGCCGATCGAATTGCGTTCGGCGCGATATTCCTCTCGCAGCCTGCCAACTTCAGCCCTCAAGCGTTCGGCATAAGGGTTGAGAGCCTGACCTGCGGGACGGGCCTCGGAATTCGACTCAGGTAAAGCGCTACCGTCCGCTGCATTTAAACCCTGGGTGCTAGCATTTGGCAGAAAGCTGACCGGCTGGGGGTATTCTCCCGTAGCGATGGCGGTAGCAGTTGCACTTGCTGGCTGAGGCAGGGCACTGGTGTCAACGGCACCTGTAAAAGTTGGTTCGCCTTGAAGCTCCAGTTTACCGGGGTCGCTAATAGTTTGAGAAACTTGAGTTAGCGAAATGCTGTTGATTTTGGGAACCATCGGCGCTGAAATATTGTTCAGGCCTTCCAAGTTCCCTAGGGGAGAGACAACAGGCGCTGTAGGAGCGGATGCTGTAACTATCGAGTCAGTTCTTTCCGGGGTAGAGGAACTCTGGTTCAAAGATGCGGGAACCGAAGCTGCTGACCACAGAGATCTAGAGTAGGAGGCAGAATCAGAGGCTGCCGCCTGCACCGCGGGATTATTTGACCCAACTTGGGGAATTTTTAGCTGTTGATTTACATTCAGCAAGTTGGGGTTGCCGAGCTTGTTGGCTGCGATCAGCTCTTTGGGCAATACGCCGTAACCTTTGGCGATCGCATCTAGGGTATCTCCCGGACGGACGCTGTACAGTACCGTTTCTGGCGCGGCGGTACTGCCTGCGGGGGGGACTACCACAGCCGAAGGCAAACCGGGTGTTACCAGAGACTGTTCAATGGACTCGAATGCTCGATCGCCAGAGCCTGCTTGACCGACACCGCCATTGAGAATTACTGGTGTAGTATTGAGGTCTGGAATTGCTGTCTGAGTAGGAGAGTCTGGGGATGCCAGAGTCGTTACAGCAGATGTAGATGAATTTGCTCTTACCGAGGACTCCGACAGGGGCCGACCTG
Source organism: Microcoleus sp. S1D4 (assembly GCF_036700765.1). Classification (NCBI taxonomy): domain Bacteria; kingdom Bacillati; phylum Cyanobacteriota; class Cyanophyceae; order Oscillatoriales; family Microcoleaceae; genus Microcoleus; species Microcoleus sp. S1D4. The sequence continues at coordinate 258,944 of NZ_JAUBPP010000004.1, forward strand.
ATGCTGTGGTGCGGTTTTCCTGTTTTTTCAGACTGTCTATCGCCCAGTCTGCGTTAGGGTCTTCGATCGAGCTTTGTGCCGATATCGTCTCCTGGTCTGGCGCGGAGTTTGGCTGCCATGACGAAGTTGTACTATCCAACGACTCGGAGCCAGTCAGATTTAACTTTTGTTCGGGATCGACCGCGGCAGTATTGCCGGCGTTCTGTTGTAGAGCCGCTGCCATCGCAGTCGGGATTCTGAGTTCTTGGCCAACTTCGAGTACGGTATCGATTTTGATACCGTTGGCAGTTGCTAGTGCCTGCGGTGCAACTTCATAGTCCCGAGACAACTCCCAGAGGGTTTGTCCCTGTTGAACCTTAACCCCTGCCTGTTCGGCCCGGGAACCGTCAACTTGTGCCGAGGTAGCGGGTGCATTTGCCGAAACTGGCTGTACTTCTGCGGTAGATTTTGCTGCCGTTGCGAGTTCAGACGCGCGAGCGCTGTCTCCATTTCTCGGCAGCAGGATGCCTGAAGCACCTACAGATATTGCCAGCCCGATCGTGGCGAGAGAGCGAACTCTGCCAGTGCTGAGCGTTGTCTGCTTGGACGGTTCTGATGAACCGTCTCCGTCGATTTCACTAGCCTGAACAGGCTTAATTTGGGGATATGTTCGTTTCAAAAAAACGACCTCCTACTGAGAAGCGCTAACTGTCCTTGGAAACACTCAAGGGTATTCCATGACGCTGAATTTAAATCAACCACCAAAAATATTTTGATTGTTGACAGCTATCATGCTTAGGCAAGATTACCTTGCTTTTTAAATTTAGACAAGCTCGAACCGTAATTAATTTTCAAATTCTCGGTCAAACCTGCTGAATTTACACCCACAAGCCTTACGCGGCAATAGCTGGAACGAACAAATAAAATTTGCGTTCCGGCACGGCCTAAGATTCTCACCTATTATCCGACTTTATGCTAATTTCCGGACAACCTACAACCGTATATTTACTAGATATCAATAGCAGCAAGGCACAATACGGCGATCCCTGGTATCCTAAGTCCCTGAAATCCTCTGTTTTTCTGGCTTAATCATCTAGGGAGCAATTTTGTATTGCTGATAACAATATGTTTTGGGATGAATAAAATATATTAATCAAAGCTATCTAGAATTTCACCGCTTTGATACAAATTTCTTATATTTAAATCAAGGTTTAGCAGCCCCTAGCAGCGATTAAATATCTATATGTGTATGTAGGTGTCGATCGAGATTTATCCGAGTTCGCCCAACTGTCGTTTAGCCTCAAATAAACCCACAGCGGCGCTAACAGAGAGGTTCAAACTCCTAACTCCAGGCTGGCTCATGGGAATAAAAACTGTGGCATCGCAGGCATCTAAGACGAACTGGGGAATGCCGACAGTTTCCGAGCCAAACATCAGCCAATCGTCTGGCTGAAATTGGAATTCGGCATAATTGCATCGCCCGCCAGTGCTGAATCCGATCGATCGCCCCCCTCGCTGTTGGCGACAAGCCAGAAAAGCCGGCAAATCTTCGTGACATTGGAGGTTAACGTAGGGCCAGTAATCTAAGCCAGCGCGTTTCAGGTAGCGATCGGTAATTTCAAAGCCCAGCGGGCCGACTAAATGCAGTTCCGTGCCTGTAGCAGCACAAGTGCGGGCAATATTGCCAGTATTCGGGGGGATTTGCGGGTGAATCAAGACAAGTTGGGGCATGAAGCTAATTAAAAACGCAAAAGACAGCTCTGGGGAGAAGTATAAATATACCTAAAAAGTAGATAGCAGTTATAGCTTTTATTTATAACCTCTGTAAAGTGCGATTGATTAAATATTCTGATTTGTTTTTTGGGGCTGTGCTTGGCAAATTTTTCTGGGTCCAAAATTCGGGCTATGGGAATTGTGGGCTGAGTACGGACAGCCAGGGGCTAGTGAGAAGCCCCCGCGATGGGAATGGCAGATAGTTTAGGCAACTAACTGGGCGCACAAATTGTCTTCGAGCTCCCATTCTTGGTGAGCCATGCCATCAATCCCTTGGAGAATAATACTGCGGGTGTCCAAACCGTCCTCGTGCAGCTTCAACCATTGCTGGGCGGTGTTACCTTCCCGGAGAATCTTTTTGAGAGGCGAGAGAAAGCAACTAAAGCCGCGTTTCTTGGCAAGAGGGAACACCTCCTGGTAAATTTCCTCAATCCAATCTCGTGCCAAAATCTTTCTGCCATCTTGCCAGTGGATGAGTTCGGCATCCAAACTTTGCCTGGATGCAGAAATTTCGTTGGCATCTGTGAGAGCAACTAAGTCTTGGTTGCGGGTAGCCGCCGACAAGGTGCTCAGTTGTAAAGGATCTAAACTGGGGTCTTCCATCAATTGCCAAATGCGAGCTTCTAGCAAGGCAGTGATGGCCAATAAAGCCAGAGGATTGACTTCGAGGTCGCAAATTCTGAGTTCGAGGCGGTTGAGACAGTAGGGGCGCCGATCGCCATTTGGGCGCACAGCAGACCACAAATGGCGGACATTTTGCATGGTGCCGAGTTCTAACTGTTCTTCAGTCCACTGGATGTAATGCTTGTGACTTTCAAACAGGGGGACGACGGCGGGAGTTTTGGGAAACAAACCCCAGCGAGTGGAATGGTAGCCCGTGACTTCGCCGTCGAGAAACGGAGAAGAGGCGCTCAAGGCAAGGTAAAGCGGTGCTTCGACGCGGGCGAGGCGGATGGCGCGCATCAGCAGTTCTGGTTGGGAGATGCCGATGTTGATGTGAATGCTGGCGGTAACGACTTTGGTGCCGTAGGTTTGCTCAATGTAGGTATGGTAGGGGTTGTTGGGATCGGAGCGGTAAAATCGATCGCTCCCGCCGAGAGATAGGGTACTTCCAGGCAGCAAGGTATAGTCGCCCAATTGTTTGAGATACTCGCGCAGCCGGACTCTGGGCTTAACTAGGGCGCACAGCAGGCGATCGTAGCTGCACAGCGGGGCAGTCGTGTACTCCACATTGCGGCTATCAGGCTCCCGGACAAATCCCTCTAAATTGGCGACTATGCGATCGGAAAGACCGACAACCTCACCTTGGGGCGTGCCGGTATACATTTCTACTTCAAAGCCTTTTGATAGCAGCACGTTTGTTCCTCAGATAATAAGTTGAGTGCTAGTTTCTAGTATCCCAAAAATTGAGCTGTTCGTACTATCTGCCACGAGGCAGAGTTGTAATTTTTGGTTGCTGGTAGTGAAACCGGGTGTGCGGGCGCGAACTTGAGTTTGAGCGTTTGCAGATGCAAATGCGGGCACCGCCAACAGTTTCCGGGGCGGTTGTAGAGTCACAAAGGCTGTTTGTTCGATCGCGGGCGTGTTTGATTCGGCCTTGGTGGCGATCGTACTTGCGGTGAAGGGCACCCCTCCCAATTTTTGCAACAGACATCTCCGGTAATGCTTACCGATCGAGTTCGCTTGCAGGTTCTTTACCCTCCAAAAATCAGAGCATCCAGCGAATAGGCACCAGGCCCTAAAACTGCGATCGCCACCAGCATCAAACAGTACATAAAAGCTTTCTCCCAGCTTGGCGGTTCGCCCTTGCCATTTGGCCCTTCATACTGCCCTTGGGGAATTAAATAGGGATCGCTAGCAACAAAAGGCAACCCTTTGGATAAATCTAAATAAATTGCGAATAGCATAGAACCAAGAATCGGCAGACTTGCTAATAGTGTCAGAAATCCCAGAATCAGACAAACTCCGCCAGCCAACATGGAAGCTGCTGAGAGAAAGCACAGAAACAGCGGCATTTTCATAGCATCAGACCACTCTCGAAGATGTGTTATTTTTGGGTAGCCGTGCAGCATAAATAGCCCGCCGACACCAACTCTCAGCAATAAAAGTGCCCAGCCGAGAATGCCGGTCGGATAGACGGGATTGAGTGAACTGAGCAGTTTGAAACTTAGTTCGGGTAGATGAGTTGAAACTTGAGCGAACAGCAGCGCGATCGCCACACCCAGAGCAAATTTGTAAATCATTTGGTCATTTCCAATCGATTGAGATATTCTAAATTGGACATCATTAAACATCTATTAGACTTCTGTTCCAAAAGCTTGTAAAAAATAGGCAGGATGCCTGTTCCACAAGAATGACGGGAGAGGTCTATTGCAGGTGGCGAGAACAGCTTTATTGACACCCGCGAGTGTTGAGATCGATCGCATATAAAGATGTGCCAGCAGCGATCCAGAGGCGATCGCGTTTTTTTCCCCCAAAAGTCAGGTTAGCGCAAGTCTCCGGTACCGGAATTTTCCCCAAACGAGTACCGTCGGGGGCGTACACCTGCACGCTATCTTTGGAAGTTGTAAAAATATTGCCGTGTTCGTCGGTTCGCAACCCGTCGGGTTCACCGGGTTCGATGACTGCGAACACCCGGCCGTTGTCTGCAGCGCGATCGGCTACAACATCATAGGCGCGGAGGTGGTGATAGCCTTGGGGCATATTGAAAGCAGAACTATCCGACACGTAGAGGATGCTTTCGTCGGGGCTGAAGGCGAGGCCGTTGGGGCGTAACATATCCGTCACCACCGCATCGATCGCACCCGTCGCCGGATCGAAGCGGTACACAAAACATCCAGGCTGTTCCTGTTGTCCGCCGTATCCCTGGTCGGGCTGCGTCAGGCCGTAGGGGGGGTCAGTGAACCAGATCGTGCCGTCACTCTTGACTACCAAGTCATTGGGGCTGTTGAGGCGCGATCCTCGGTAGCGATCGACCAACACCCGCCATTCGCCGCTGTGTTCGCGCCGGACGATCGCGCGCAAACCCGACGAACACGAGACAAGGCGACCTTCGCGATCGCGGTAATTACCGCTTTGATAGTCGGAGGGGTCGCGCAAAACGCTCATTCCCTGGCGGGGACTCCAGCGCAGTAAGCGATTGCCGTGAGCATCGCTCCACACCACGCTATCATCTTCATGGAAATAAACCGGGCCTTCGCTCCAGACGGCACCGCTGACAACTTTCTGGAGTGAAGCATCAGGGCGCAAAAGCGATTTCAGGCGATCGTCATAAATATTGATGACTTCAGACATTGATATTTTATATTATTTTTAACGTTATTCTTATCCTTAAACAACGAGCGCTCAAATACTAATCAGTCTTTTGATATAAATTTAATCTCATCCATTCGATAGATATAAAAAAATCATCAACAATGTAAAGTTGAACCCATGAAAATCTCTAAAAGAACTGCTTTGTCAATTAACTAGAGGAATTGCGAACTGGTACTTCAAAATCCCGTTTTTCAACCAAAATACTTGCTGAAAACCTATAATTCGGTAAAAAAAATAGATTTTTTGGTGGGTCATGCAAATTTTTTCAACAGTTGACAGTAAACAATTGACAGTTGACAGTTACCTCGGACTCAAGCGCAAAGTGATTGTCAGCGAAGGAAATGGATTTTTCCTTGCACCCTACAGGGGGAGGCTTTACACCCATTTTTTATGGTAAATAGCAATAGCATGGCAGAGATTTTTTAGATACAATCAACGTCCAATTTTCTAGTTTTTAAAATTCTTCAAACTCTCAATAGGATTAGTGCAATGGCGAACTTAGCCGCAACCAAATCTATGGCCGCTGTGCCTTCACTGCCAGCCGACAAATCTGCTGGCAATTTAGAGCTAATAACGCTATTCGAGGATGCCATGCCGATCGGGGTTGCGGTATCCAAGCAAGGGCGAATTTTCATCAGCTATCCCCGACTGGTTGACGATGTAGAATTCACCGTTGCGGAACTCAAACAGCCACTAGAAAAAAACGGCAATCCTGTTCCCTACCCCAATGCAGAAATCCACAAGTTAGATTTAGCTTCGCCCTCAGAAAAGTTGCTGTGCGTTCAAGGGATGACCATCGACGCGCGCGATCGCCTTTGGCTGTTAGATCATGCAAAAATTAAGCAAAATTTAGTTCCCTCCGGCGGCCCGAAACTGGTGGGAATTGACCTGAATGGCGATCGTATTGTCAAGAAAATTCTGTTTCCCGAATCCGTCGCCTCTGCCAATTCTACCTTGAATGACGTGCGCGTCGATTTGCGCTGGGGAGAGGATGGGATTGCATTTATTACCGACTCCTCGGAAGAAGGGCCTAACGGCATTGTTGTCGTAGATTTAGCCACCGGAAATAGTTGGAGAAAACTCAATGACCATCCTTCAACTAAACCAATTCCCGGCTTTTTGCCCATAGTCGAAGGTCAACCGATGATGGTGCGGCATCCCAACAAACCGGCCAAGCACATTCACACCGGCAGCGATGGCATTGCCCTCAGCGGTGACGGTCAAAGACTGTTCTATTGTCCCCTAGCAAGCCGACACCTTTACAGCGTCAGTATTGAAGCATTAGTTAATCAAAATTTACCTGATGAAAATGTTGCCGCCACAGTCATCGATCACGGTGAAAAAGGCGCTTCTGGCGGCATGGTTTCCGACGACAAAAATCACCTTTACGTGACAAACTACGAAAACAATTCAATTTTGCGCCACCTCCCTGATGGTACGTGGGAAACACTCGCCCACGATGCGCGAATGCTGTGGCCGAATTGCCTATTTGTTGCCCAAGATGGCTATCTCTACTTTACTGTAGATCAGTGGAATAGGAACCCCAGCTATCATAACGGGCAAGACTTGCGCGAGAAACCTTACAGCCTGTTTCGCATCCAAATTAATGCGGGGCAAGTGTTGCTCGATCGCAGCTAAAATCTAGTTGGCAAATTCATTATTTTTTGCAAGATTACCTGAAATATTCAGGAGAAAGATCGAGATCTGATATTTATGGTAAATACTGCAATTAATGCGGTTTTTTGGAGTAATTTAATAACAGCTCTAAATGCTGCTAGCTTGGTAGAAGGTTTAAAAACAGAAGGCTTTTTTGCCGTGTTGGAACTAACTGATTTAGCGTTTTCTAAACTGCCGTCGGGAACTGTAAAAGCTTTGCTAAAATATATCCGGGATTTGATGAAAGTTTTAACCTATCATGTGATTCGCGAGCGGAAAATCGCGGCAGCAGAAATTGGCAAAACTAATTCAGCCACCACCTCCGAAGGTTCAACTCTCAAGATTGATACTGCTAATGGAGTTAAGGTAAACAATGCTAAGGTAGTCAAGCCAGATGTGGAAGCAGATAACGGTGTAATTCACATTATCGATACAGTTGTGATTCCTGAATTTCTGGGTAAGATTGAATCAGTGAGTTAAGGGAACATTATTCCCAAACCAGCACAATTAAGAAAAGATTAGGCAATGGTAAATTCGGCGAACCACTACGATATCATTATTATTGGCACGGGAGCGGGCGGAGGTACGCTTGCTCACCGTCTCGCACCGACTGGTAAAAGGATTTTGGTGCTAGAAAGAGGCGACTTTTTACCCAGGGAAAAAGCAAATTGGAGCGCGCTGGAAGTTTATCAAAAAGAGCGCTATCATACGGATGAGTGCTGGTACGACAGGGAAGAAAAGGAGTTTCGACCCCAGACGGGCTATTGGGTTGGCGGCAATACAAAGGTTTATGGTGCGGCTCTTTTACGGCTGCGGGAACGAGATTTCGATCGCGTAATTCACAAACAAGGATTTTCTCCAGAGTGGCCGCTCAAATACGCAGATTTTGAGCCGTATTACACGCAAGCTGAAGCACTCTATGACGTTCATGGAGAGCGGGGAACAGATCCGACTGAACCGCCCTGCAGCCAACCTTATGCTTATCCTCCTGTCAGCCACGAACCGGATATGCAGGTGCTCGCGGACGATATTCGATCGCTCGGTTACAATCCGTTTCATTTACCTTTAGGATTAAAGCTGAATGAAGCCGATCGCACAAACAGCCCTTGCATTCGCTGCGATACTTTTGACGGCTATCCTTGTTTAGTAGGTGCGAAAGCCGATGCGGAGGTGAATGCGATTCGCCCTACCCGCGAAAAATATGCTAATTTCACCCTAATAACTAATGCCAAAGTCTTGAGGCTGCATACCAGCAAATCCGGGCGAGAAGTGACGGGGGTAGAAACCGAAATTTTAGGGGAACGACAGCAATTTACAGGCGATATTGTGGTGGTTTCCTGCGGTGCGATTAATTCGGCTGTTTTGTTGTTGCAATCTGCTAACGAGCAGCACCCCAATGGATTAGCAAATAGTTCGGATCAGGTGGGCAGAAATTTAATGAAACACCTGGCGACTGCTTTAGTTGCTATGCACTTAGATGTGAATGCAGCTAACTTTCAAAAAACTATTGCTGTCAATGATTATTATTGGGGAGAGCCGGATTTTCCTTATCCAATGGGTATGGTACAAAATACGGGCAATGTGTTAGCTGATATGCTGCCGGCGGAGGCTCCGGCGCTGATGGCTCCGCTGGTAAAATTGATTCCTAAATACGAGCGGCATTTGATTGCTGAGCGATCGGTTGGTTGGTGGTTGCAAACAGAAGATTTGCCAGATTCAAACAATCGTGTTCGGGTGGAAGGCGATCGAATTTACTTGGATTATACGCCGAACAATACCGAAGCGGGCGATCGGCTAATTCACCGCTGGACATCTGTAGTCAAATCCCTCCACCGTTCGGCCAAGCACGTCATTCCTTTTAGCCTGTATCCTCGCGCCGAGATGCCGGTACAATCAGTTGGTCATCAATGTGGCACTTGTCGGTTTGGTACAGACTCCAAAACTTCAGTGCTTGACGTGAATTGCCGCACCCACGATGTTGAGAATCTCTATGTTGTGGATGGCAGTTTTTTCGCGTCAAATTCGGGGGTTAACCCGACGCTGACGATTATGGCAAATGCGCTGCGGGTTGGCGATCGCATCGCTGAGCGGTTAAAATAAACTCATTTTATCCCTTGAGAAAGAAAGGACTAAAGTCCTCACTACGAACCAATTAAGAAAAAATTGAAAACCCGCAAAATTTGTGAGGAAATAATGGCAATGAATGATGTTAAACAGCCGAATGAAAACGATAAAGACCAATCAGAAACATCTGAATCTCACCCGATCGCCACAGGATTGGGCGCAGTCGGCGGCGGTGTAGCTGGTGCGGCCATTGGTAATTCTGTTGGCGGAAAGGTTGGTGCGGCCATTGGTAGCATCGCAGGGGCGATCGCGGGCGGTATGGCAGGTAGTGCAGTGGCTGATGTTGCTTCAGAGGCGATCGCCGAAATTGAGCCGGCGATCGGGTTAGGTTTAGGCGCTAATGCTAAGCCAGTTGAATTGCCCAAACATTACACTTGGGAAGAATTACAAGCACTATCAAAACCGCAAGGGTAGGGTTTTGGCAAAGAAATAGAACTACCACAGATAAACCAGCGAGAACAAAACAATCCAAATCACATCAACAAAGTGCCAAAACAAAGAAGCCGCACTCACGCCGAAGTGGCCGCCGTTGTAGTTCCCCGGAAGGAAAGAACGGACAAGCATAATTAGCTGCAAGATAATCCCGACAAAAACGTGCAAACCGTGAAACCCAGTCAGCAGATAAAATGTCGCGCCGAACAACCCTGTAGTCAGCCCAAAAGATAGGTTGTTCCACTCGATCGCCTGATTAACTAAAAAGTAAGTTCCCATTAAGGATGCCACCAGCCACAGCAAGCGAAATAAACCCAGTTTCCGGCGATCGAGGGCCTGTTCGGCAAAGTAAATGACAAAACTGCTCGAAACCAGTACCGCCGTGTTGATCGCAGGTTTAAGCACCTCTAATTTCGGGATACCAGGAGGAATCCAGTTGGGAGTTGTCTGCCGCAAGATGATGTAGGCGGCGAAAAAACTGAGGAAGACCATACTCTCGGAAAGCAAGAATGCGGTAAAGCCAAACATCCGCTTTTTGCGATCTTGAGAATTTTCGTTGCTTTCTTGGGGCGATCGGCCTGAATGCGTAGGATTTGCCATAAGTGAAGAAGTCATTAGTCATTGGTCATTAGTCATTAGTCATTAGTCATGAGTCATTAGTCATTAGTTATTGGTCATTAGTTATTGGTCATCAGGAAGAAAATACCTCTAGCATTCAATCGATCTCAATTCTTGAAATTATCTGCGTTAATCTGTGTTTATCTGCCTGAAATCAGCGGTTGAAATTGCAGCTATTCTTGAGCAGAAGCCTGGGTAATCGGATCGGGAGAATCGACATAGTGGTACGGCGGCAAAGTCACAATCGGAATCTGGGCAAAATTCTCAACAGGCGGCGGCGAAGAAACAGTCCACTCCAACCCCGTAGCGTGCCAAGGATTGTCCGTTGCTTTCGGGCCCTGCAGCGCGGAAACCACCATATTGACGATAAAAGGCAGCGTCGATACCCCCAGCAGAAATCCCCCCAAACTGGCAATGACGTTCAACCCTTGGTATTGCGGATCGTAGGAAGCAACCCGGCGCACCATCCCTTGCAAGCCCAACGGGTGCATCGGAAAGAAAGTCAGATTAGCCCCGATAAAAGTTAGCCAGAAGTGGATTTTGCCCCAGCCCTCGGCGTACATCCGCCCAGTCATCTTGGGAAACCAGTAGTAAATTGCTCCAAAAATCGCAATTGTGATGGTGTTGAACACAATGTAGTGGAAGTGGCCGACTATAAAATAAGTATTATTTACGTGCAGATTAAAAGGCACGGCCCCCAGCATAACGCCCGTGATGCCGCCGAACAGAAACATGACTACGCCACCCAAGGCAAACAGCATCGGCGTTTGTAGGTGCAGCTTTCCGCCCCAAACGGTAGCAGTCCAAGCGAATACCTTAACGCCAGTCGGCACGGCGACTAACATGGTGGAGAACATGAACAGCATCCGCATCCAGCCGGGAGTGCCGCTGGCGAACATATGGTGTACCCAAACGAAGATGCTGAGTAGAGAAATTGCAAAGGATGCAACCGCTACTGATTTATAGCCAAACAAAGGGTTGCGGGAAAAAGCAGGCAAAATCTCCGAGAAAATACCGAAGGCCGGCAGCGCCATTACGTAAACTGCAGGGTGCGAGTAAAACCAGAATAAGTGCTGGTAGAGAATCGGGCTGCCTTCGTTAAAAGGATCGAAAAAGGTTGTCCCCAAGGCTAAATCGAACAACATCAGCACCGCAGCCGCTGTCAGGGCTGGCAGGCAAAACAGTTGCAGCAACTGGGCGCTCAAAACCGTCCACACAAAGATTGGCATTCGGAACCAAGTCATGCCCGGTGCTCGCATTCTGACGATCGTCGTTACGAAGTTAATTCCCCCCATAATCGACGAAATGCCTAGCAGCGCCACACTCACCAGCCAGATAAATTGGCCGTTGATTAAATCGCCCGACGGGTTCTGGATGCTGACCGGCGGGTAAGACCACCAGCCGGCCTGGGCGGTGCCGCTGGGCAGCAAGAAGCTGGAAATCAGCAGGATGCCTGCGAAGGGAATTATCCAGAAGGAGATGGCATTAAGGAGGGGAAACGCCATGTCCCGCGCCCCGATCATCAGCGGTACCAGGTAGTTGCCTAGACCCACCATGCAGGGGAAAACCCACAGGAAGATCATTATTGTCCCGTGCATGGTGAACAAGCCATTGTACAGCGGGCGATCGACTAGATTTAATGCTGGAGAGATCAGTTCGGCGCGCATAATCATCGAGAATAAACCCGCGATTAAAAAGAAGATAAAAGCAGTAATTAGGTACTGAATGCCGATAACTTTGTGATCTTTGCTGAAGCTGATGTAGCGCCGCCAATGAATCGGATTTTCGCGGAGATCGCTTTCACGAGCGCCACCGTTGGCTATGTTTTCAATCGAGTTATTTGTCATTTTTCAGTTACTTAGTCATTAATCGAGAGCAAATTCTGTTTTTTTGCCGAATAGTTCGATCAGTTGGGATGATTTACCACAGGAGGCGGAGCCGGTGTCACAGTCGGCCAGAAGCTGCTTCTGGTTTTCTGCACTTGCTTTTTGTATTCGGAAACCGCCTGATTGCTTGCAGGAGTTGGCGATTGTGTCGCAGCTTTGGTCAGCCAGCGATCGTAAGCTGCGGGGGATTCAACGTACACATCCGCATCCATCAGGGCAAAGTAAGTGCCGCTGAATTGAGAATCTCTCAACCGATATTTGCCTTCTCGGATCGGCGCAAACACAAAATTAATACTGCGGTTGGGAATGATATCTTGCTTGATGCGGAATTCAGGAACGTAGAAACCGTGAATAACATCCAGCGATTGCAATGTCAGCCGCACGTTTTGATTAGCTGGCAGGTGCAATTCTGTGCTGGTAACATTCTGGCGCGGATAGCGGAAAGACCAAGACCACTGTTTAGCAATTACCTCAATTTCTTCAGCAACTGGTTTAGAATTGTTGTTGTTTTCCGTAGGTTTTTCGGCGGCATAAACAGGTTCTTCTAGAGGCAGGTGCAAGTGGGCGATCGGTGTCAAACCTTGGATGTTGATTTTCTGATAAATCATGTAGCTTTGAGCGGCAACCCACGTCACTAACAACACCGGAACAACTACCCAAAGAACCTCGATTTTCCAATTTCCCCTCGCAGGATGACCGTGGCTGAAGTCTCCTTTCGGTGCGCGGGAAGTGAGGATAGAATAGAGGATAATGGCAGAAATTCCGATAAAAATAAACGTTCCGATAGACACCAAGAAGCTAAACAGATTGTCAACTTGTTGGGCTTCTGCGGTTCCCTGACTGGGCATCCAAGAATAGGCCTGCTGTCCTACCCAGTGGCTGGCTATCATATCTAAGGCGATCGCGATCGCCAATAGCAAGCTCATGAAAACTTTCATAAAATTCCTGCTGCTTGAAAAGATGCGTATTCTAAGTCGAAACTCTTAATTTATTTACCTATTTACTTGAGGACAGAACTAGGATTTAATCCCTGTCGGAGCAAACCCGCAGCCGTATTGTGAATCCCAAACTGGTCTCCCATGTGTGCTCCGAGCGTCCCGTGAACGAATAGTAAACCCAGCATGACAACGCCTGCTAGCAAATAGCTCCACTGCACTTGTCTGCTGGCTTCTTTGCGCCAGCGGTAGCGCTGAAACCCCCTCCACACGGTCAGGGCAACGATCGCCCCCAACAGCAAAACTCCGCCCAAACCGTGCAATACCATAGTCGGCGCTGCACCCAACCCCCACGCACTCTTGACATTCGCAGGGGGATCTGCGAGCATAATCTCGAAAAATCCGGCTGCGACAGTAAAAAATGTGACGATCGCACTTGCCACCAAATTGTACCAGCCCACATCATAAAAGCCCGATCGCAGCGCAGGGACAGCCAAAAATTTCAAAATCGGTCTTTCTAGCGGAAAAAGATTTCCTGCTATATCAAACAAGATGGCAATTATAAACAAACCAAGGGTAAAATGCACCAAATTCGGATGAATTGGCACTTCGTAGGGCAGTCTATTTGCACCTAGCTTGAACCCCAATTGATCGATAAGTTGCTGCACGAGTTGCGAGTTCATTGCAAAATTCCTCTTTTCGTCGCTTCAACGATCGGCTCTACGTGCAACCCGTAAACCCAAACCAGCCGAGTTCCCAGATATGTTTGAAATAAAACCAAACAACTCAAAAAAGTTGTCGCCCCCAGATAAGCCGGCGGTACTTTCAAGGGACTGCGCCTGCGAATTACAAAGCGCCAACCCATAATTCCCGCCATAATTGCCGCCAGCGACCATCCCGTAATCGCGTGCAAATTCAGTACCGGTTTAACCACCTCGTAAGGTTGCGCCAAACCAGCTTCAAACTGACCGAACATCACAGCTAGGAATATGGAAACTGTCGCCACAAACAAGTTCCAGAAACTCACTTCAAACAAGCGGTGATTGCGAGTGAAATATCCCACAACGTCGCAGAAAAACGAGAAAATTACCATCGCAATTACAAAGTGGACAAGAATCGGATGGAGCGGATCGGGGTAAGGTAGATTTTCGCTATTGAGAGGTAGAGCAGGCATTGCTTTGTCCTTACGGCATCAATGAATTATATCATCAGAAAAATGGGTAGAAACCCCGTCCTAAAAGGACGGCTTTGCATTAATTTAAATCCCCTCGCGGGGTGGAGGGGTATGGTTGCCCCTCCGATGAGGTATGGTTACCTCAAACTCCCATTTCTGGGGTAAAGTTAGCTTCGCCCATGTTTTAAGAGCTTTTTAGACTTGCAGCACCGTTTCAGGGACCTTAAAACTGTTTAACTGCAAATGACAGAGCGGAAAACTAGCTACGCATTCAAGGAGTGTCGTGACTCAAAAAACGTAGTCAGTTAAGACTTAGGCTGGTCAGGACGGCTTTTGAGATTTCTCTTTCAAGCCTCATGCCGTCAGGGCTGAGGTTCCTGACATCCAATCAATTACCAAGTATCAACATTTTACAGGTTCGTAGTGAGGACTTTAGTCCGCAATTAGAAGGGCTAAAGTCCTCACTACAAAGCAATCTTGTCTTTATAGTTAGAGGGCTATACGGTTTGCTGAAAATTGCCAATTTCATATCTAAACATCGATTTAAACAAAACATTGTCAGTTTCATGGTTTGTCACTCACTTGCTGGATCAGTTTCGCCACCACAGCAGTCCATCCCGTCTGGTGAGACGCGCCCAATCCTGCACCGTTGTCGCCGTGAAAGTATTCGTGAAACAAAATCAAATCCTGCCAGTGAGGATCGTTTTGAAACTTTTCTAAACCGCCATAGACTGGTCTTTTACCATCTTTACCTCTGATAAAAATGCTATTTAGCCGCTGCTCTAATTGCAAGGCAACTTCCCATAAATTCATCATAACTCCAGAGCCAGTAGGAAATTCTACTTTGAAGTCATCACCGAAATAATGGTAATATTTTTGCAAGGATTCAATTAATAAGAAATTTAACGGAAACCAAATCGGGCCGCGCCAGTTTGAGTTGCCACCAAATTGCTCAGTTGTAGACTCAGCAGGCTCATAGTCTACCTGATATTTAATGCCATCCCACTCAAAGATAAACGGATGTTCTAAATGATAGCGAGAGAGGGAACGAATGCCGTGGGGCGAAAGAAATTCATTTTCATCTAGCAGCCTTTTGAGGACGCGCTGCAATCCTTGGGGGGTGGTAATTGAAAGCAGCCTGCGCTCGCCGACTCCGGGAATTTCCATACTGGCAATATTATTTGTCAGTTCCGGGCGGTTCTTCAAAAACCAATCAATTTGCTCTTTAAATCCCGGCACTGTTTCTAATAATTCAGTTTCCAAGGTATCGACGGCAAATAGTAGCGTCATCCCCACCATTGAGCGGACTTTTAGCAAGGAACATTCACCGTTAGGCAGAGACAGAGCATCGTAGTAAAAGCCGTCTTCATCGTCCCACAAACCGATTTTTTGGGGGCCGACATGGTTGACAGCATCGGCTATGTGAAGGAAGTGTTCAAAAAATTTGAGCGCCATGTCCGAGTAAACTGGATCTTCGCGGGCAAGTTCTAAGGCAATTGCTAACATATTCAGCGAAAACATTCCCATCCACGCAGTGCCGTCTGCTTGTTCCAAATAGCCGCCAGTTGGTAATGGTTTGCTGCGGTCAAATACCCCAATATTATCTAAGCCTAAAAAGCCGCCTTGAAACAAATTTGCACCTTGAGGATCTTTGCGGTTTACCCACCAAATAAAGTTGAGCAGCATTCTGTGAAACATCCGTTCTAGGAAGTCCCGATCGCCTTTACCTACTCGCTTTTCTTCAATTTTATAAATTCGCCATGCCGCCCAAGCTTGCACGGGCGGGTTGACATCTCCAAATGCCCATTCATAAGCGGGAATTTGACCGTTTGGGTGCATATACCACTCGCGAGTTAGCAGCAGTAATTGGCGCTTGGCAAAGTTAGCATCGATTAAGGCGATCGGTATGCAGTGAAATGCCAAATCCCAGGCTGCAAACCAAGGATATTCCCATTTATCTGGCATGGAAATGACTTCTTCTGCATAAAAGCTTTCCCACTCAGCATTGCGACCGTTTAAACGCTGCGCCGGTGGTATGGGTTCTGCAGGATCGCCTCGCAACCAAGTGCGAACATCGTAGGCGTAAAACTGTTTAGTCCACAATAAGCCAGCAAAGGCTTGACGCTGTACGTTGCGGACATCTTCCTCAAGATTTGGAGTTAGCGATTCGTAAAATTCATCGGCTTCTTTTTGCCTTTGAATGAAGGTGTCTGCAAATTCTTGGCTAAAAGCATTGTCGGTATAAACATCAGTAAATCTAAGTTGAATAACTGCAGTTTCTCCTGGCTCAATTTCCAGGTGATAGTGAGCGGCGGCTTTAGTACCGATTTGAGCGGGATTTACAGCTTTTTGGCGATCGCGAACGATTAATTCGTGGAAAGCATCTTTAACGTAAGGTGAGGTATTGGCGACACCGTACAGGCGCTGTAGGTTGGTTTCATTTTCAGTAAATAACAGGGGAGGATTGCCTTGACAAAATAGCCAGCGATCGCCATATTTTGGATGGTTAGCTTTGATAACTCCATCGCCCGATCGAGCCACATACGCTGATTTTTTGCTATCCGTCCAAGACCAAGTATTGCGAAACCATAAACTCGGCAATAAGTCAAGGGTTGCTGTTTCTGAACCTCGGTTAGTTGCGCCGATCCGAATGCAAATATCTTCTGGGGATGCTTTGGCGTATTCAGCAACGATATCGAAGTAGCGATCGCCCTCAAAAATTCCCGTATCCATCAACTCATATTCTGGCTGATATTTGTCGCGCTTGGCATTTTCCTCAACCAACAAGGTATAGGGATATTCTTGCTGCGGATATTTGTACAGCCACCGCATATAAGAATGAGTTGGGGTATTGTCTAAATAAAAGTAGTATTCTTTGACATCTTCTCCGTGATTTCCTTGACTGTTAGTCAGCCCAAAAAAACGCTCTTTCAAAATCGGATCTCGGCCGTTCCACAGTGCTAGGGCGAAGCAGAGTTGACCGTGGCGATCGCAAAATCCCCCTAATCCATCTTCACCCCAGCGGTAGGCGCGCGATCGCGCAGCATCGTGAGGGAAATACTCCCAAGCCTCACCGTTTGGCGAATAATCTTCGCGGACTGTTCCCCACTGGCGATCGCTTAAATAAGAACCCCAGCGGTTCCAGTGCGCTTTCATTTCAGCATTTTCTTGAATTCGTTTGTCTTCAGCACCCATTTAGTCGATCCCGCCAGATTTTAGATTATATAATCTCGATTAGCCGCCTGTAGCAAATCCTGGATACAAAGTCATGCCGCCATCCACAAACATCGTTGCACCGCAGACATAATCCGAGTCATCCGAAGCGAGCCAAACAGCCGTTTTAGCAATATCTTCTACTTCTCCCACTCTATTGTAAGGAATAAGTTTTAACAATTTTGCTTCGGCTTCTGGTGTATTCCATGCTGATGTATTGATGGGGGTTTTGATTGCCCCTGGCGCAATACTATTAACTCGAATTCTCTGGGGTGCGAGTTCTTGGGCAATACTCCGCATCATCATATTTATACCGCCTTTACTAGCAGCATAGTTGACGTGACCCGCCCAAGGAATTACCTCATGTACTGAGCTCATGCAAATAATTTTGCCGGCAGCCGCCGAAATATGAGGTTGTACGCCCCGCCGCAGAAATTCTTTGGCAGCTTCGCGAGCACACAAAAACTGTCCGGTTAGGTTGACTCCAATGACTAGGTTCCAGTGGTCGAGTGTCATGTCTACAAAGGACGAATCTTTTTGCAGACCTGCGTTATTAACCAGGATGTCGATCGTACCAAATTCCTCGATCGCCTGACGGAACATAGCCTTAACTTCGTCTTCTTTGCTGACATCGGCACCAATGGCGATCGCTTCTGCACCCCCGGCTTTGATATCCTCGACAATTTTCTGCGCGTCTTCAGCTTCCGAGTGGTAATTGACAGCAACAGATGCACCTGCTGCAGCTAAAGCACGGGCGATCGCTTCGCCGATACCAGAACTTCCGCCCGTTACCAGAGCTTTTTGGCCTTTAAGAAGCTCAGGGGAAAAGCTCATATTTTTTCTCCGTCATTTTGAAAATTTATTTGACATTTATTATATAGACTCTATTAGTCAAATTGATAACAAACTTGTGTCAAATTTGTCATAAAAATAGTCTATACAAGAGATTGTTTTAGTTGAAGCTCATGCTAGTAATAGCGTCTAGCCATTACTACTTAAATTTATTTATGCCTTAAGAAATATATAATTTTAAATTATGTCTTTCTTAAGGCAGATACCTTTGAATAAGAATTACCCTAATATCATATCCTGTCAATTAACCGCAGTCAGATTCGATCGCGCGTGCGGAGTTGAGTTGTCCACAGGGAGCCGACACTGACTGACCCACGCGCGATCCGTTTTGGCGATCGCAATCGGCCGAACCGGATATAAGTTGAGGTTAGTTAGAATCAAGCTGCATTTTTGTATAATAATTAGTGCATCAAGAAAATTATCAAATTTAACTAACAGTATGATGAACAACACAATCTATCAAACTGTAATTGTAGGTGGCGGCTTTGCTGGACTATTTACAGCTTTGCACTTGAGCCACCAACACTATCCCCGTTCTGTAATTTTGATCGAAAAAGAGGATCGCTTTTGCTTTAAGCCGTTACTTTACGAATATTTTAGCGGCGAAATGGGTGCAGAAGAAGTTTGGCCGCGCTATGACGAATTGCTAAAAGGTAGCGGTGTAATTTTTGTTAAAGATGCCGTTCAATCGATTGATTTACAACAGCGAGAAGTCAAAGTAACATCGGGAGATGCTTACAATTACAGCAATTTAGTTTTGGCTTTAGGTAGCGTTACAGGATATTTTGGAGTTGAGGGAGCTCAAGAGAATGCGTTTCCTCTGCGTACCGGAGAAGATGCGATCGCCATTGACAAACACCTGCGCGACTGCTTGCAACAAGCTCTTCAGATTCAAAGTGCCCAAAAGCGCCGCAAATTCCTGACTGTCACCGTCATAGGTGCTGGAGCTTCCGGGGTGGAAATGGCAGGTACCTTAGGCGATTTACTGCCAAATTGGTATGCTGCAATGGGCGGCAATGCAGAGGAAGTCCGGGTCGTTTTACTCAATCACGGCGAGCAAATCCTGGAGAACGATATTAATAGTCACCTGCGCGAAATTGCGACAAATGCTCTGCAAAAACGCACAGTACCAGTAGAATTTATTATGGAGGCAAAAGCGACAGCTATTCGCCCCAACGAAGTAGAATATCAGCGCCACGGACAGGCGAAAACTTTATCAACAGGTACAGTGATTTGGACGACAGGAACTAACATTAATTCGCTAATTAAAGGTTTAGCAATTTCTGATGAATCGCGAGACAAACACGGTCGCCCTTTCGTGAACCCTACACTGCAACTGCTAGATTTTCCTGAAGTTTTTGCAGGGGGAGATTGTGCAGCAGTGCAAGGCAATTCCTTACCTCCCACCGCTCAAGTTGCTTATCAGCAGGGAGCTGCAATCGCTCACAATTTGAATGCTCTGGCTTTGGGAAATGAGCTAAAACCTGCGGAAGTTAACCTGCGGGGAACACTTCTAAAACTTGGGATAGAAGAAAGTGTCGCTAACATTTACAATAGCTTTGAAGTAACCGGAGAACTCGGTCACTTAATCCGCCAAGGTAGTTACTTAGAGTTATTGCCCACTCCCGTTCATAATTTAAAAGTAACAGAGGAATGGCTGAAAGATGAAATTTTCGATCGCCACTTGCACCCGATTCATACTGCCGATGTGGTTAAATGGGTTGGCGGTGCGGTAGTGGGCGTTGTAGTCGCCCGAAAATTGATGCAAATGTTAGGAGATAGCAAAGATAATACAGCTAGTTAATGGCTAAAATTTAGCAATCTTTTGAAATAGCTTAGTTTCTGATATCAAATCCTCTCTTCATCGGAATAGTAAATTGACTGTTGACTGTTAACTGTTGACTGTTAACTGTTAACATCATTCCGGTTCAACCGGAATTGATGTCAGTAAAATTGCGTGTCCGTCAGGATCTTTGACGAGGCAACTTTGGCGGGAAAAACTGGAATTATTTCCAAATTGCACGATCTGCGGCGAGATTAACTCAACTTTATTTTGTCGCAACTTTTCCAATAGTCGATCTAGATCGTTAACAATTAGTTGGACTTGCATATGAGCAATATCGCAACTTTTCCAATTCCTCGGTATGGGGCGGCCTTTTGGAGTAACTAAATAGTCTAACAGTTCAATTCCTAAACCGCCTTGAATCGGCCGAAGTGCGGTGATTTTGACTTTAGCTTCTGGCAAATTATCGAGGCGAACTTGGGTTTCGCCTTGGTTGAGGCTGCCTCCCTTAATTTGCATTCCCAGTAAGTCGCGGTAAAAGTGAAGACTTTGTTCTGTGTTGCTAATCGCGATCGCGCTGTGATCGATTCCTAAAAAGCAGCGATCGCTCTTTTGATGCCATTTTTCTTGTCCTTTGTCCTCCGGGAACCAAATTAGCTCTAAATTGTGGCCGTCAATGTCTTTAAATTTAAAAGCTCTCACGCCAGCAGCTTCTTGATTTTCCGGCGGTATTGTTTGGGGTGCAGTGGAGATGGGGACAATGGGAAAAGAGCGCAGGTGTGCAAAGGCGCGATCGATGTCACTGACTACAATTGCCAAATGTTGAAACCACAAGTCGTTACTTTGGGAATCTTTGGGAATGGGTTTTCCCTCAACATTCAGATATTCCATCAACTCAATTTGTTCATCTCCAAGCTGCAAAGTAACAATGCGGATTTTTGCCCCCTCAACACCTTCGAGCTCGCTGTAATTTTGCCCTTCAACCGTAATATCCGAAACAAATTTAAAGGAGAGTGCTTTGGTATAAAACTCCTGGGAGCGATCGGCATTTTTGACCGTCAATCCAATGGCTCTAATTTTCTGCACTTGTAGAAGAGAAGGGTTATTCATAAACTTGGGAGTGCTTTATCTAAATTCTCAGCAGCGCCGAAGATTGCAGCCCGATGCGAAAAAACTTGGGGAAATTTTCCTCATACCTCGCCGCTCGACTCCGCTTGTTTGACCTGAACTTTTAATTATTTGAGACAGCCTAGCATTTTAAACATAACAATAGCAGTACGTCCTTGGAAAGATGCGATCGCCCTGCCGCCTTCCTAGGATTGTAAAAGTTAAAAGCTTGCAGTCCCCAGATTGTCTGGTAGAGAGTGAGTTCTAGTATTTTAAAAAAAGGAGAGATTTGTGGGTATTAGCAGACGCGAATTGTTGAAGGTAACTTCTGCTTCGAGTTTAGTTGCAGCAGGAATGGCAGCTTCAGAAGGTTTTTTTAAACCCCTATACGCTCAAGATGAACCACCCCAAGTATACGCTCGAAGTGAAGCGGCCCGAGCTCAAAGTTTGAGCGGCGAGATGAGTTACAGGACACTGGGAGGCACAGGAGAGCGAGTGTCTGCAATTGGCTTAGGCGGACACCATATCGGACGGCTTCGAGAGGAGCAAGAAAGTATTAAGCTGATTCGCAGTGCGATCGATCGCGGCATCAATTTCATGGACAACTCCTGGGACTATCACAACGGACGCAGCCATCGATGGATGGGGCAAGCGCTCAAGGACGGCTATCGGCAAAAAGTTTTTCTGATGACGAAGCTCGACGGTCGCACCAAGGGCGCTGCTATGATGCAGATTGACGACTCGCTGAAGGCATTGCAGACCGATTACATCGACCTGATGCAGCATCACGAAGTTATTCGCATGGAAGACCCCGATCGCATCTTTGCCCCCGGTGGAGCAATGGAGGCTGTGGTGGAAGCGCAGAAAGCTGGCAAGATTCGATACATCGGGTTTACCGGACACAAAGATCCTTTGGTTCACCTGCGAATGCTGGAACTTGCCGCTCAACACAATTTCCGTTTCGACACGGTACAGATGCCGCTCAACGTGATGGACGGCCATTTCAGAAGTTTTGAGAAACAAGTTTTGCCCGTGCTGGTGCAGAACAAAATCGGCGTATTGGGGATGAAATCGATGGGCGACTCCTACGTTCTTAGAAGCAACACAGTTACGCCGATCGAATGTCTCCACTATGCGATGAATCTGCCGACTTCTGTGGTGATTACTGGGATCGATACCATGCAGCTTCTCGATCAAGCATTTGAGGCAGCCCGCACGTTTAAGCCGATGGATGCAGCACAAGTGGCGGCGATGCTCGATCGCACTCGCTCTGCGGCGGCAAAAGGTCAATACGAACTGTATAAAACCAGCAGTCAATTTGACAGTACCGCCATGAATCCATCCTGGCTGGGATAAGCGCTTTTGTATCGATCTGCAGAGGAAGCATCCAGCGCATCTGTATTTTGCTTTGTACCGTGCGAGCTCTTGACGTTCTCGCACGGTACAAAATACTGGCTCTTCGGGGACGCTAGCCCTGTAAAAAAAATGCTTTTTGCATAGAGTGTCAATAAAATTGAGACTCGGCTATATGTCGGGCGAGCAATGCACAGCTTATACCAAATCCGGGTAACATACCCCCTTTACGATTGAACCGGGAAGATACTTATAGCGCGAAGAGAAGAGGAAAGAGAAGAGTCAGAAGATAAAGGGGATGGCAAACTCGGATTTGGTATTATTGCGTACACTCAATAGACGAATTCTCAAAAGCCAGTAAGCTAGCAGGTAAGATGCCCGATTCACAATTAATAGAATCAGTCTAATGAATAAATTGCAAGTCAGTAGGAAATCTTTCTTCTTCCGGTTCTGGATCGTAAATGTAGTCGCAGTCAAACTGGAAAGCTTGAGAGTGGCGGCTGATCGAAAATCCGCATTGAGTCACCATTTCTGTAGTAAAACTGGCCATGACTAACTCAATGAGTTTTCTGTAAGAAATGTTGGGCTGTTGAACGTAATATGTGCGTCTGGCAAAAAATATTCTCTCATCTTTCGGTACAATTATGCCATTAATTCTGTGGGCGTGTTGAATCGGCTTGATGTAACTTTCAATAAACTGCGACTGACTTTTTTGCAGTCTGGCTAATCTTTCATGTTGCAACCAACTCATTTGAAACACAATTTTAATAAACTCAAAACCCAAAATGTAGTTAAAAACATTATTGCGTTCTTCTGTGCTCAAGACAAAGCGGAGCGCGGATTCTAAATATTGATCGGTTTCTCGGCGCGCTTGTTGAGCTGAGTGGATGTAAAATTGTTTGATGTAGCTTCTCAAATCAGATTCGTTCAATTCTTTTTTGACTTGGAATCTGATTAAATACTCTTTGACTCGGTGGAGAGTATCGACATCTTCAAACATTTTTGAGACTAAGCCGTCGGCTGTATAGTCATCTAAAAATTCTGCTTGCAAGTCTGGAGTAGTGGCGCACAAGATGTAGGAAAGGGACAAAACGTAGCGCCGCTGGTTCCAAGGTAAACTTTCGGCCCAAGCTTTAACTTCTACAGGGAGTTTTTCCAGCACGGTATTTGTGTGGGGGCGTTGAAAAAGGTCGGCATTTTTATCATTTTGTTGAATCATTGCCTGAAACCTTCTGTTAGTAAATTGAGCAGGTAATGTTTCGCAGGCAAGTAGTAGGGTAAGGCAGATGCAGGGAGTTAGAAAATATCATAATTTTTTTGCTCTATGTGATGCTACACGGCCTAAAGAGTGCACCCAGTGATCTGTCTCACATTTTTGCGGACTTACAATCACGACTATGAACTTAATATATCACATTTTAGGGCGTTTGGTATCACACGAAAAACTTATTCACGTCACTGTCGTAACGGCGGGTTTGATTGATGATTGAGAAGAGTGATTCAGAGCTTTTTGTTGGTAATAACTACTGAGGTCAATCATGAATTCGACTACAAGTATTTTTCCTAAAAATCGGTGTCAATACTTAAGTTTTGGCAAGTTTCTCGTCCAACCAGCGCGACGGTGGCTGGATGGCATTGCAGTGGGCGATCGGCAAGTAGCTCGGTGGTTGTGCCAACTTATACCCTCACAGTGTCCTTTTGAGAGAGATATCAAGCTATGGGGACACCATCTTTTCCACATACCCCCGATGTGCAAACTCAATCCGGTATATGAAGAATTAGTGGGGTTGCGTTTTCGCTCTCTCTCGTTTTTGGCTGACGTATGCGGGGAAGATGTAACGCGGTACTGCTGATTGAGGGGTGTTATACCTCGATCGCCCGTCGAGATCGATTGTTTACTGGGTGCATCGCTCTGCTAGTTGCGAGATTCCAAATTTAACTCATTATATTTGATAATATGAGTGAATGCCTCTAGATAGGAGCGGGCATTCATCGTGGCAAATAAGTAAAAAATCAGACAAATTCTTAATTATGCCACATTAGTTCTAGGGTGCGTCACCCGCTCAAAAAATCTTGAAATGCGATCGGCTGTTTCGAGGGTGCCGCGCACCTGATAAGTAGTAAGACACCATTAATTACACAAAACTCTGGGCTACAAGCCTTGTCTAGTAAAGAATCAGCAAAAAATCAGTGTGTAATTAATTCTGTCCAATTACTTACACAGGGTGGAAAACAAAAATTATTGTGTAGCATTAATTTTGACAAATACTAAAATATCAAACGGTAGCATCAAAAAAAATAAGTAAAGAAATAATTTAACAAGCTATTTTTGCTCAAGCAAGTGAATATGTTTAACGCAACTGAACTGCTGATTAATACTTTTGTAAATCGGCTAATTGAAGGCTACCGCCACACCTACGGCGGGTTCAAATCTGACTATGGCGAGATTATTGGTTGGGTAGCCGATATGGCTTTACAAAATATTGCTAATAGCGATGCTCTTTACCACAATGTAGAACATACTATTTTAGTGACATTGGTAGGACAAGAAATTTTGCGAGGCAAGCACATCCGTGAGGGTGGTGTTTGCTGCGAATATTGGCTGCATTTCCACATTGCTTTGCTGTGCCACGATATCGGATACGTCAAGGGCGTTTGCCAGCAAGATAGAACAGATATGGGACTTTATGCGACGGGCATAGGCGACTTTAAATTAACACTACCTCGGGGGGCGACGGATGCGAGTTTGACCCCTTATCATGTCGATCGCGCAAAAATGTTTATTGAAGAGCGTTTTGGAGGTCACAGACTGATTGATGCCGAGGAAGTTAAGCGGAATATTGAGTTAACTCGTTTCCCGGTTCCAGCAGGGGAAGATCATCAAAATACTGCGAATTATCCGGGTTTGCTGCGGGCGGCGGATTTAATCGGTCAGTTGAGCGATCCGCGATATTTGCAAAAGGTTGCTGCGCTGTTTTACGAGTTTGAGGAGACTGGTCAAAATCAGGTGTTGGGATATCGCAATCCGGGGGATTTGCGGGACGGGTATCCTAAGTTTTATTGGAATGTTGTGTATAGGTATGTCAAAGATGCGATCGGCTATTTGGAACTGACGCAGCAGGGGAAGCAAATTGTCGCTAATCTGAATGCAAATGTGTTTCGGGTGGAGCATTCTGAAGTGGAAGTTGAGGAAGTGGCTGTAGTTCGTTGATTCCCGATAGTTGCGAGAAAGCAATCTCAATAAAATGTAGAATTCGCGATCGAATTCAGCAATACTGTTGATATTGCAGCGCCAAATTTTCAATGAGTTCGACCGTGGCGCGAACCCTCGGCATTTCCGCGAGAATTTCGCTCCATTACCACTGTCCGTTAGGATTGAGTTCGATCAAATAAACCGTGTCGTCCTCGTCGCGAATGATGTCGAACGCACCAAAATTCAAACCAAATTCGTCAAGCATTTGATGGAGTTTGTTGAAAAAGTCGATCGGCATTTAAATCGAATATAGAGGCGAGATATTCGGCCCACCCCACAAAAATCTCAAAAAAGAAGATATCCAAAATTTGCGGAAGGGATAAAAAAAGGGGAAAAGTCCGTGAAGCGCAGCTATCGGCCAGGGAATTGCACAACTACCATCAAACTTTGAGGACTGAAGTCCTCAATACAAACCTATAGACGACTCCACCATCTGTCTTTAGACAGATTTTATTCAACCAGTAAATTCCGTATGATGCTGTAAAAGTTAGTCAGATGAGAAGGCTATCTCCGACTCTAGCTCCGAATAACTGACCAATCTTACTAAATCAAAACATATTTCTCATGACACCAGTCACTCCCACTCAAACTTCCTCTCAATACGAAACTACCAAACCCGAAGAAAAAATTGAGTCTCTGGTAGCAGAAGTTCAACCAGAAAGCGAACTCGATTTAGAATTCCTCTACACCAGAGACATTGAATTTCGCCAAGAAACAATTTATTTCATTGTAGTCGATCGCTTTCATGACGGCGATCCAGAAAATAACGAAGGCCCAAATCCCGAACTGTACGATCCCGAAGGTAAAGACTGGGGAAAATATTGGGGCGGCGATTTGCAGGGAATTATCGACAAACTCGATTACTTAAAAGACATGGGTGTTACCGCACTGTGGTTGACTCCTTTATTTGAGCAAGTAGAAGCATTATTTATCGAACAAGCGGCGATTCACGGCTACTGGATTAAAGATTTTAAACGCCTTAATCCTCGGTTTATTGGTAAAGATGAAAATCCATCTCTCAACCAAACTCAAGAAAATCAGGATACCCTATTTGATAAGTTAATTGCTGAATTGCACAAGCGCCAAATGAAGTTTATACTGGATATTGTCTGCAACCACAGCAACCCAGATTTTAGCGGAAAAAAAGGCGAACTTTACGACGATGGTGTAAAAATAGCTGATTTTAATAATGATAAAAATAACTGGTATCACCACTACGGCGAAGTCAAAAATTGGGAAGATGAATGGCAAGTACAAAACTGCGAACTTTCCGGTTTAGCTACTTTTAATGAAAACAATCCCGAATACCGCAACTATATCAAATCAGCAATCAAACAATGGATAGATCGGGGTGTTGATGCTCTGCGAGTCGATACTGTTAAGCATATGCCGATCTGGTTTTGGCAGGAATTTAACGCTGATATTACAACGCACAGACCGGATGTTTTCATCTTTGGCGAGTGGATTTATAGCGATCCGAGAAACGATTTATCTATCGAATTTGCTAACGAGTCGGGAATGAGTATTTTAGATTTCGGTTTGTGCGTGGCAATTCGGGAGGCGCTGGCCCAGGGTGCTGAAAGTGGATTTCATTTAATCCAAGATGTGCTCGATTTAGATAGCCGCTACTACGGGGCTACTGAGTTGATTACTTTTATTGACAACCACGATATGCCCCGGTTTCAATCGCTGAATCCCGATCCAGAAATGCTGAAGTTGGCTGTTAATTTAATTATGACAAATCGCGGGATTCCCTGCATTTATTACGGTACAGAACAGTACCTGCACGACGATACAAATGGTGGCAACGATCCTTACAACCGCCCGATGATGGACAAGTGGGATACTGATTCGCCGATTTACCGAGACATAAGGTTGCTGTCAGGATTGCGGCGGTTGAATCCTGCTATTTCGATGGGCAGTCAGTGGCAAAAATATTTAACTCCTGATGTCTATTGTTACGTGCGGCGCTATCGGGATTCATTAGTATTTGTAGCGATGAATCGAGGTGATTCTGTCACCCTCGAATCTGTTGATACTGAATTGCCTGATGGAGAACATACGGATGTTTTGTCGCGCCGCAAGTTTGAAGTGAAAGATGGGATGTTGCAGGATTTAGAGTTGGGTGCGCGGGAAGTAATTATTTTCAGTCATGTGGGAGAGCGGATTAAGGCAAAAACCATTGTGCGGGCGCAGCTTAACAGCGTTGAAACTCAGCCTGGGGAAAGGGTGGCGGTGATTGGAGATTGTCCTGAATTGGGGAATTGGGATATTAGCAAAGCTTACCCGCTGGAATACATTAATACTAATACTTGGTTTGGGGAGATTCCGTTTGATGAAAGTGCGGGGAAGTTGATTAGTTACAAGTATATTTTGCTGCGGGAAGGAGAGTCGCCGCTGCGAGAAAATCTGGTTTGTCGCCGCTGGGTTTTGGCTAGCGAGGGCACTGTGAAATGGCGCGATAAGTGGGTTAGCGGACGGGAATCTTAATAGTTTGGTGCGGGTTTGTTAAACAATTGTATGGTGTGCAACGCGACCTTACTGATGATTGGCGTGTCAGATTTATGGTGGGGATTGCGCGCCCGGTGACATGATTTGTGTTGCGCTACAAGGACGCTAGGGTTTGATATCATGTCCGATCGATTTACCGATATAAAATTGGTTCGTAGTGCAGTTGAGTCCGCAATCCCAGCGCGTATGCAAGTCCCCGTTTGTTTGAGGGCTGGCGCAGGCGGCGAACAAATCAATTTTGTCGGCTAAACCGAAGAGTTTTAGGGCGACTCGGCCGCGCAGCCGATCGATATTGTGGAAATATACAACAATTTTGGGGCGATCTGGTTTAGCGCCGCACAGCACCACCACTGGAATGCCAATGTCCTCGCCCGTACAAAATATCACGTCGCCGCTGCTGACTTGCTCGGATAATTTGCGCGCGGCGGCCCAATGTTCGGGTTTAGAAGAAATTTTCGATCGCAGTTTGTCGAGGGAGGATATCGCTTCGCCGTCGGCAGCGTGGACTGTGGCATTTAAGCGGTCTCTCAGAGCCCGCAGGACGTGTCTGGGGCATTTTCGGAGTTGGGATAGAGCTCAATGCCATCGAGGTCTATTTTGCGCCCTAACGCCCAATGATATTTCAAAATATTCTCCTTATAATGCTGGTGCTGGCAGGAATTAACTTAACCTCAGAAGATTCTATCCTAGGAGATTGCGAGGAGAATCCTGTCTGGGGCTGGTACAGCAACTGCCCGATCGCCCTCGCAAACGGGGTTGCAAGGACACCCGCGATCAAATCCTGTACGAGTCAAAAACAGTGACAAGCGAATTTCAAAGGTGGTACCCGCCACGTACTCGATCCGTGGAATCAATCCGTCGAATCAATCGGGAGTATCTAAAATCTCAAATCCTCAAGCTCCCGAATTTATCCGTGGAATCAATCCAAAATCTAAAATCTAAAATCTAAAATCGAATGACAGAGGTCGATCGATCGATTCAAATGAACTAAGATTTTATCCTGAAAGTTAGCTAAAACATTTATTTTAAACCTCATGTATATTTCTCCAGAACAAGACCAAAAAATTCGCTACACCATGCGCCAGTGCGGTCAGGAAGCTTACAAGCTGGCGGCGCAACCTTTTGAAGTGTGCCAGAAAGGCCCGGACGACTACGTGACGAGTATCGATCGCTACTTAGACGGACAATTATCGGCAGCATTTAACGCTTTGTTTCCTGAAGACGGCACGATCGCAGAGGAAAACATCGCCTCCAGAGCAGCTTACTCGGCCAATTACTCGCGGCTGTGGTGCATCGATCCGATCGACGGGACGGAGGGATTTATTCAGGGAAAACAGCACTACGCCGTGATGGTGGGACTGCTGGTTGAGGCCGAACCAGTGGCCGGGTGGATCTATGCCCCGGCTTTTGACAAAATGTATTTTGGAGGCAAAGATTGGGGATTGTTCCAAAGTGTCGGAGTCGAAGCGCCGCAGCCGATCGCCCCGTGCCAGCCGGAGGCTCCGACACCAGAAAACTGTAAAATTATTCTCGGAGACAAAGACCAAAAAAACTACGGCGGGGCGATCGCCCAAAGCATCCCCGGTGCCGAATTTTACTCGCTCGGCAGTTTTGGCTTAAAAGTGATGGAAGTCATACAAGGTCGAGCCGGTTTGTACCTGTATTTCAACGGCAGAGTTAAAGTGTGGGATACCGCCGGCCCCCTGGCTCTAGCAAAAGCCGCCGGATTGGTTTGTTGCGACTTGCAAGGTCAACCGCTGAGGTGGACTAAAGACGCGATCGATCCTGAGTCCCTGGCTCACACACAGTCGATCGCGATCGGCTGGCCGGACTACATAGAATCTCTGTTGGGCAAAGTTCAAAAGGCACTGACACTTTTGTAAACCCGTTTAAAATTAAAGAATCTGCCAATTTTAAGTGAAGCGCGCCTCTGTACCCTTATCATCAATTAGATAAGCTGCCAGAAGCAAGTTTCACTGTGTCTGAGATGTCGGTCTCGTTCACTTTGTGTCAATCTTATCGTAGCAGCAACAAATTGTTGGTTTTCTCTAACAGCGATCGTTCCCTAGCTGTTCGCTGTGGCTCAATCATATTTCCCACCTCCCGCGAGTTTGCATGAAGACAGAAGCTTTCAGTGAGCTGTTCCCCCTATTTAAGGGTGCTAACCCAGAAACCTTGGGAGGGCTGCTATCCAATGCCGTCAAACATGAGTATCCCCCAGGCCGAGCTGTAGTCATGGAGGATTCTTGGGGCAACGCTATTTACTTTGTCGTGTCCGGCTGGGTAAAAGTCCGGCGACTCTCAAACGATCGAGCTGTATCGATGGCTATTTTAGGACGGGGTGCTTTCTTCGGCGAAATGGCGATTCTTGACGAATCTCCGCGATCGAATGACGTACTTGCTCTATCGCCCGTGCGGCTGATCAGCGTCACGGCCCAGCGATTTATCCAAACCCTGTTTAAAGATCCGCAACTGCACCACCGGATGCTGCAATTGATGGTGCGGCGGCTCCGCCAAACCAATCTGCGCTCTCAACTCCGCAACCGCCAACCAGCGGTTAAACTAGCAAATACTATAGTCGAGCTGGCAGAAAACTACGGTCAAAAAACTGCTGAAGGCAAAGATATCTTTAACATCCCCTATCAAGACTTAGCTGATGTGACAGATATCACCTTAGATGAAACCAGCAAAATTATGGAAAAACTCGATAGTAAAGGCTGGCTCAAAGTCGATCCAGAGCGCCAAACTATCCATTTGATCAACCTCAAGCACTTGATTAATTTGGCAAGTCAATGACTGATGTTACTTCTTTGGATATCTCCTCCGCTGCCGGCAAGTCGATCGCGCAGCGAACAGCACCGACAATTCAATATTGGGTGGCGATGCCCAATCCCGAATCCCACCTGTTTGAAGTGACTTTGCGCGTGCAAGGTTGGTCGCAGCCGGTGCTGGATTTGAAAATGCCTGTCTGGACTCCCGGTTCTTACTTGATTCGAGAGTACGCCCGCCACCTGCAAGATTTTCGAGCGCGATCCTCTTCGGAGTCTTCACTAACGGGCGATTCCCTACGAGATAGCTCTGCTTCACGAAATTTACCTTGGCGCAAGCAAAGCAAAAATCATTGGCAAATCGAGACAAATTCAGTGTCAGATGTCACGGTTTGCTACCGGATTTTTGCCAACGAACTGACAGTGCGAACCAATCATTTAGACTCGACTCACGGTTATTTCAATCCAGCAGCTTTGTGCTTTTTCTTGCCCGGTTTTGAACACAACTCCTACATCGTGACCGCTATACCGCCGCAACCCCAATGGCGCACAGTGACTACTTTGCCTCCTGTTTCCGGCCAGGATATGACTTTTGCTGCTGCCGATTTTGATACCCTGGCCGACAGTCCTTTTGAGATTGGTTGTCACGAAGCTTACGATTTTGAAGTGATGGGAAAAACCCACCAGCTAGTGGTTTGGGGGAAAGGCAATTTAGAATTGGATCGGGCGATTAAAGATATCAAGAAAGTCATTGAAGTTGAGGCCGAAATGTTCGGCGGTTTGCCTTACGAACGGTATGTGTTTTTGCTGCATTTGTCCGGCTCCGGTTTTGGTGGCTTGGAACACAAGGAAAGCTGCACTCTCAACTATCCGCGTTTTGGTTTTCGGGCTAAGGAAAAATACGAGCGCTTTATTCAATTGGTGGCTCACGAGTTTTTTCACCTCTGGAATGTCAAGCGAATTAGACCGAAAGCTCTTGAAGTATTTGACTATGAACAAGAAAATTATACTCCTTCTTTATGGTTTTCTGAAGGCACGACCAGTTATTACGATTTGGTGATTCCTTTTCGTTCTGGTCTCTACAATGTGAAAGGTTTTTTCCAAAATTTAGCGAAGGAAATTACTCGCTTGGAGACGACTCCGGGGCGGAAGGTGCAGCCGGCAAGCGAATCGAGCTGGGATGCTTGGATTAAACTTTATCGCAGAGATGCTAACAGCGACAATTCGCAGATTTCCTATTATTTGAAAGGGGAACTTGTTTCGTTTTTGCTCGATTTGTTGATTCGAGCCAAGCACGGTAACGCCCGATCGCTCGATGATGTGATGCGTTTGATGTGGCAGCAGTTTGGTAAGGGTGGTTCTGCTGAAAATGAAGATTTTGACCTGAAGCCGCCAACAGAGGCCGAGCCGGGGCAGATAACATCAAACGGACGGTTAAATTCTGATGCGCGATCGATAGAAATCGGCTTTACTCCCGAACAGTTGCAAAGGGCGATCGAGTCCGTCGCCGATATGGATTTGAGCGACTTTTTTGCGCGGTATGTAGACGGCACAGAAGAGCTGCCTTACAACAAATATCTCGAACCTTTCGGGCTGCAAATTTCGGTAGATGAAACCAACCAAATTCCTCGCACCGGTTGGACGCTGGGATCGGAAAACGGGCGGGAAATGATTAAATTTGTCGAAGCAGAATCTCCGGCGCAGTTGGCCGGAATTGACGCTGGGGACGAGTTACTGGCGATCGCAGGTTTTCGGGTAGCAAACGCAGAACAAGCGGGCGAAAGGCTAAAAGATTACCAGCCTGGTGACACCTTAGAGGTGACAGTGTTTCACCAAGACGAACTGCGGACTTGTTCTGTTACTCTCGCCCGGCCGCGCCCCGGTCGTTACTCGATCGTACCGGTGGAAAAGCCCACTGCTATTCAGAAACAAAACTTTACTGGATGGCTGGGAGTTCCTCTATCAAAATTGTGACATCATAGTTAGTAGTCAGTTGTTATTTGGCAGTTGGCAGTTAGCAGTTGGCAGTTGGCAGTTGGGCGTTGCCATTAGCTAATAACAAATAACAACTAACAAATAACAACTAACTAATAACAAATTACCAATTTAAATTATGCAAACCCCACCACCTCCATCAATTACGCCCCGCCAAATGAACCTGCTGAGAATAGTTGCTTCAATGGCCTGGGCTGACGGCGAACTCGCCACAGCAGAAGTTAATTTAATGCTCGATCGCTTTTGCAGTTTGTTTGCTACGGATGCCGACCGAGAACCAATGCAACAGGAACTCCGGGATTATATCATGCAAAATATCCCCCTTGACGAGTTGATTTTTCAACTAGAAACTCAAGCAGAAAAGGAATTAGTTTTGCAACTAGGCTATCAAGTCATTGCTTCTAGTTCTCGCACTCCCGACGAACCAAAAATTAACGCAGAAGAAGCTGCCGCTTATCAAAAATTAGTGCAGTTGCTGAATCTTCCAGAGGATGCGGTGAAACGTATTGAAGCCGAAGCATCAGCGGCAGATAATTCCGAGGGAATTGTAGAGAAGATGGCTCAGAAATTAGAAGATTTCATCAAAGGCTAGATCGACGAAACCATCGGCGGTTGAAACCGCGCCAGCAGTCAAAATTGCGTGCACTTGCCTGCAGGTTCGCAAAAATAATGGAATTTCAACCGTCCAGTCTTTTTCAACCCGCTATCGCAGGATTTTGTTTGTATAAACCTGGTTTAAATAGGTAGTCTTTTAATCTTTTTATCTCGGTAATTTGTCTCTGTTTTTTGTATTCAGCATGGTGCACTCTAGAATTAGAAACCAATATACTGACAGGAATCAAAAATTATGCTGCCAGCTTTAAGGATTTCTGACTATGACTTGCAAGAACTTATCCATCAAGGAACTAACACGGTTATTTATCGGGCGGTGTCGCTGATAAACGGACAGCCTGCCATCCTCAAAGTTTTAAATACAGAATATCCTACCCTAGAACAAATAACTCGCTTAAAACACGAATATCAGATCGCCGCGGATCTCGATTGCCAGTATACCGTCAAAGTCGATCGCCTAGAAACTCACCCGAATTGCTTGGTATTAGTCTTAGAAGATTTTGGAGGCATCTCCCTCGAACAGTGGATAGCAAGGGCCCAGAATGCAGCCAGCAGCACAAATGTTACCGCAGCAGCAACGGCACCTTACCAATTGCCGATCGCCCAATTCTTAAACATCACCATCCAATTAGCAAAAGCTTTAGTATTCCTGCATCAAAATCAAATTATTCATAAAGACATCAAGCCAGCTAATATTATAATTAACCCCGAAACAATGCAAGTAAAAATTGCAGATTTCAGCATTGCTTCGCGGTTAAATAAAGAAACCCCGCACTTAAAAAATCCCGATCGCCTAGAAGGAACCCTCGCCTATATGTCGCCGGAACAAACCGGGCGGATGAATCGCGCTGTAGACTACCGCAGCGACTTCTACTCTCTAGGTGTCACCTTTTACGAATTGCTGACAGGAAAATTGCCATTTGACAGCAAAGATCCGCTGGAATTAGTCCACTGTCACATTGCCAAACAACCAATTCCCCTTCAACAATTAAATCCGCAAATTCCCCCAGTTTTGACCCAAATTGCGGAAAAACTGATGGCAAAAAATGCCGAAGACAGGTATCAAACAGCAACCGGATTGTTAGCAGATTTAGAACGCTGCCAAAATCAAGTCGAGGAGTCAGGGAAAATTTCTAATTTTATTCCCGGACAACTAGATGCCATGAGTCAGTTGTTAATTCCGCAAAAACTTTACGGGCGAGAAAAACAAATAGCACAATTATTGCAAGCCTTCGATCGCGCCAGCAAAGGCAGCGGTGAAATTGTCTTGGTAGGTGGCTATTCCGGGATTGGCAAATCAGCATTAGTTCACGAAATTCTGCGTAATTTAACCAGGCAGCGCGGATACTTGGTTTCGGGCAAATTTGACCAATTCAAGCGCAATGTTCCCTATGCTTGTTTCAATCAAGCCCTGCGGAATTTGGTGCAGCAGATTTTGACTGAAAGCCAAGCAAAGATTAAATTGTGGCGAGAAAAACTGCTGCAAGTTTTGGATGCGAATGCTCGAATTGCGATCGAAGCCATCCCCGAATTAAAGTTAATTTTAGGCCCGCAACCAGACGTACCACAACTCGGGGCGATCGAATCTCAAAACCGCTTCAACCGAGTGATGCAGCAGTTACTTCAAGCAATTGCTACCGCCGAACATCCCTTAGTAATGTTTCTCGACGACTGCCAGTGGATAGATGCTGCAACAGTCAATTTATATCAACAAAATGGCCTCGAAAAAATCCCTTACTTGCTAGTAATTGTGGCTTATCGGGATAACGAAGTCAGCCCGACGCATCCATTGATGCTAGCGAATGAAGCAATTCGAGCTGCAGGCATTCCGATAACAGCTATTACTTTAGAACCGCTAGCAATTGACAGCGCAATTCAACTAATTGCTGAAACTTTGAGATGTGCTGCTGAAACAGCGAGTCCGCTGGCGAATTTCCTCGTGCAAAAAACTGACGGAAATCCATTTTTTCTCAAACAATTGGTGAAATATTTGTATCAAAAAGGCTGGTTGAGATTTGACCCGCAGGCTGCCCAGTGGCAGTGGGACATTAAATATATTGAAGGGCAGGATATTTCGGAAAACATTGTTGATTTGATGGTAAACAAAATTCAAACTTTGTCAACTGCAACCCAGCGAATTTTGCAATTGGCTGCTTGTATAGATAATCAGTTTAGTTTGGATGTGCTGTCGGTGGCTAGCGGACAAATTTGGACTCAAACAGCGCAGGATTTGTGGGAAGCGTTGCAGATGGGCTTGATTTTACCTGTAGGTAATAGCTATCGAATTCCGCAAGTATTTGAGCCGGAAGAGTTGAATAAGTTGGGGGAAACGGCCGGAGATGTGTGCTACAAATTTATGCACGATCGCGTTCAACAAGCTGCTTATGCTATGATTCCTGACGTACAGAAAGAACCTGTTCATTTGGCGATCGGGCGTTTGTTGCTGCACAGAAGTACCGCAGCCCAACGGGAAGAACGAATTTTTGATATTGTCAATCATTTGAATTTTGCTGGCGGGTTGATTTGCGAGTTAAACGAAAAGTATGAATTAGCTGAGTTAAATTTGCAGGCTGGCAAAACTGCGAAAGCTGCTTCTGCGTTTGAAACGGCGCTGAGTTTTTTCCAGTCGGGCTGCAACTGTTTGCCGGCCCAAAGCTGGGAAGATAATTATGTGTTAACTTGGGCGCTGTATTTTGAATTGGGCGAAGCTGAATATTTGAATGGGAAAAATGACGAAGCTTTGGCAATTCTAGACTTTATTTTGCCTCATACTCAGACATTGTTAGAACGGTGTCGGATTAATGAGTTGAAAATGACTTGTCTGCGGATGAAAAATGATTTGCCTGCGGCTTATCAGTTAGGTATCGAAACGCTACAATTGTTGGGAATTGAGTTTGAAGCTGACCCGGATGATGGGTATTTGCTGCGGGAGTTGGCAAAGACGAAGGAGATGATTGGGGGTTCGATCGCCAATTTAGCAGATTTACCAACACTCACCGATCCCCTGCAACTCGCCGCCCACCGGATTTTGAAAGAACTTTACCCCATTGCTTACTTTACCAGTCCCAACGCTCAATTTTTGTGCGCGATCGAGTTGGTGCAGGCGACAATCGAACACGGAAATTGCCGGATTTCCGCCTTTGGCTACATTGTGTATGCCTTTACTTTGATTGTTAAATATGGCGAAATTGAGGCTGGTTTGGCAGCAGGAGAACTGGGTTTAACTCTCTACGAACGCTGGGATACTAAAGAGTTAAGTGCTTATATTTTCTTGCTGTGGGGGGCTTGTTTGCACTACATCAAACATATTGATGAGTCCAAGGTTTTTGTCCTCAAAGCTTTTAATAGCGGTTTAGAGACAGGTGCTTATCAGTGGTCGGGATATGCTGCGATTAATTGTCTTTGGTTCAGCTTTTACGGCAATGACTCGCTGCAAAAAACCACCGCAGTTGTTGAGGAATTTTTACCTGTTTTGCAAAAAATTGACCGCAATATGCTAGCATTTTTCATGCTCAATAAATCGGCAATTGCTCGGCTTACTCGTGCTTCCGAGAGTGTAGAAAACCCCCTAACTTTCATCGACGAAGAGTCGCTATTAGAATTTGCTGAAGCCTCGGCAGATTTGATGACTTATTTTATGGTTTATCTCTACAGACTAACCGTGGCGAATTGGTTTGGGGAGGTCGATCGAGCATTAGAATATGCCAATATGGGTGTTAAATTTTTGGCAGGTGCTGCGGGCGTTTTTCTGAGTCCGGTTTTTTGCTTCCACCGGGCTATAGCCCTTGCTGCTGCTTGTACAAATGCCAGCGAGGGCGATCGCCAACTATACCTAGAACAGCTTAACATTTGCCTGGAAGAACTTCGAGAGTTTGCGAAAAACTGCCCTGCAAATTACCAGCACAAATATTTAGCCATCCGGGCGGAAGCGGGGCGGTTGTCGGGACAAAAGTATGAGGCGGCAGAATGCTACGATAGTGCGATCGCCCTCGCAATAGAAAACGGCTTCATTCAAGATGCAGCGCTGATTAATGAATTAGCTGCCCGATTTTATTTATCCCAAAATCGGCTGATTTTCGTCAAAAATTATCTCAGCAATGCCAGAGTTTGCTACATCCAGTGGGGCGCAACAGCGAAAGTCCGCCAACTCGAACAATACTATGGGAATTTATTTCCTGAAACTGTCGAGTCGCGGATCGGTGCAACTGTAACTACGAGTACATCTAGTCATGCTAATCTCTTGGATTTAGCAACGGTAATCAAATCCTCTGGGGCAATTTATAGTGAAATTGTTTTAGAAAAGTTGTTAAAAAAACTGCTGCAAATCATCTTAGAAAATGCTGGCGCACAGAAAGGCTGTATTATTTTAGAAAGAGACGGGCAACTGTTTGTTGAAGTCTCGGATACTAACCTGCATGACTCAGCAACCTTTCAGGAGTCAATGCTGCTTGAAAACAGTTTAGATGTTCCTATTTCTCTAGTCAAGTATGTTGGGATAACTCAGCAACCACTGGTATTGAGCGATGCAAGTCAAGAAACAATTTACCCAGCGGATAGTTACATTCAAAATTGCCAACCAAAATCGATTTTATGCGCGCCTATTTTGTATCAAAGTAAGTTGATTGGCATTGTGTATTTAGAGAATAATCTGGCAACAGGAGCATTTACGCGCGATCGGCTGGAACTGTTGCAGTTATTAACGGCACAAGCGGCGATCGCCATTGAAAACGCCCGTATCTACGCCAGGGAACAACACAAATCCCGCGAGTTGGCTGAATCTCTCGAAAGCCTGCAACAGTCCCAAGTCGAACTTATCCAAAAAGAACAGGAGTACCGCAGCATATTTGAGGCAGTAGTAGACGGACTTTCGCTGATAGATTTGGAGACTGGTAAAGTCATTGCAGTTAACCCCGCATTCTGTCAAATATTTGGCTATTCTGAGCAAGAGTTTTTGCAGTTAAATCCGCCAGATTATATTCTTCCAGAGTATGTGAATTCATTCGTCGAATTCCAACAAACTGTCAGCCGAGGCGAAGAATTTACCTGTCAAGCTATCATACGGAGAAAAGACGGTACGCTGTGCGATATTGAGCTAAAAGGAAACTTTTTAGAATACGGTGGCAAACCCCACGGCTTGGTAATTAATCGGGATATTAGCGATCGCAAGCGCGCCGAAAAAGCTCTGCAAACATCGGAAGATCAATTGAGACAAAAAGCTGAAGATTTAGAAGCAACACTCGTTAAATTGCAACAAGCTCAAGCACAATTAATTCAAACAGAAAAAATCTCGCAACTCGGACAACTCGTGGCTGGAGTGGCGCACGAAGTGAACAATCCCGTCAGCTTTATTTCTGGCAATTTGCATCATGCCAAAGAATATGTTAGCGATTTAATAAATTTACTCCAAATTTATCAAGACAACTTTCCCGAGCCAGGGCCACAAGTTTTAGATGAAATAGAAGCGATTGAATTAGAATATTTAGTAGAAGATTTGCCGAAGATGATTGACTCGATGAGATTGGGAACGGATCGTATTGGCGACATCATGCAATCTTTGCGAAATTATTCGCGTAGCGATGGGATTGAGAAAAAACCGGCCAATCTTCATGAAGGAATTGATACCACATTAATGATTTTAGCACATCGGTTGAAAGCATCTGGCGATCGCCCTGCCATTAAAATAATCAAAAATTACGAGGAATTGCCTCAAATAGAATGCTATCCGGGACAACTAAATCAGGTATTTATGAATTTGCTAGCCAACGCGATCGATGCTCTGGAAGAATCTAATGTTGGTAAAACCTACAAAGAAATTGAGAGGAACCCCAATACGATTACAATTTCGACCTCTATTGCCAACTTTGGCGAAAAACTTATCGATCCTACCGTAAAGATTCGGATAGCTGACAATGGAATTGGGATGTCAGAAAACATCAAAGTAAAATTGTTTACGCCATTTTTTACAACCAAAGTAGAAGGTAAAGGAACCGGATTTGGACTGCCAATTTGTCACGATATAGTCACCAAAAAACACGGGGGAACGTTAGAATGTTGTTCGTGGCCGGGAAGGGGAACAGAATTTGCGATCGCCATTCCGGTACACAGCATTCCTATCAAGGATAATTAGGGCATTCGGCAAAGCTCGGACTCGGCGATTGACATCAATTCCGGTTGCACCGTCAGGTGATTGTTGACTGTTGATTGTTGACTCGATTTTATGATTCCGATGCAACCGGAAACGATATGACATCGATACTATACAAAAAAAGTCCGCCTGCGCGGACTAAGAAATAAAGTGAATTCAACCAGTCATTAGTGCGGTAACTTGCTGAGGGCGTGCCAAGTTCTGTAGCCGACAATTCCATCTTGTGGTAAAGCCTTGCTAATTTGCAATTGTCGCACTGCTACATCTGTCATTGTCCCGAAGAATCCGTCAATGGAACCGAAATAGTATCCATTAATTTTGAGGACATTCTGAACAATTTTTACAGCATTACCAGAACTGCCTTTCATCAGGATGGGCATATTCACAGGTGCGCCAGAGTATAGTGCTTCCCAAGTCAGGGAACCGACAACCCCATCTTCCTTTAAGAAAACGCGGTGTTGATAGGCTTTGACTGCTTGTTGAACTTGCACGCCGAAGATACCGTCAATCGGGCCGAAATAATATGCCCAATGATATAGAAGCTGTTGTAGTTCCTTGACAGCTTGACCTGTTGAACCCATTTGTAAAGTGGGTTTGTTGACTCTAGTGGTTTCAGCAAATGCAAGATTTGATTGAGCTGTAGTATCGGCCACGAGAGCCATAGTTTCATTGTTAGTGCTTCTTTCTTCGGTATACATAATGTGATTCCTTTCCAGATTTAAGTTTTGGTCTTTGATATTTCAGGTATAACTGTTAGGTTTTATGATTGCACAGTCACTTTTTCAAGCGTCACTTTTTCAAGCGAGACTCGTTTGAGTGTCACTCGTTTGAGTGTCACTCGTTTGAGTTAGCAAAGTGTGAATTGTTAACGGATTCGGTGCAGGGTGCAAGAGTTACAAAATACTGTTGGTTGTTTCCCGATCGCATTCTCGTAATGTAGGTATTAAATACTGTGTCAATGTAAAGGCATCTACTCCTAATTCTGTCCGTTCTTTGGCTGCCATGATTGCGGCTTGAGCGTGCCACCAAACTGCTGTTGCTGCCACTGCTTGAGCTGGAGATTTGCGGGCGATCCTCTTCGAGGGCTTCGCTAACGCACCTGCTAACAGTCCCCCTAACAAGCCCGTGAGAACGTCGCCGCTGCCCCCTCTGGCGAGGGCTGGGGTGCTTTCGGGATTGAGATAGGTGACGGTACGCGCGGCGTAGCTATCCTGTAGGGAATCGCCGTCATCCTTCCAACTTATGCAAACTTTCGCTCCTTTGAACAACACGACTGCACCGCAAAGCTCAGCCGCGGCTTGAGTTGCGGCAATTCGACTATCGCCTGTTTTGCCGGCTAATTCGGGAAACAAACGCTTAAATTCACCCTGGTGAGGCGTGATAATTGTCAGTGCTCGGCGTTCCGACAAAATCGGGATTGTGCCGAGTTGAGCGAGGATATTTAAACCGTCGGCATCTAAAACCAGAGGTCGATCGCTATCCAGTAGAGATTCTACAGCGATCGCGGCTTCCAATGTCAGACCGGGCCCAGCGGCGATCGCATCGTAACTGCTCAAATCTATTGCTACCGGCAACTCGCTAATTGCACCGCTTGAAGTTTCAGGACATCCGATAACTAAAGCCTCTGGCAAATGACTGCTCAACATCGGTTTAATCGACTCAGGAACAGCAATTGACAGCATTCCGACACCGCTTGCTCTTGCTCCCAACGCTGACAAAATTGCGGCTCCGGTGTAGCGGCGGGAACCTGCAATAATTAGTAAATGACCGTTGGTGTATTTGTACGAAATTGGCGATCGGGGCAAGGGCAAATGCTGGATTGCCAAGGTTTTGGTAATGCGTTGGATTGCTGGCGAATCACCCAATATTGCTGCAATATCTGCGACGGGAATATCAAAATCAATTAATTCACAACTGCCGATATATTCTAACGCTTGGTCTTGCAGAAAAGCCATTTTCCACAATCCCAAACACAAGGTATGTTTTGCCCTGATTGCCCTCCCCAAAACTGCTCCGGTATCTGTATGAATTCCCGAGGGAATATCTATACTAAAAATGGGTATGTTTAAATTATTTAATTCGTCAAAAGCGTCGGCTGTGAAGTTAGTAATTTCTCGTTCCAATCCAAACCCAAATAAACCATCAATTAGTAAATCGCAGTTGTTCAGCGATTCAACTTTGTCAACAAAGGGAATCTTTAAATAACGGGCATAATCAGCATGACTTTTTGTGAGTTCTTTAAGCTTAGAAAACGGGCAGTAAATAACTACGGGAAATCCTTGAAAGTGCAATTCGCGAGCCACAACCAAAGCATCGCCGCCGTTATGTCCTGGCCCAACTAATACGCCGATCGCTGGCAAGGCCGAATTAACAATCTTTTTCCCTTCTTCCCTTTTCCTGCTATCCGTTAAATCCCGTACATTACTTGTTACCGAACTTCCTTCTGCGTTCAAAAGCTGTTGAATTCGTTTAGCAATCAATCCGGCGACTTTTTCCATTAAAGCTGCTACTGGCATTCCAGCAGCAAATATTCTCGCTTCTATTTGCCGCATTTGGTCGGCGGTGACAACAAAATTTTGAATAGTCATAAGTAGAGGGAAGAGGGAAGAAGGAAGAAGGAAGAGGGAATAAGGAAGAGGGAAGAAGAGATACGCAGTAAGCCTTTGAGCGATCGGTATTTTACGTTTAATTAGGTGGCTTTACTTATTAGTGCTAAAATTTCAGCTAACAGCAGCAGTACCATTTTGTAGTATACTTGTGGTATAATCGATTAGCTCGATCGCACAAAGTAACAGTAAAATAGCAAATTCTCTCCGAATCATGAACAAGATTGTTGTAGGCCTCTCCGGCGGGGTCGATAGTTCCGCAGCAGCCGCAATTTTACACCATCAGGGCTATGAAGTGGTGGGTTTAACGCTGTGGCTGATGAAAGGCAAAGGTCAGTGCTGCTCTGAGGGAATGGTCGATGCCGCTAAACTTTGCGAAGATTTGGGCGTTCCTCACCACATTGTGGACAGCCGCGAGGTCTTTCAAGCAAGTATTGTCGATTATTTGGTGGACGGTTACAGTGCAGGAGTGACGCCTTTGCCTTGTTCGCAGTGCAATAAAACTGTGAAGTTTGGGCCCATGCTCAAGTATGCTCACGAAGAATTAGGAATTGAAAAGATTGCGACGGGACACTACGCTCGCATTACCTATGATACTGTTACGGGTCGCTATCAGTTGCTACGGGCGATCGACCCTGGCAAAGACCAGTCTTATTTCTTGTACGATTTAACA
Organism: Microcoleus sp. S1D4; assembly: GCF_036700765.1. NCBI lineage: Bacteria > Bacillati > Cyanobacteriota > Cyanophyceae > Oscillatoriales > Microcoleaceae > Microcoleus > Microcoleus sp. S1D4. Next base: position 301,707 of record NZ_JAUBPP010000004.1, read on the forward strand.
CAAGATTTACTTGCCGGTACGGAGTTTCCCTTGGGGGAAATTACCAAGACAGAAACTCGCAGAATCGCGGCGGAATTTGGCTTGAGCACTGCCGACAAGCCGGAAAGTCAAGATTTGTGCTTGGTGGAAAGCAACGGTTCGATGCGGGCTTTTCTGGACAAGTATATCGCGCCGCATAGGGGTGACATTGTTGACAAGGCGGGCCGGGTACTCGGACAGCACGACGGCGTGCACCACTACACCATCGGCCAGCGGAAAGGCCTCGGCATTGCTGCGGCCCAAGCGCTGTACGTGATTGAACTTGATGCTGCTGGCAATCGGGTAATTGTGGGCGATCGCCAGTTGGCAGTAGAATCTGAATGCAATGTCCAGAAAGTAAATTGGGTTTCTGTAGCCGCACCGACTGCTCCGATTCGGGCTTCTGTACAGATTCGCTATCGATCGCACCCCGTCCCCGCTACAATTATTCCCGTAGAAACCTCCCAAGCCGACGAAAAAGCCTGCGGTACAAGAGTCAAGATAATTTTTGACGAACCGCAGTTGAGCATTACCCCCGGACAAGCCGCTGTTTGGTATGACGGAGACGTGCTGTTGGGCGGTGGCATCATAGAAAGAAATCAACTTCCCAAATAAGACAGCGGTTGAAACCGCCTCTGTACTTGGCTTGCACCCGCGACTCGACTGAGCTTAGCCGAACGTTAGGCGAGCGGGTGGAAGAAGACTGGGAAATTGAAATTATTAGTCAACAGTCAACAGTCATGTATGAGTGCAACCGGAATTGATATTATTTCTTTTCCAAGCGCAACACATTTCCCCTAGCATTGGTGCGGTAAACCCAAGTTTTGCCGCCGTCAGAAACTACAACCCGCCAACCTTCCACAATCATTTGACCGCAAATTTCATCAGCCTTCGCCAGCCCCAAACAAGTATTCGGCCAACTTTGCAGTTTCGATTCAGTTATTTTCAACTTGTCAGCAGCAATTCCAGTTTGGCGCGACAAGTCTTGGCGAACTGCTGCTGCTACAGTTGCCGGCAATTGTTTGGGGGGATTTGGGCGCGCGTTTTCTGCCAAATTGTCGGGAGAGGAAATTAAACTATTTAGTGCTAATCGGGAAGAGCTAATTTTTTGAGAAACCGCCGTTGACTGCTCTGGGCTTTCCCACCGGGGGAGGGAATCTTTGAGAGCGGCCGCGTTAGCCTCCGCGCTATGTACGAGCGGCGGATAAATTTCCCAAACCATAATTCCTGTCAGGACGACAGCCAATATCAAAGGATTCGGTTGCTTGTGCGTTCGGTTTTGATTTTTTTGAGAGTTATTTTTGGAGATTCGTTTGATCATGGGTCTTCTGCCTCACTTTACACGATGCGCGATCGAGAGCGATCGCTCAAAAGCAAATACAGTCCCGGACGCACCGGTAGTCAGAAATCGGGTTTGTTGGGTCTAGATGCGTCCATAACTGAAATGTTTATTTAGATACTGCTGTTGCTGCCGTTTATTGCTTTGTGCAGAACCAACTTGAGGGCCGGTGTGGCACAAGTATTTTATCCTCGCTGCCGATACTGATGTTTCAAGAAAATTGCACTACCGAGTTATTAATTAATTTTTACTTTTAATCTGTGGGTATCTAGAAAAATTTAGCCCTAAGTAAATATTCTGAAAAGAATCTGATGGTGGTCGAGAATCTCAGTACAAATAACTATCGATTGTCCCAAAACTACTAAAGGTGTTTTAGACTGTGGGAGACGAGCTGAGCCAGCGCTCTCAAACCGATGCAGCACAACCTGTTTCCGCAGAACGGGCAGGCATTACAACTTCAGCCAATTATTTTCATTGTAGCATTTTATTCTTAAAGTGCGATCGAAGCGTCATTTTTAGATTGTAGATTTTATATTTTATATTTGAGATTGTAGATTTTATATTTTATATTTTAGATGAATTACCGGAGGTTTAAGCAAACAGTGCTAGACGCATCAATGCCACATAAACCGCGTTTTGATCGGGATTCAAGGTCTGGATGCAATATTTTTACCCGTCAAACGCGGTTTATCACCAAAGAGTGCGAAAGTGTTACAAAAGTCTAAGATTTTGAACTTTCCACAGTCCTGCGGCAGCCTGTATCCGTTGTTGGGCGGAGTCAAAAATACTTTAGTAGCGATCGCTACTTTTTTAGTAAGATATTGTTGAAATAAATCGATTATGAACAAAAAATCCCTCGCAATCCCTTTAATAAATCGGCTGAGCTATCCTCAAAAATTTACCTTAATATCTAAGGGACTTTTTCGCGACAATGGAAATTCAGACACAAGATTACCATACCTGCTACGATCCAGCAACGGCAACCGTGAGTTTTGTTGGCTCTCTCAGGCTGAGCGGGCCTGGGGAGTACCCGCCGATAGCACAGTTGCTCGGCGAGGTGCCAGACTCCGAACCGGCGAAAATTACCCTCAATTTGCAGCAGTTAGAATTTTTGAACAGTTCGGGCATAAATATGCTGTCGAAGTTTATAATCGAGCAGCGCAAAAAAGCTCTAGTGCAAATGGCAGTACAAGGCTCTCAACCCATAGCTTGGGAGGGTAAATCGTTGAATAATTTGCAACGCCTGATGCCTGGTTTGCAGTTGGAATTAGTATAGACACACGGTTACTTTTATGATGCAGGCTGTTGAGCAATTTTCTGTTAGTAGAGGTGCAAATTCTCGGGTTATGCTGGAAGAACAACCATCTAGAGAACAGCTACTTTTAGAGATAGAAAGATTGCGCCAGCAAGTGGCAGACTTGAAGGAGGAAAAAGCAGATCTGAAAATCTTGCTGGAAACTACGGCTCAACATTCTGATACGGTTGAAACCCAGTTGCGCGATCGGGCATTGGAGGCGGTGCGGGAAGGCGAAATTAAGCTGGCTCAATTTCTGGAAGCGATTCCAATAGGCGTAGCCGTGCTCGATTCTCAAGGAAAACCTTACTACGTCAATCACGCCGGACAGCAGTTACTCGGTAAAGGAGTTTTGCACTTAAATGCAGTTGAGAATTTGTCAGATATTTATCAAATTTATATCGCGGGAACTGATACTATTTACCCTTTCGATAATTTGCCGATCGTTCGAGCTTTTAGGGGTGAAAGTTCGACTGCTGACGATATGGAAGTTCATCAACCAGACCGTAAAATTCCTATTGAAGGTTGGGGAACGCCAATTTTTGACGAGGCTGGTAAAGTTGCTTTTGCGATCGCAATTTTTCAAGATATTACGGAACGCAAACAAGCTGAGACAGACCGTCACGAATTGATTAAAAAACTATTTGACCTCAATCAAAATTTAGAGATATCCCTGGATGTTGAATCAGACTTAACGGATGCCTACGGGCGATTTGTGCCGCATCAATTTTTAAATTTATTAGGATATGAAAGTATTCTTGATGTTAATTTAGGCGACCAAGTGCAGGAGGAAATGTCGGTGTTATTTGGCGACATCCGCGACTTCACGACGCTTTCGGAAACTATGACACCGCAAGAAAATTTCAATTTTATCAATGCTTACCTCTCGCGGATGGAGCCGGCTATTACTAGCAATAATGGCTTTATAGATAAATACATCGGCGATGCAATTATGGCTTTATTTAGTGACTGTGCTGATGATGCTGTGAAAGCTGGTATTGCGATGCTACAAACCTTGACTGATTACAACCAACACCGTCAAAGTGTCGGCTACATCCCAATTCAAATTGGCATTGGTATCAATTCGGGTTCTTTGATACTGGGGACAGTCGGCGGCGCAAGCCGAATGGACACCACTGTGATTAGCGATGCCGTTAATTTGGCATCTCGGATTGAAGGATTGACTAAAGATTACGGCGTACCTCTGTTAATTTCTCAGCAGACTTTGGAACGGTTGCGAAATCCTGCTGATTATGCTATTCGGATTGTGGATAAAGTACAGGTTAAAGGAAAATCTCAATATGTCATAGTCTATGAGGTGTTTGATGCAGATCCTGCGGAAATTCTTGGGGCAAAGCTAGCAAATTTGCCTGTATATACTGAAGCGATGTTATTGTGCGAGCGCAAGGAGTTCCGAGAAGCGGGAAAATTGTTTGAAGAGTGTTTGCGGACAAATCCGAGCGATCGGGTAGCTCGCATTTACCTGAAACGCTGTCGGGATTGGCGATCGCTCCTCAAGGGAATTTAAAGGAAGTCATTAGTCAACACTTCGGACAGTTTTTGATTAGCAACCGTAGAATGGCGGTTTCAAGGCGATCGATATCAGGGCAACCCTTGCCGAGGCCGGATATGAAAAACCAAGAGTTTCAGGCTAGCAACTCAAAACGCAAGGGGAGACGATCGCACTCGGCTTGCTCATAAATCCGGTTTCCGACTATATTGCTCGTTAATAAACCTAGAAGCTTTGCGACAAACCAAGTTTCTAGCCCACCCATGAGTAAACCCTGAAACTCTCCGGAGTGTTGTGATAATATAATGAGTAATTTGGAGTGTCAAAAAAAGACGATGAGAATCAACAAGCAGCAGCCTAGAATATCTATAAAACCTTCAGTGATTAAAGCGATAGCTCTGTTCTGTCTGTGCTGCTTGTTAACTGCAAGCTGCGGACAGAGGGCAAATCGATCGCCTAATTCGACCGGCGAAAATGCTAATAACCGCGTTACTATTGGCACAACCTTGAAATTGCGGACGATCGACCCTGCGGACGCTTATGAAATTATATCAGGGCAACTGCTGCAAAATTTGGGCGATACTCTCTACACTTACAAGTCGGGAACTACTGAGTTAATCCCCCATTTAGCGACAGCAATGCCAAAAGTTAGCCAAGACGGATTGACATATACAATCCCCTTGCGTCAAGGAGTTATTTTTCACGACGACACACCTTTTAACGCCGCAGCAATGGAGTTTTCCTTGCAGCGGTTTATCAAAAATGGCGGCCGTCCGGCTTTCTTGTTGAGCGATGCCGTAGAATCGGTGAAAGCGACGGGCGAATACGAATTAACTTTTCAACTCAAAAAGCCTTTTGCTGCTTTTCCTTCTCTCCTGACATTTGCCGGTCTTTGTGCAATTTCTCCGAAAGCTTACGAGATTGGGGATGCTAAATTTAAACCGGATACGTTTGTAGGAACTGGACGCTACAAACTGGCGAAGTACGGCAGCGATTCTCTCAAGTTTGACGCATTTGATAAGTATTGGGGCGAAAAACCAGTTAATCAAGGAATTGACCTTTTGCTGCTTTCTAGTTCGTCAAATTTGTTCAATAGTTTTCGGACTGGTGCAGTCGATGTGGCTTATTTGTCTCTGGATGCAGACCAAGTTCAAAGCTTGAACGAGGGAGCCAAACAAGGGAAATGGCAGGAAATCGCGGGGGAAAGCAGTACGGTTAGTTACATGACGCTGAATACTAAGTCTAAACCGTTGGACAAGTTAGAAGTGAGACAGGCGATCGCCTCCGTGATGGATCGCCCCCTGATTAACGATCGCGTACTCCGGGGACAAGCCCAGCCACTGTACAGTCTGATTCCCACAACCTTCGACGTTAACAAGCCCGTGTTTAAAGAACTTTACGGCGATGCGAACACAGCCAAAGCCAAGGAATTGTTAACAAAAGCGGGATATTCGGCCGCCAATCCTTTTATTCTGCAAATTTGGTATCCTTCTGCTTCCACAAAGCGATCGTTAGTTGCGAGTACGATCGAGGCCCAAGCTAAGCTTAAAATGGATGGGATAATGCAGGTAGAAATTAACAGCGTTGAATCTCCGACTTTGTTTCAAAATATAGAGAAGGGGATTTATCCTGCGGTTTTGGTGGATTGGTACGCCGATTTTTTTGACGCTGACAATTACATTCAGCCGTTTTTGGATTGTGACACGGGTTCGGCGACCACCGGGTGCGAAAAGGGTGCGAGTCAGGGTCAGGGTTCGTTTTATTATAGCGATCAAGTAAATCAACTTATCGACAAGCAACGCAAAGAACTAAACCCCCAAACCCGGAAAGCTTTGTTTGGCGAAATTCAGGACATACTAGGTAGAGATGTACCTTTCATCCCTCTTTGGCAGGATAAGGACTATACTTTTGCTCAGAACAGCATCAGCGGTGTCCGTTTAGAACCGACGCAATCCTTTCCCTTTTGGTTCCTGAAAAAGCAATAATTGTTTACAATGATTTTGAGGAATTGAAACGTCAATAATTCTATCATGTTGTGTGCATAATAGGGTGATGATTGTCACAGTTTATCGAAGAGACCGATCACCCAACTCTCTAGAAATATGTGGGATATTATTAAAAGAGAGATATCGCCGAGGGTGAGTATATGAAATTTGGAATTTTAACAACAACAGCGCTACTGATTGCAATGGGTTTTGCTTCTGGAGTCAAAGCAGAAAACGTATCGCAAGTCAAGCAACTATTAGAAACTAAAGAATGTACCAAGTGTGACTTGACAGGAGCGCAGCTTGCTGGTATGGATCTCAGCGGAGCCGACTTGAGCGGAGCGAATTTGAGCGGAGCGAATTTGAACGGTGCTAATCTCAATGAAGCAAAACTGAACGAAGCCAATCTGCAACAAGCTAAATTGCAAGGTGCGAGTTTAATTGCCGCTAGAATGCACGGAGTAAATTTGCAGGGCGCTGATTTAACCAAGGCTAACCTGAGTCTGGCGGGTTTAGTAATTGCCAGCTTGAAAAATACCAACCTCACCAATGCTAATTTAGTGGGCGCTAACTTAGAAAGTGCAAATTTGGCTGGCGCAAATATGAAAAATGCTCGCCAGTCCATAGCGAATTTAGCTAATGTCAGCCTCAGAGGTGGCAGTTTGTCGGGAATCGACGTACTGGGAGTTAACTTGCGGGATGCAAATTTGACCGGTGCTAATTTGACTGGTGCTAATTTGAACGGTTCGGACTTGACCGGTGCTAATTTAATGAATGCAAATATGGCAAATGTAGATTTGAAAAATGCTGCTTTACCGTAGGACGATCGCCAATTGCTAAATCAGATGCTCGTTTTTAACAAGCTTAATATCATCCTGTAGGGGCCATTTCCGAAATGGCCCCTACAGTTATAATTGTAGGATTTATCTCGTTTCCTGTCGCGGCGCGGGTAATTGTTCGGTGCGCGGCGCTTTTCCCTGACATCGTTTCCGGTTGCATAGGAATAATAAAATCGAGTCAACAGTCAACAGTCAACAGTCAACAATCAACAATCACCTGACGGTGTAACCGAAATTGATATGACATCTGCGATTGCTTCATATTTTGATGTCGGATCAATCTTCTTCGTCAGCATCTTGGGCGAAACGGATAATGTCATCATCGCCGAGGTATTCGCCATTTTGGATTTCAATCATCACCAGAGGAATCACGCCTGGGTTTTCCACGCGGTGAGCAGTATTCATGGGAACGTAGGTTGACTGTTTCTGCATGAGAATCGTCTCTTTGTCATCGCAGATCACTTTAGCGGTACCGGAGACGACAACCCAGTGTTCGCTGCGGTGATAGTGCATTTGCGTCCTGATGTGGTGTCCCGGCTTGACTTCGATGCGATTGATCTTGTAACGATCGCCCGCATCTATGACTGTAACTTTACCCCAAAACCGGGTTTGCGTGCGATCGTCCATTTTTTCGATTGTGTCGGCTGTTTCCACCATGGTGTCGATCTCGCTAACGGTGTATGTAAAAATATCTATAGTTGAAAGTATATCAGAAGGTAAGTGCGATCGATTTAAACATTACTGAATTAGCAGCCATTCGCGAGCATCAACAAATTGCGATAAATGCCCCACATTTGTTGTAGCAATTACCACCTCATTGCCTTCACTTGCCTCCAATAGTGCTTGAGCCGCCAAAATCACATCCCCGTCAAGTGCATTGGGTTCTGCGGTTGGTCTTCCTCTCCTTCTCGCGTCAGCCCACAACTGAGCAGCTAGAAGCATTACCTCCGAAGTCAAAGGACGGTATGTCAGTTGTAATTTCAGTTCATCAAGTCGTTGAATACCTGCTGACTTACCTGCACGGATCAATTCGCGTCGTACTTCGTAGTCAGCAATCTCAGGCAAAATTATTATTTCGCCTCTGAGCATTAAAGAGTTTAGCCAAACTTTGCACTCTTGAACTTCAGTAGAAGATGCTTTAGGGTTTGTTACCATCTCCAAAGGCCCAGAATCTAAAAGTATTACTCTACTCATGGGAATAATGGCCGATTAGAAAGGCGGTCTTCATCTAAAACTTTACGGAGATATTCAGCGGTTTCTGTTTGTTCCTGTTCATCTCCCTCCTCTACCCACGATCGCAATAATTCAATTGCACCTTGATTTCTTTGTATCCGCTCCTCCAGCGACAGTTTAGTAATGTCTATTTTCTCAGATGTCTGGGGAGGCTCGGACAAGGCTGGTTTTACTGTCACCGTTTCCAGAAATAACCGCATCATTTTAAGCAAATTCGGCCAATATTCTCTCGGAGTTTGCTGAATTACACTGAGAAACTCTACCATTTCGTTGCCAATGCGAGTTTCTGGCGCTGAAGCTGCTGTCGTTGGGCTTTCACTGATTAAAGCTTGTTCAGACACAATCACTTTTCTCCTTTCTCGGATTTATATGAATCAGCGGGTCGATCGATTCTACTTATATTGTAAACAAGAGGCGGGGGATAATTCATCCAGATTCTGGGATTTTTTTGAACCGCAGATGTCAGCAGATGTACACAGATGAATGCAGATAAAATTCATCTGCTTTCATCTGCTTTCATCTGCGGTTCAAAACAACCATTTCACTGAATTTCGAGGAAACTACTTGCTCAACACACCTTCAGGAATCCCCAAAATATCCTCGATGCGCGGCATATCTTCCACAGCAATCACTCGCCCTTCATCCTCAAAACCAGCAATTTGATCGAAATTCAAATATCGATACAAATCGCCAGCAAAAGGATTGATTTTCTTGGCCACAATTTCCTGGTATTCTTGGACTGTGGGAATGCGACCCAACAGCGAACAAACAGCAGCCAATTCCGCCGAACCGAGATAAACTTGTGCATCTTTGCCCATCCGGTTGTTGAAGTTGCGAGTCGAAGTTGAAAAAACCGTTGTGGCATCTTTTACCCGCGCTTGATTTCCCATACAAAGACTGCATCCCGGCATTTCCGTCCGCGCTCCAGCCGCTCCAAAAATGCTGTAATAACCTTCTTCTTTTAGTTGTTGTTCGTCCATCCGAGTTGGCGGACAAATCCACAGGCGAGTTTTAACTTCCCCTGCACCTTCCAACACCTTTGCAGTGGCGCGGTAGTGGCCGATATTTGTCATGCAAGAACCGACAAATACTTCGTCAACCTGATCGCCCGCAACCTCACTCAACAACTTAACATTATCCGGGTCATTCGGTGCAGCCACAATGGGTTCAGTAATCTCGTTGAGATCGATCTCGATGATTTCAACATACTCCGCATCAGCATCAGCTTCTAGCAGCACCGGATTAGCCAGCCATTCCTCCATCTTCGCCACCCGGCGCATCATCGTCCGTGCATCTTCATAGCCCCGCGCTACCATGTTTTTTAGCAGCGCGACGTTGGAGCGAATGTACTCAGAAACAGTCTCCACACTCAATTTAATCGTGCATCCAGCGCAGGAACGCTCGGCCGAGGCATCAGTCAATTCAAATGCCTGCTCGACCTTCAAATCGGGCAAGCCTTCAATTTCCATGATCCGCCCCGAAAAGACGTTTTTCTTATTCTGTTTTGAGACTGTCAGCAAACCTTTTTGAATCGCTACATAGGGAATTGCATTCACCACATCCCGCAGGGTTACTCCCGGCTGCAATTCTCCTTTGAAGCGCACTAAAACAGATTCCGGCATATCCAAAGGCATCACGCCCAAGGCTGCAGCAAATGCCACCAATCCCGAACCCGCAGGAAAGGAGATTCCTAAAGGAAAACGTGTGTGAGAATCGCCGCCGGTTCCTACTGTATCTGGCAATAACATCCGGTTGAGCCAAGAGTGAATAATGCCGTCTCCGGGACGCAAAGCTATACCCGCCCGCTGTGCCATGAAATCGGGCAATTCGTGGTGAGTTTTGACATCAACCGGTTTTGGATAGGCGGCGGTGTGGCAGAAACTTTGAATTACCAAATCGGCGCTAAATCCCAAACAAGCAAGTTCTTTTAATTCGTCGCGAGTCATGGGCCCGGTGGTGTCTTGGGAACCGACTGTGGTCATTAATGGTTCGCAAGATGTACCGGGACGCACGCCTGTTAAACCGCAGGCTTTCCCTACCATTTTTTGGGCTAAGGTGAAGCCTTTACCTGTGTCGGCGGGAATTGTTGGACGGGTGAAAATCGGGCTAATTCCTAGTCCTAAAGCTTCGCGGGTTTTGTCGGTTAAGGTGCGTCCAATTAATAGTGGAATGCGGCCGCCGGCGCGAACTTCGTCTGTGATTGTGTCGGGTTTGAGAGTGAAGGTGGAGATGATTTCTCCGGCTTCGTTGGCGATTTCTCCTTTGTAGGGATGGATGGTAATTACCATTCCGGTTTCCATTTTGCTGACATCGCATTCGATCGGCAATGCGCCGGAATCTTCAGCAGTATTGAAGAAAATCGGGGCGATCGCACTTCCCAAAATATATCCGCCGCTGCGCTTGTTTGGCACAAACGGAATATCATTGCCAATGTGCCACAGCACTGAGTTAATCGCTGATTTGCGCGAGGAACCGGTGCCGACAACATCGCCGACGTAGGCTACGGGATGGCCTTTTTGCTTCAATTGGGCAATGGTTTCCAGCGCTTGGGGCATCTTACTTTCCAGCATTGCTAAAGCGTGCAAGGGAATGTCCGGCCGCGTGGTAGCTTGAGGTGCCGGAGACAAGTCGTCGGTATTGGTTTCTCCGGGTACTTTGAAGACTGTAACGGTAATGGCTTCGGCTAGTTGGGGCCGGCCGGTAAACCACTCGGCATCCGCCCAAGAATCTATGACTTGTTTGGCGTAGGGATTGGTATCCGACAGGGCGAGAATGTCGTGGAAGGCGTCAAATACTAACAGCGTTTTGCTCAAGGCGCGGGCTGCGGTGGCGGGGATGGCGGTTTCGGCAGTAGGATGGAGTAAATCGATTAAAGATTGGACGTTGTAACCTCCCATCATTGTCCCCAGCAGGTAAACTGCCCATTTGGGAGCAATTAGGGGGCTGTGGATTTCGCCTTTGGCAATGCCGGTCAGAAAACCTGCTTTGACGTAGGCGGCGCTGTCTACGCCGGGGGGCACGCGATCGCGCAATAATTCTACTAAGGCTTCTTCTTCCCCAGGTGGCGGATTTTTGAGCAATTCGCAGAGTTCTGAGGTTTGCTGGGCGTCTAGCGGCAGCGGTGGAATTCCCAGTGCGGCCCGTTCGGCAGCGTTACGGCGGTAAGATTCAAGCATTTGTGTTCTCTCTCAAAATTGTGTTGGGTAGTTGTTTGCAGGTGACATTACTTTTTAGATTAGGCGCTGGCGCTACATATTTGGCAAAGCACCCGCTCTTATAAAAACTTAACGCAACTTTAAAAACAGTAGATTTTCATACTAAAGACAAAATCTGTCTGTATCTGGAGCGCTGCTGAAACTCCAGCCAAGAAGTTTTCCGGCGTTGAGTTGCATTGTTCTGGTTAAAATTAATATGGCGGAGGTAATGTCGATCGCCCGCGAGCATCTCAAATCGTTAGCTACCAGAAAGAATTGGTTTAAAGCCTCTCCCTTTTAGCTAGAAATTAAAAGAAGGTTATTCATTACGACCATCCTCTTCCTTCCAGGTAGAGGTCGCCCTCAACCCTTCTCTAGGCGAGGAGGGAGGTTGTCAACTGTCCACTGTCAACTGTTCACTGAATACAAGCTTAAATTTATCCGCAGAAATGGATCGATTAAAAAATGGAAAGTTTTATCCCTGAAAACTGTGAAGATTGTCAGGGCTCGGCTGCCAAGGCAGACTTTTACCAAGAGCTGCAAGCAACTCAAGAATTATTGCTGACGATCGCCAATTCGATGCCGATGCCTACGATCATCAGCAGTCTGGCTGATGGCACAATTCTTTATAGTAACGATTTATGCCATCAGGTTTTCGGGTTCAAAGAATTTGAAATCGACGGCAAAAAAGCCTCCACACTATACAGTAACCCCGCACAGCGCCACGAACTGCTGGATGTGCTCGCCCGCAACGGACAAGTCCGCGAGATAGAAGTTCGCCTCCAAAAAGCTGACGGCACGCTGTTTTGGGCAAGTGTATCGATGCGGTATTTGACATTGCTGTCGGAAAAATCCGTGCTGTCGGTGTTCTGTGACATTAGCGATCGCAAGCGAGCAGCCGCCAAGGAGCAGGAATTGCTCGCCTCAATCCATTTGCGCGCCCGCCAGCAAGCGGCCGTCGCTTACTTGGGGCAGCAGGCATTGGCGGAAACAGATTTGTCTGCACTGATGGACAAAGCTGCGGTGTTAATTGCTCAAACCTTGGATGTTGATTATTGTCAGTTGTTGGAACTGTTGCCCTCGGGCCATGCTTTTTTGTTGCGAGCGGGGGTTGGCTGGCAGCCGGGCCTTGTCGGCAAAGCCACTGTTGCGGCTTCTGCCCGATCGCAAGCTGGTTACACGTTGCTAGTTGGCAAAGCCACGATTGTCGAAGATTTGCGGGTGGAAACCCGTTTTAGCGAGTTGCCGCTGCTGCACAACCACCGGGCTGTGAGCGGCGTCACTGTCATCGTTCCCGGCAATCGGGGACTGGAGAGTTTCTTGGGACAAGCAGAACCAGCGGACACTTCTGCGACGCAGGCTTGGGGCATTTTGGGGGTTCACACCAGCCAAAGGCGGGTTTTCAGCCAAGATGACGTTTATTTTGTAGAAGCGATCGCCAACGTGTTAGCTGCGGCGATCGAGCGGATTCGATCGCAAGAGCGCTTGCAAATGATGGAACGGGCGATCGAAAGTTGCAGCAACGGCATCGCCATCACCGACGCGACGGTTACAGATAATCCGATTATTTATGTCAATCCCAGTTTTGAGCGGATTACGGGTTATCGCAGAGACGAATTAATGGGGAAAAATTGCCGATTTTTGCAGGGCAACGACACGGACACCGCCTCTGCTAAACTATTGCGAACGGCAATTGAAGAAGGCAGAGAATGCCAAGTTATCCTGCGTAACTTTCGGAAAGACGGCACGCCTTTTTGGCACGAACTGTCGATCGCTCCGGTGCACAACTCGCGGCGACACTTAACCCACTTTATTGGAGTGCAAACAGACATTACCGACCGCCAGCGAGCGGAAGCAGAATTATTTTTAAATTCTCAAGCTTTAGCAGCTTTCACCGCTAATCTCAAACACTTGCACCGGATTACAACTTATCATTATCAAAATTTTCAAGAACTGGTTGAAGATTATTTAACAGCAGGCTGTTTAATTTTTGGACTTTCTATTGGCATCATGGCTGAAGTCCAGGATGAAGTTTTTATTGTGCGGGCAGCAAAATCCGATATAGGATACTTCGTGCGAGGCCTAGAATTGAACCTCAGCGATACTTACTGCGCTGCAGTAATTAAATCCAATAAAACTATTTTCTATTCTCATGTGGGAGCAGAAATAGAGATGCGCGAACATCCAGCTTATAAACAATGTCACTCAGAATCTTACATTGGAACGCCGATATTTGTTAACAATAAAACTTACGGTATATTAAGCTTTAGTTCGCGAGAAATTAAGAAAAAAAAATTTGAGTACCAGGAAATAGAAATCATAGAATTGATGGCTCAAAGCATCGGTAAAATTCTGGCGGTTCACCAAATGGAAATCGAACGCCAGCAAGCCGAAAAAGAGCGCTGCGAGTTAATATTATCTCTGCAAGAAAGTGAAGAACGCTATCGCCGTTTAGTAGAACTATCTCCCGAAGCGATCGTCGTTCACAGTCAAGAGAAAATCGCCTACATCAATGCTGCGGGCGCAAAACTCCTCGGTGCGAGTTCTCCGGCAGAGTTAATCGGCTTTCCGATATTGCATTTTGTCCATTCAAACTATGTGGAAACAGCCCAAAAGCGCATGAGGCAAGTCGAGCAAGAAAATAAGCCGATCGAGCTTGCCGAGCAAAAACTGATGCGGCTAGACGGAGAAATCATCGACGTTGAAGTGGCCGGCATCCCCGCCCTTTATCAAGGCGCAGCCGCCGCCCAGATTATTATCAGAGATGTCACCGAGCGCAAGCGAGTAGAACGGCAACTGCTGCACGGTGCTTTTCACGACGCGCTGACGGGTTTGCCAAACCGCGTTTTGTTCATCGACAGGCTAGGACAAGCCATCCGCCGATCAAATCAATCCTCCGATTACAAATTTGGTTTACTTTTCCTAGATTTAGACCGCTTCAAAGTAGTTAATGATTCTTTAGGACACATTTTAGGAGACAAACTGCTAGTCGCCCTCGCAGACAGGCTGCTAACCTGCGTGCGGGCTTCTGATACCGTCGCCCGGTTGGGGGGAGACGAATTCACCATCCTGCTAGACCACATTCAGAGCCTCACCGATGCCACCCAAGCAGCTAACAGAATACAAACAGAACTGACTTTACCGTTTCATATCGAAGGGCACGAAGTATTTACCACCGCTAGCATTGGCATTGTTTTCAGTCAAGGCGAAGTCGCAGCAGCCGACACAAGAGGCAAATCGAATCTGTACGTTCACCCGGAAGAATTCCTGCGCGATGCTGACATTGCTATGTACCGTGCTAAAGCTTTGGGCAAAGCCCGCCACGAAGTGTTTAATTTGGCGATGCACGACCAAACTATGTCGCTGTTGCAGTTAGAAAATGACCTGCGTTTGGCTATTTTGGGTAAGCAGGAATTAGGTGCGAGCAAAAATGAATGTTCCCACTTTATTCTGCACTACCAACCGATTGTTTCGATCGCCAGCGGTGCGATCGAGGGTTTTGAGGCTTTGGTGCGCTGGCAGCACCCGGTTCGGGGTTTAGTGCCGCCGTCTAGTTTTATTCCTGTAGCTGAGGAAACCGGTTTGATCGTGCCTCTGGGAGCCTGGGTGCTGCGGGAAGCTTGCCGGCAATTGCGCGTTTGGCAAGAAATGTTAATGAAGGAAGAAGGAAGTTATGTAACGGATGTAACGGATGTAACGGATGTAAGTCCGTCGGAAGAACGAAGAGGGAAGAAGGAAGAGGGAAGTTCGGCAACGAGCAATGTACGGGATGTAACGGATGTAACGGATGTAACGGATGTAACGGATGTAAGTCCGTCCGAAGAAGGAAGAGGGAAGAAGGAAGAAGGAAGAGGGAAGAAGGAAGAAGGAAGAGGGAAGAAGGAAGAAGGAAGTTCGGCAACGAGCAATGTACGGGATGTAACGGATACAGGGAAGCAGGAAGTTCGGCAAGGCCCGATGCCCGATGCCCAATTCCCGATGCCCGATGCCCAATGCCCAATGCCCAATTACCAATTACCAATTATCGATCCTTCACAATTAACAATGAGCGTCAATCTTTCTCCCAAACAGTTAGGTTTGCCGAATTTAATCGAACAGATAGATGAAATTTTGGCAGAAACAGGCTGCGCTCCGAGCTGTTTAAAATTGGAGATTACTGAAAGTGCGATCGTAGAAAATGTGGCTAAAGCCAATATTGTGCTGGCCCAATTAAAAGGTAGAAATATTCGATTGTCGATCGACGATTTCGGTACTGGCTATTCGTCTTTGAGTTACTTGCACCGTTTTCCACTGGATACGCTGAAGATCGATCGCTCTTTTGTGAGTCGCTTGGGGGCCATCGAAAACGGTGACGGCGGGGGTCAGCCTTTGCAGATTGTGCGGGCGATTGTAACTTTGGCTCACAATTTGGGATTAAATGCGATCGCCGAAGGTGTGGAGACAGCCGAACAGTTAGCACAGCTTCGGGGATTAGGCTGCGAATTAGCTCAGGGATATTGGTTTTCTAAACCTTTGGACAGTTTAACGATGACTGAAATACTGATAAATTTCGGTAATATAGCAATTATGGACTGAGTGATATCAATTCCGGTTGCACCGTCAGGTGATTGTTGACTGTTGGCTGTTGGCTGTTGACTGTTGACTGTTGACTGGATTTGACAATTGGGATGTTACCGGATTTTATCTGACTGCTGACTAATGACTGCTGACTGCTGACTAATGACTGCTGATTTTTCTGCATCTGCGTTAATCTGCCTTAATCCCTTGTCATCTGCGGTTAAGGAATTATCTTTTTTTTCACCACAGATGAGGGCAGATTAACACAGATTTACGCAGATGAATTAGATTGATTTTGGTTGACTGTTGACTGTTGACTGTTGACTGGATTTGACAATTGGGATGCTACTGGATTGGATATTACCCGTCGCAACCAATAACTAATAACAACTAACAACTAACAAATTAACAGCTAGCTTTCAACGGAATCTCGATCGCAAATTCAGCACCTTGTCCGGGAGAAGAAGTGCATTTCAGCGAACCTTTGTGTCTGTCGGTAACAATTTGATAGCTAATTGACAAGCCCATTCCAGTACCTTTTCCCACAGGTTTAGTGGTAAAAAAGGGGTTAAAAAGTTGAGTAACGACAGCATCTGCTATTCCCACCCCATTGTCAGCAATCCGAATCAAAACGCGATCGCCCTCCAGCATTTCCGTTTTAATGGAAATCGTACTAGGATTTTGCCGCATTTCCTCAGCAGAACGCCGTGTGTCTCTCTCTTCTAAAGCATCTAAAGCATTGCTCAGAACATTCATAAATACTTGATTTAACTGTCCGGCATAACATTCTACTAAGGGTATTTGAGCGTATTCTTTAATTACCTCAATTTCTGGATGATTATGTTTAGCTTTGAGTCGGTGCTGCAAAATCATCAGAGTGCTATCTATGCCGTCGTGGATGTTAACTGCTTTCATTTCTGCTTCGTCCATCCGGGAAAATGTACGCAGAGACGCTACAATTTGCTGAATTCTGTCTGCACCGACTTTCATCGAAGAAAGCAGTTTTGGCAAGTCTTCCATCAGAAAATCGAGTTCAATAGCTTCTACTTCTTCTTGAATTTCCGGGACAGGATCGGGATAGTGGTTTTGGTAAAGTTCGATCAAATGCAGCAAGTCTTGAGTATAGTCGTTGGCGTGGGTGAGATTGCCGTAAATAAAATTAACCGGATTGTTAATTTCGTGGGCGACTCCTGCGACGAGCTGACCGAGAGATGACATTTTTTCGCTTTGAATTAACTGCGATTGAGCGCTGGTTAATTGCTGCAAGGTGTGCTCTAATTCACGAGCTTTATTGCAGGTTTGGGTGTAAAGATCGGCTTGGTTGATGGCGATCGCCAATTGAACTGTAACTGCTTGCAATAATTCTACTTCGCCCTCGCTCCACGGTCGCACAGCAGCGGAGTGGGCGCAGGTAACAACGCTCACTACTCCCGAAAGTGCCTGCATCGGAATTGCCAACACTGATTGGTAGCCCAGAGAGTTAAGAGACTCGATCAAAATAGAGTCTGCGAGCGCTCCGACATCATCTATTTGCAGCGTTTCTAGACGCAACATCTGTTCTCCTATAGTGCCGAAGTCAGAAGCTTTATAGCAACCTATTAAATCGGAAAGTTCTATTCTGCGAGATTCTTGAATAATTTCCCAAAAACCCTCTTCTTGTTCGCTGCGATACCAGCAAAAATAGCACCGATCGATCTGCATGAAAGCCCGAATTTCTTGGACGGCGACAGCAATAATGCTGTCGAAGTCGAGGGAATTGCGGATTTGAGCTGTGAGAATGTTGAGCAATTTTTCTCTATCTGCTTGCTGCTTGAGTTGGGCTGCAGATTGCTTCAAGGCAATTTCTGCTAGCTTGCGATCGGTAATGTCTTCGGTGACAGCTAATAGATATTGCGGTTGGCCGTCAGCATCAAGTATTGATGTTTTCTTAGTATGAAATATCCGCAATTCTCCTTGACCTGTTTCAATCTCTTCTTCGCTGATTTCTACAGTTTGCCCGTTGTTGAGAACTTCTCGATCTTTGGCAGTGAAAAAGTTAGCTTGTTCTGTGGGAAAAAGGTCGAAATCATTTTTGCCCGTAACTTCTGCTGCGCTGAAACCGAGCAAGTCTTCGGCGACGGGGTTCCACAGTACAAACCGCAGTTCTTTGGCTTCCTTGGCAAGCACTGCTACGGGTATGGTGTTGAGCACTGATTCCATAAAGTTTTGAGTCTGTTGCAGTTCTGCTTCTGCCTGTTTGCGATCGCTAATATCTCGCACGTTGGCAATGATGTTAACATTGCCGTTAAGATTGATTTTGGACAGGGCGACTTCTACAGAAAATGTTGAACCGTCGTTGGGACGCTTTGCTTTCCATTCCACGCGGGGGGTTTCTCCTGCTAATACTCTTGTCCAAAGTTCTGCCATTTGTGCGCTCGGAGTGTCGCTGCTTGAATAGTCGTTTTTAATTGATAATTTTGTTGCTTGTTCCTGGCTGACTCCGTACATTTCTAACATTCGATTGTTTACATCGAGAATGTTACCTTCTAAATCGTGAATGAAGATAGCGTCGTAGACATTGTTAAATATGGTTCGCAGGTTTTGCTCGGAAACTTGCAGGGCTGCTTCTGCCTGTTTACGATCGCCAATTTCTTGTTCTAATTGCGTGACTGCTTGGGAAAGTTCGGCCGTGCGATCGCTCACTCTGTCTTCTAACTCGGCTGCTGCTTGTCGCAGGGCTGCTTCGGCGACTTTGCGATCGGTAATGTCGATCGCCGTACCGAACAGTTTTACCACCTTGCCGCCGGCATCGGTTTCAGCTTTGCCCAAGGCGTTGAGATGCCGCAGCGTGCCGTCGGGACGGTAAAGGCGGAAGTCTAAATCGTAGGGAATGCCTGCTTCGATTGCCCGCTGTATTTGGGTTTGCCACAGTTCCAAATCTTCTGGATGACACCAAGAGAATTGCTGCTCTAGGCTGGGCGCTGCTGCTGCCGGTTCGAGTCCGAAGATGCGGAAGAGTTCTTCGGACCAAGTGACGGTTCCGGTGGCTGCGTCGAGTTCCCAATTGCCGACGTGGGCGAGTCTCTGGGCTTCTTTGAGCTGCCGCTGGCTGTCGCGGATGGCGGTTTCGGCTTTTTTGCGATCGGTAACGTCTAGGAATACGCCGCAAAATACGATTTCGCCGTTCTCGCTGCGGGTGGGCATGGAGTCGCCCTGCCACCAGCGGAGCTCGCCGTTTGGCTTGATTAACCGCCCTTCGTAGTGCCAGGGAGAGAAGTTTTCAACGGCTTCGTTGACGGAAGCAATGTAGCTTTCCAAGTCTTCGGGGTGGATGCGGGAAATGAATGTATTGATGTCTCGCATCATTTCTGCTGCTGTGATGCCGCTGATATCTTCGATGCCATCGCTGGTGTAGTCAACTCTCCAAACTCCATTGCGGCTGCAAAATTGAAACAGAGAACCGGGGATGGCGGCCGCGATCGTCCGAAACTTGGTTTCGCTGGCGCTGAGGGCGCTAAAAGTCTGGCGCAGTTCGGCGGTGCGGGCTTCAACTCTGCGTTCTAGTTCGGCGTTGGCGTGTTGCAATGCTGCTTCGGCGCGCTTGCGATCGGTAATGTCGGTGGCTGTACCGGTGGTGCCGAGGAAGTTTCCGGTTTCGTGGTACAGGGCGATGGCGTTGAACATCAAATGTTTGATGCTGCCGTCTTTGGCGATGTGGGTCGTTTCATACTGGAAAACTGATTCTCCGGCCACCAGGCGGGCGAAAACAGCTAAATCTTTCTGGGCTTGTTCTGGTGTCACAAAATCGGAGAACGGCCTACCGATCATTTCTTCTGGTTCGTAACCGTAGATATACTTAACTGCTGGGTTGACGAAGGTGTAGCGTCCAGTCGCATCGACAGACCAAATCATGTCTTGAGAGGTTTCTACCAGGCTGCGGTATTTGGTTTCGCTGGCTTTGACAGCTTCTTCTGCTGCTTTGCGTTCCGTCATGTCGCGGGAGACGCCGACTGTCATTGTGATTTGGCCGTCTTCATTGCGGATGGGTGTTTTGACGGTGCTCCACAGCCGCACTTCTCCGTCGTAGCGCGTCACAGGTTCTTCGGCAATTTGCAGGGTTTGTCCGGTTTCAAATACGAAGGCGTCATCTTTAATGTACTGGAGAGTGTGGTCAGGTTCGGCGAAAGGTGCGTCTATGATGCCTTGCAGTTCCTCTTGACTCATGCCGTAATAGTCGCGGAAGGCTTGATTTGCCCAGACGATTTGGGCTTTGGGGCCTTTGACTAATACCATATCGGCGATCGAGTCGAGAATTTGGTGATATTTTTGCTCGCTGTCGCGGAGTTTCTGCTGCGCCAATTCGATTTCTGCGATTTGTTTCTGGGTTTGCAAGTGCAGTTCGGCCTGAGAAATTGCCACTGCTAAATGGTCGCCTACTTGTCTGGCAAATTCGATTTCGTCTTCTTGCCACTCGCGGGGTTCGCCGCACTGGTGAATACACAGCAATCCCCACAAATTTTGCCCTTGCAGTAGGGGTACAACTAAGTTTGCTCTGATTTGAAATCGCTTGAGAATTTTGAGGTGACAGGGGCTCAACCGGGCTTTGTAGATGTCGGTGACTGCTTGAACATATCCTTTGGCGTAGTTGGCTGCAAATTGTTCGCCGAAGCAGTGGTCGTGGACTTTTGCGCCCAAGGAAGGGCTGTATAGGGGCAGTACGTCTTCGGAGACTACTTCGCCGTCGTTCCAGTCGGATTCGGGAATGAAGCGGTAGACGGCGACTCGATCGGCATTTAGGAGTTGCCGGACTTCGGTGGCTGTGATTTTGAATATTGTTTCTAAGTCTAGGGATTCGCGAATTTTGCTAATGACTCCCATCAGCGCTTGCAGCTTTTTGAACCAGGTTTGAGACTGCATATCTCTTTCTAAGCGAATTAATTTTTCCTGCAGGTTGATTACTTGTTGATACAGGTATTCATGAAACATAATGCTCTTTTTTTAGTTATTTTGCTGTTTGGTATCGAGGTTGATGGCATCCCATATCGCTCTGCAATTTGAGACTGGTATAGAAGAAGTCATTAGTGATTAGTTATTTGTTATTGGTTATTGGTAATAACTCGCAACTGACAACTGACAACTGACAACTGCTTTCGGTACAACGTCATCAGGAAGATGGAAGTCGGAAGATGGAGGTCGCAATAAAAGCAAGGGTTTCAGCAATTAAGAACGTTTTAACCATCGGGTGCGGTTGTGATAAATCACAAGAGCAAAGGGCAAATTCTCCTCCTTCTGATAGCAATTAGCAGCGAATGAGGCTGCATTTCCGTATTTTTTCTAGATTGGCAGGTCGATCGAGCATCCTAATTCCGTATATTTACTGATAAAGCGGGCGATCGGTGACTTCCTACGGCATAAATTGCTAATGATTGAGAATTTTACTCACAAAATTTATACATAAACCCGGTTTCTTAACCCGATCGCATCAGGGAAGAGCCGAAAGTGGCAGCTAGAAAAGGGGTTTCATCGCCCGACGGGGCCCAAAATCCTGACTAATTTTGACATTTTTTCCGCTCGCCTTCAATGGCAATTGTCACCCTTTTATTATGACTGTAAACTCGATTGATGGTTTCTTCGGCTTTGCGATCGAATATCCTGTTTGGAGCGCCTCTATTAAAATTTGTTTAAATTTAGCTGATCGGCTTTTCTCTAGTTTTCGCTAATACTCGATTCATCTGCTTTAAGTGTGATCTTATGCACTTTTGGGAGCATTGGGAGCTTTTAGATAATTTGCAACGCACTTGAATTATTTTATGTTATCGATTCTATTTGTTAAACTTATTAAAATATATAGCTTTTCGAGTTCTCATAGGAGGTACTAAGCCTTTGCTCATCTACAGCACTTCCGGGTGTTATGAGGTACAATAAAAATAGATTAAAAAATACACCAATGAAAGCATATTCAATAG